>RXJW01000158.1 GCA_003963005.1 Burkholderiales bacterium
CTTCGCCCGCGGCCACGCGGCTGCGGCGGATGTAGTCCAGCAGCGAGGTCTTGCCGTGGTCGACGTGACCCATGACGGTGACGACCGGCGCACGCGGCAAAGCCTCGTGCTGCTGCTCGGCCGACGTGCCCTCTTCTTCGAGGAAGGCATCCGGGTCGTCCAGCTTGGCGGCGAACGCCTTGTGACCCATTTCTTCCACCACGATCATGGCGGTTTCCTGGTCCAGCTGCTGGTTGATGGTGACCATCTGGCCCAGCTTCATGAGCTGCTTGATGACCTCGGCGGCCTTCACCGACATCTTGTGGGCGAGGTCGGCCACCGAGATGGTCTCGGGCACGTGCACCTCTTGCGCCTGTTGCTCGACCGGCGCCTGGAAGGTCGACTGGCCATTGCCATTGCGGTCACCACGGCGGCCGGCGGCACCGCGCGCCGGCGCGCGCCAGTTGCCACCGCCACCCGGGCGGCCGGCGCCGGCGGGACCGGCACCGATGGTCTTGAGGCCACGCTTCTTGGCGGCGTCATCGGCCCAGCTCGACGACAGCTTTTCGGACTTGACCGACTTCTTGTCGCCCGGCTTGCCGGCACCCGCGCTCGGCGCTGACGTGGCCGGGCTCGGTGCACCGGCCTTCTTGTGGATCGTGCCCTTGATGCCGGCGGCTTCTGCCGGCTTGGGCTCTTCCTTCTTGGGCGCGACCAGGACCTTCTTGGGCGCGTTCATCATCGCGCGGATCTTGGCGGCCTCTTCCTCGGCGGCCTTGCGGCGGCGGGCCAGGTCGTCCTGCTTCTGCTTCTCTTCGGCGGCGGCGTCGACAGCCTTGACCACGCGCAGCGCGGGCTTGGCAGCTTCCGGGGCCGGGGGCGGGGCCACGACCTCCGGCGCCGGGGCGGGCGGCGGCGCCACGACTTCCGGTGCCGGTGCCGGCGCCGGCGCAGCAGCCTTGGCGCCGCGCTTGGCCGCAGCCTTGTTCAGGGCGGCGGCTTCGGCAGCCGCGGCGGCGGCGTTGCGGGCGCGCGATTCGGCGGCCTCGTCCGGCTTCGCTTCGGCCTTGGCGGGTTCGGCGGCGGCAGCGGCGGCGGCTTCAGCAGCCGCCTGGGCGGCGGCTTCAGCCGCGGCCGCTTCGGCCGCAGCCTTGGCGGCGGCCGCTTCACGAGCGGCACGCTCGGCCTCCTCGCGGGCCTTCACCTTCGCGGCGAGCTCTTCTTCCTGGGCGCGCAGTGCAGCGGCCTGGGCCTGGGCTTCTTCCTCGCGACGGGCGAGTTCGGCATCGTCCGGGCCACCGGTCGTCTCGTCGACGGAATCGTCACGCTTGACGAAGGTGCGCTTCTTGCGCACCTCGACCTGGATGGTGCGGGCCTTGCCGGAGGCGTCGGCTTGCTTGATCTCGGTGGTCGACTTCTTGACCAGCGTGATCTTCTTGCGCTCGGTGCCAGCGGTGCCATGGGCGGTACGCAGGTGGTCGAGCAGGCGTTCCTTGTCGGACTCGGAGAGCGAGTCGTCGACGGAAGACTTCTTGACGCCCGCGGCTTGCAGCTGCTCCAGCAGCGTGCCCGCCGGCTTACTCAGCTCGGCGGCAAATTGGGCGACGGTAGTCACGGCCATGTGGGGATCC
The DNA here is from genome assembly GCA_003963005.1 of Burkholderiales bacterium. Classification (GTDB taxonomy): domain Bacteria; phylum Pseudomonadota; class Gammaproteobacteria; order Burkholderiales; family Burkholderiaceae_C; genus Pelomonas. The sequence goes on from RXJW01000158.1 coordinate 1,611, forward strand.
TTCAGATTGCTTTCGGTGCGGCGCGGCGTGGTGTGTTGATCAGGCGTTGAACCAGTGTTCGCGGGCCTTCATGATCAATGCGCGCGCGGCCGCCTCGTCCATGCCGGACAGGTCGACCAATTCGTCCACGGCCAGGTCGGCCAGGTCGTCGCGGGTGTTGATGCCGCCCTCGGCGAGCTTGCTCAGCAGTTCGGGCGTCACGCCTTCCAGGTCGCGCAGGTCCTGGGAGACTTCCTCGACCTTCTCTTCCTTGGCGATTTCCATCGTCAGCAGCGCGTCCTTGGCACGGGTGCGCAGCTCGGTGACGGTGTCCTCGTCGAAGGCTTCGATCTCGAGCATTTCCTGCATCGGGACGTAGGCGACTTCTTCCAGGCTGGTGAAGCCCTCGGCGATGAGGATGTCGGCGACTTCCGCGTCCACGTCGAGCTTCTCGACGAAGAGCTTGCGGACGCTTTCGGTCTCCTGCTCGTGCTTGGCCGCCGACTCTTCGGCCGACATGATGTTGATGCGCCAGCCGGTCAGCTCGGACGCCAGGCGCACGTTCTGGCCGCCGCGGCCGATGGCGATGGCGAGGTTTTCCTCGTCGACCACCACGTCCATCGCATGACGCTCTTCGTCGACCACGATCGACTGCACGTTGGCCGGGGCCAGCGCGCCGATGACGAACTGGGCCGGGTCCTCGCTCCACAGCACGATGTCCACGCGCTCGCCGGCGAGTTCGGTCGTCACGCCGTTCACGCGGGAACCGCGCACGCCGACGCAGGTGCCGATCGGGTCGACCCGGCGGTCATGGCTGACCACGGCGATCTTGGCGCGCGAGCCGCTGTCGCGGGCGCAGCTCTTGATCTCCAGCAGGCCTTGCTCGATTTCCGGCACTTCCTGGGCGAAGAGCTCCTTCATGAACTCGGGCGACGAACGCGACAGCATGATCTGCGGGCCACGCTGGGTCGGGTCCACGCCCAGGATGACGGCGCGGACGCGGTCACCGGTGCGCAGGTTCTCCTTGGAGATCATCTCGCTGCGCTTCAGGCGTCCTTCGACGCGACCGCTCTCGACGATGATGTCGCCCTTGTCCAGGCGCTTGACGGTGCCGACGAAGATCTTCTCGCCGCGCGACATGAAGTCATTGAGCAGCTGCTCGCGCTCGGCGTCACGGATCTTCTGCAGGATGACCTGCTTGGCGGCCTGGGCGCCGATGCGGCCGATCGGCACGGACTCGACGGGCTCCTCGATGTGGTCGTCCACCTCGATGTCGGCGATCTGTTCCTGGGCTTCGAACAGCAGGATTTCGGCATCGGGGTTCTGCAGGCCGGCCTCGTTGGGCACGACATGCCAGCGGCGGAAGGTCTCGTACTCGCCCGACTCGCGATCCACGCTCACGCGGATGTCGGCTTCACCGCCGTAAATCTTCTTGGTGGCCGAGGCCAGTGCCGCTTCAACCGCACCGAACACGACATCACGCTCCACGCTCTTCTCGCGCGAGATCGCGTCCACCAGCATCAACATTTCGCGGTTCATTGCTTGAGACCTCCGTCAACCTTGTCTTGGCCGGGCGCCGCCGCATCAGGCTCGCCCGCTTGTTTCTTGAGTGCAGCCTTTTTCGGCTTGATGACGCCCCGCTGGCCGGGCTTGCGGTCAGGCGCGGGCTCGCCGCCCCGACCCTTGAAACTGAACGCCGGCACCAGGCGCGCCTCGCGCACCTCGTCCAGCGTGAAGTCGAGCGCCTGCTCGGCCGCACCGTCGTCGAACACCAGGCGCCAGGCCTGATCGCTGTCGACGCCGGGCTGGCTGCCCAGCACACCGCGGTATTTCTTGCGCCCCTGGAAGGGCAGCTTCAGCGTGATGTCGATTTCCTGGCCGGTAAAGCGCGCGTAGTGCGAGGCGTTCTTGAGCGGCCGATCGAGCCCCGGCGAGGACACCTCGAGCCGGGCATATTCAAAGGCTTCGACTTCCAGCACATACTGGAGCTGGCGGGTGACCTTCTCGCAGTCGTCCACCGTGATCAACTCTCCGGCATCGGCCTGCGCCGGCAGCTTGTCGATCGTCACGCGCACGAGTCCGCCGGCACTGCGTTCGCAGTCCACGAGTTCGTAACCGAGGCCGGTCACGGTAGTCTCTACAGCGGTTTGCCAACTCATGCGTCTGATGGGTTCCTGAGGGGAATGCGAGGAAATCGGAAAAGCGAAAAAGCGAAAAAGCAAAAAAAATGGGCTGGATGAATCCGCCCACTCGTTCACCTGAATCCTGCACCGGGGGATATCGTCCGGAACTCGCGATCGCTGGCTTTAAAGCCAACTCTCATTTCAAGTGAAGCTCGCATTGTACTGTGCAAGCTCCGTGCCGGCAAGCTCATGGGCTGGGCGCATGCCAGAATCGCGGGCTGTTTGAGACCTCACAGGAGACACGAATGGGCTTTCTCGCCGGCAAGCGGCTGCTGATCACGGGCGTGCTGTCCAACCGCTCCATCGCCTACGGCATCGCCAAGGCCTGCCATCGCGAAGGCGCCGAGCTCGCGTTCAGCTACCAGGGCGAGCGCTTCAAGGACCGGATCACCGAGTTCGCCGCCGAGTTCGGCTCCAGCCTGGTGTATGACTGCGACGTGACCAGCGACGAGCAGCTGCAAGCGCTGTTCGACGACCTGGGCCGGGTCTGGCCCGAGTTTGACGGCTTCGTGCATTCCATCGGTTTCGCCCCGCGGGACGCGATTGCCGGCAATTTCCTCGACGGCATGACGCGCGAAAACTTCCGAATCGCGCACGACATTTCGGCCTACAGCTTCCCCGCGATGGCCAAGCTGGCCGCCCCGCGCCTGCGCCCGGGCTCGGCCCTGCTGACCCTGAGCTACCTCGGTGCCATCCGCGTCGTGCCGAACTACAACACCATGGGCCTCGCCAAGGCGAGCCTGGAGGCCAGCGTGCGCTACCTCGCGCAGGCACTGGGCGACAAGGGCGTGCGCGTGAATGGCATCTCCGCCGGCCCGATCAAGACGCTGGCTGCGTCAGGCATCAAGGACTTCGGCAAGCTGCTGAACCAGTTCGCCGCCCAGGCCCCCATCCGCCGCAACGTGACGATCGACGACGTCGGCAACACCGCTGCCTTCCTGCTGTCGGACCTGGCGGCCGGCATCAGCGCCGAGATCACCTACGTCGACGGCGGCTTCAGCCACACCGCGATGGCCATGGAGGGCTGACCGCCACGGCGTCACAGCTTGTGACATTTGCACGAATCGGCCATGCCGGCCTCTTGCGCTGACAGCCTTCGTCAGGCAGGACAAAAATCGTCAGCCGGCCAGCCCTCCTACATCCTCGGGACGGACGCACCGCGTCGCTTTTGACCGATTCCTGGCCTGGCATGGCCGTTGCACTTGTGGAGTCGACCTTTCAAGGAGCGACTCCATGTCCTGCCCGCCTCCCAGAACTCTCCGCCTGGCGCTGCTGACCCTCGTTGGCAGCCTCGGCAGTGCGCCGCTGCTGGCGCAGACCATCACCGTCTACAGCAACGGCAGCCTGCCGATCGCCACGGCGCGCCAGTTGACGGCCTACGTGCCGCTGTCCCCGAACACCGTGACCTGGACGGTCAATGGCATCCCGGGCGGCAACACGACCGTCGGCACCGTCACCGAGCGCGGGCTCTACACCGCGCCAGCACAGGTGCCGATGCAGAGCGACGTCACGGTCACGGCCACCAGCACGGCCTATCCCGGCAAGTCGGGCAGCGTGACGCTGAGCATCACCCAGGTCCAGCCCCGCCTGTGGAGCATCAGCCCGGCCGCCGTGCCGGCCGGCGCCTTCACGCTGCAACTCAACGGCGCTGCGTTCCCGACCAATGTCGCCGTGAAGATCGGCGACCTCCAGGCCACAGTCACCCGGGTCTCGGCGACCCAGTTGCTCGCCTCGGCCATCGCCCCTTCCACCTGGCTCGGCAAGACGCAGCCGGTGCAAGTCTGGGCCACCGGCCTGGGCGCCATCGGCTCGGACGTGGTCAACCTGACGGTATCGGCGTCGGCGCCCGCGCCCTCCCCGGCACCCTCCCCTTCGCCCTCACCCTCGCCGGCGCCCAGCCCCGCGCCGCCCCCCGCCCCCAGCCCGGCGCCCAGCCCGGCGCCCAGCCCGGCACCCGGCCCCGGCCAGGGGACAGCCAACCTCGCGGCCGCCCGCTTCCTGGAGCAGGCCACCTTCGGGCCGAATGCCGCGGCCGTCGCGCGCCTGCAAATCCTCGGCACGGACGCCTGGCTGGCCGAGCAGTTCGCCCTGCCTGAAACGGCCATCACCCTGCCGACCGACAACAGCATGGCGGGCGTGTCGGCGCAGATGCTCAACCGCCTGACGGACGCGCCCGACCAGCTGCGCCAGCGCGCCGCCTACGCCCTGGCACAGGTGCTGGTGGTGTCGGCCAACAAGAACATCTACCCGGACGAGCTGGTGCCGCACCTGCGCCTGCTGAGCCGGCACGCCTTCGGCAACTACCGCACCCTGCTGGACGAACTCACACGCAGCCCGCAGATGGGCAAGTACCTGGACCTCGCCAACAGCAACCGTCCGCTGGGCGGCTCGGCGGCGAACGAGAACTTCGCCCGCGAGCTGATGCAGCTCTTCACGATCGGTCTCGTGCGGCTCAATGCCGACGGCACACCGCAGCTGGACCTCGCCGGGCGGCCGCAGCCGACCTATGACCAGGCGACGATCCAGCAGGTCGCGCTCGCGCTGACGGGCTGGACCTACGCCGGCACGGGCACCAACAACTGGGAGAACTTCAGCGGCCCTCTGGTCTCGCGCGAGATCAACCATGACCAGCGTGCCAAGAGCTTCCTCGGCTGCTCGCTGCCCGCCAACCAGGGCGTGGAGGCCGACCTCAAGTCGACGCTCGACTGCCTCTTCCAGCACCCGAACACGCCCCCGTTCGTGGCGCAGCGGCTGATCCGACAGCTCGTGAAGAGCAACCCGACGCCCGCCTACATGCAGCGCGTGGCCAGCGTGTTCGTCAACAACGGCAGTGGCGTGCGCGGCGACTTGCGCGCCGTGCTGCGCGCCGTGCTGCTGGATGCGGAAGCCCGCAACGACACCGCCGGCACGAACGACGGCCGGCTGCGCGACCCGTTGCAGCACTTCGCGGCAACCCTGCGCGGGTTGAATGGCGGCTTCCAGCCCGCCAACAACCTCGCCTGGGAGATCGGCCGCACCGGCCAGACGCCACTCACGCCGCCGTCGGTCTTCGGCTTCTACTCGCAGCTCTTCCGCCTGCCCCAGACCGCGCTGAACGCGCCGGAGTTCCAGATCTACACCCCGACCGAAGCGACGCTGCGCGGCAACTTCCTGTGGGCCCTGCTGACCCAGCCCGGCAGCAACATGCGCGTGAACCTGCAGCCCTTCATGGCCGTCGCCAACGACACCACGGCGCTGATCAATGCCGTCGACCAGGCCCTGCTGTGGGGCCGCATGCCGGCCGCGATGCGCCAGAGCCTCGCCAACGCCATCAACGCGCAGCCCGATGCGACGCAGCGCGTGCAGACGGCGCTCTACCTGACGCTGCTGTCCGGCCAGCACGCCATCCAACACTGACAAGGGACGCGCCATGACTGCCCACAACACCACCCGGCGCACGCTGCTGCGCGCTGCCTGCGCCCTCACTGCTGCACCGCTGATGCCCGTGCAGGCCCAGACGACCGAGGACTACCGCGCCCTCGTCTGCGTCTTCCTCGCCGGCGGCTGCGACGGCCACAACGTGCTGGTGCCGCAGAGCGCTGCGGCCTACGCCGCCTACCGCAGCGCACGCGGCAGCCTGGCCCTGCCGGACCAGTCAGCCAGCCTGCTGCCGATCACGACGACCGACGGCGTGCCGTATGCACTGAATTCGGGTCTGCAGGCCATCCACCCTTTGTGGACGCAGGGTCGGCTGGCCGCCATCGCCAACGTCGGCCCCTTGCTCGCGCCGACGACCCGCGCGCAGATCCAGGCCGGCACGGCCACCCTGCCGGCCAACCTCTATTCCCATTCCGACCAGATGCAGCAGACGCAGGCCGGCAACGGCAGCGGCGGTGGCACCGGCTGGGGCGGGCGCACGGCCGATGCCCTGGTGGCCCGCAACGGCATCTCTCGCTTTCCGGCTGCCGTGTCGATGGCCGGTGGCGCCCTGTTCACCAACGGCGCGCAGGTGCCGAGCGCGAGCCTCGTGCCGGGCTTCAACCTGGACGTGAACGGCATGACGACCTGGCCCGCCACGGCAAGCGCAGCCCGCAGCCAGGCCCTCAACGAGATCCTCGCGGTGGATGGCGGCGTCCGTCTGATCCAGGCCGCCAACCAGGTGCGCCGCGACGCGCTCAGCCTGGGCGCCTTGCTGCGCTCCAGCGGCAACGGCACGGTCAACACCGCCTTCCCCGGCACCGACATCGGCCGGCAGTTGCAGCAGGTGGCTCGCGTCATCGCGCTGCGCGGCACCGTCGGCGTACGCCGCCAGGTGTTCTTCGTGCAACTGGGCGGCTTCGACACCCACAGCGGCCAGAGCTGGCAGCACTGGGATCTGCTGCGTCAGCTCGGGGACGCGATGGCGGCCTTCTACGCAGCGACCGTTGAACTGGGCGTGTCGTCGCTCGTCACCAGCTTCACGCAGAGCGAATTCGGCCGGTCTCTGCAGCCCAGCGGGTCCGGCACCGACCACGGCTGGGGCAACCACCACCTCATCCTCGGCGGCGCGGTGCGCGGCGGGCAGGTGTATGGCCGCTTCCCCTACCCGGCGCTCGGCGGGTCGGACGACGCCGGCAGCCGCGGGGCGTTGATCCCGAGCACGTCACTCGAACAATTCGGCGCGACACTCGCCCGGTGGTTCGGGCTTGATGCCGGCGCGATCAACACCGCCTTTCCGAGCCTCACGGCCTTCTCACCCCAGGATCTGGGATTCATGACCTGATGCTCGCCAGTCGAACGCAGCTGCTGCCCCCGAGCCCCGCACTGGCGCCCTATGTGCAGGCGATCGCCGTGCGGCGCCCCGGCCTGCAGGGACCGGCACTGCCGGCCGTGCAGTGCTTTCCAGCGAATGTGCTCGGCGCACTGACCGTCCTGCACCGGGGCGACTGGCTGGATGCAGACAGCGGCCAGCCGATGGCCCCCCTGGAACTGGCCGGCCCCCGCCTCGCGCCGGCCCGGCGTCGCTATGCCAATGACCCCGCCGTGACGACCGTGTTACTGCGCCCCGGGGTGTTGAACTGGCTGTTCGACATGCCAGCCGCGGATTGGGTGGGCCGCCGCCGCCCGGTCCAGGAAATCATCGGCAGCGCCGCGACAGAAGCACTGGCCCGTCGGCTGGATCGCGCGGGCAGCACCGCCGCCCATGTCTGGCTGGTCGAGCAGGCGTTGCAGGACTGGGTCCGGCAGGCCAGCGCTCGCGTCTGCTGGACGCCGCCCCCTGAGGCTCCGTGCGGCGCGACCGTGCTCGACTGGGCACAGGCCGCACCGTGGAGTACCCGTCAGCTCCAGCGCCGGGTGACCGAACGACTGGGCCTGACCCCGAAAGCCTGGCTGCGCATCGAGCGCTTGCAGGCCAGCCTGGTCCAGTTGTCACAAGGGGCGCCGCTGGCCGACATCGCGCACCGCTGCGGCTACAGCCATGCGGCCCACATGGCGCGCGAGTTCCGCGCATTGACCGGCCTGAGCCCCGCAGGCGTTCGCCGCGACATGACACGCCACGAGGGCCTGCCCTGGCGCCTGGCCGCCACCGACCTGCCAGGCGCTCGACAGGATCAGGCCTTCACGCAGTCGACGTAGTAGCGGCCGCGGCCGGTCTCCTCGTCCACCTCGTGCACGAGGCCGTGCACGTCGGTCGCGAAGCCCGGGAACTTGGCGTTGAAAGTGCGCGTGAACTTGAGGTAGTCCACGATCTTCCTGTTGAACCGCTCGCCCGGGATCAGCAACGGGATGCCGGGCGGGTAAGGCGTCAGCAGCGAGGTCGTGATGCGACCTTCTAGGTCGTCGATGCCGACCCGCTCCGTCTTGCGCTGCGCGATGTGGGCGTAGGCATCCGTCGGCGTCATGGCCGGCTGCAGGTTGGACAGGTACATGTCCGTCGTCAGGCGTGCGATGTCGCCCTCGGCGTAGGCCTCGTGGATGCTCTGGCACAGGTCACGCAGGCCCATGCGCTCGTACTTGGGGAACTGCGCGCAGAACTCCGGCAGGATGCGCCACAGCGGCGCGTTCTTGTCGTAGTCGTCCTTGAACTGCTGCAGCGCGGTCAGCAGCGTGTTCCAGCGGCCCTTGGTGATGCCGATGGTGAACATGATGAAGAACGAATAGAGGCCCGTCTTCTCGACCACCACGCCGTGTTCGACGAGGAACTTGGTTACCACCGATGCCGGGATGCCGGTCGTGGCGAAGCGCCCTTCCATGTCCAGCCCGGGCGTGATGATGGTGGACTTGATCGGGTCCAGCATGTTGAAGCCCTCGGCGAGACCGCCGAAGCCATGCCACTCCTCGTCGGCGTGCAGCATCCAGTCGGCCGACACCGGCTCGCTGCCCTCTTCCGCGCGCAGGTAGTCGGGGCCCCAGACCTTGAACCACCAGTCGTCACCGTACTCGCCGTCCACCTTGCGCATCGCGCGGCGGAAGTCGAGCGATTCGCGGATGCTTTCCTCCACCAGCGCGGTGCCGCCGGGGGGCTCCATCATGGCCGCGGCCACGTCGCAGCTCGCGATGATCGAGTATTGCGGGCTGGTGCTGGTGTGCATCAGGTAGGCCTCATTGAAGAGGTGCTTGTCGAGCTTGACGCTCTGCGAGTCCTGCACCAGCACCTGCGAGGCCTGCGAAATGCCGGCCAGCAGCTTGTGCGTGGACTGCGTCGCGTAGACCATGGCCTCCTTGGGGCGCGGGCGGTTCTTGCCCATCGCGTGGAACTGGCCGTAGAAGTCGTGGAAGGCCGCGTGCGGCAGCCAGGCTTCGTCGAAGTGCAGCGTCGGGATGTAGCCGTCGAGCTTCTTCTTGATCGTCTCGGTGTTGTAGAGCACGCCGTCGTAGGTGCTCTGCGTGAGCGTGACGATGGCCGGCTTGACCGTGTCCGGGTCGACGTGTGCGAGCAGCGGGTTGGCAGCGATCTTGGCGCGGATCGCCTCCGGGCTGAACTCGCTCTCAGGGATGGGGCCGATGATGCCGTAGTGGTTGCGCGTCGGCGTCAGGAAGACGGGAATGGCGCCGCACATGATGATCGCGTGCAGGTTGCTTTTGTGGCAGTTGCGGTCGATGACCACCACGTCGCCCGGCGCCACCGTGTGGTGCCACACCATCTTGTTGGAGGTGGACGTGCCGTTCGTGACGAAGAAGCAGTGGTCGGCATTGAAGATGCGCGCGGCATTCTTCTCGGAGGCGGCCACCGGGCCCGTGTGGTCCAGGAGCTGGCCCAGTTCTTCCACGGCGTTGCAGACGTCCGCGCGGAGCATGTTCTCGCCGAAGAACTGGTGGAACATCTGGCCGACCGGGCTCTTCAGGAAAGCCACGCCGCCGGAGTGGCCGGGGCAATGCCAGGAGTAGGAGCCGTCCTGGGCGTAGTCCATCAGCGCCTTGAAGAAGGGCGGCGCCAGACCGTCGAGGTAGCTCTTGGCCTCCCGGATGATGTGGCGCGCCACGAACTCCGGCGTGTCCTCGAACATGTGGATGAAGCCGTGCAGCTCGCGCAGCACATCGTTGGGCAGGTGCTGGCTGGTGCGAGTCTCGCCGTAGACGTAGATCGGGATGTCCGGGTTGCGGAAGCGGATCTCCTCGATGAACTTGCGCAGGTTCAGCACGGCCGGATCGAGATCCGGGCCGGACGTGAACTCCTCGTCATCGATCGACAGGATGAAGGCGGAGGCGCGGCTTTGCTGCTGCGCGAACTGGGAGAGGTCGCCATAGCTCGTGACGCCGAGGACTTCCATGCCCTCCTTCTGGATGGCTTCTGCCAGCGCACGGATGCCCAGGCCCGAGGTGTTCTCGGAACGATAGTCCTCATCGATGATGACAATCGGGAAATGGAAACGGATCATCGGCGGCCTCCAGCGGGCGGGCATCAAAAAACGAAGCCGCGAAGTGTAGGGCCGTCGCGTGTCCTGGCGGTGTCTGCGGTTGCAGATCCAGGCACATCAGGCTGAGCAGCCAGGACGCCGCCTTGCGCTGGCCCCGCGGCGTGGCTGCAGGCGCGGTCCGAGCATCACGCCGCCCAGACGAAAAAAGCCCGCGAGGGCCCCGGAGGGGGCGGTCGCGGGCACAAGACGTTCGGGGGGCGCCGAACGAAAGCGATGGAGGTGTCGCTTTACCGAGCAGACTGACGACGATCAGCCGCCGAAGTAGGGAAGGCCAAAGACTTCAGAAAAGAATTTCAACATGTTCAGCTCCATCTGGCTCGCAAGCCGCATTTCGATGGAGACAGTGTCCCGAAGGCCCGCCGTCGATGGAACTACAAACCCTGGTAGTCCGCAGCGCTACCTGCCCTACAAGAGCCCAAGCTCGATCGCTTTGAGCACCGCGTGGCTCTTGTTTGACACATCCAACTGCTTGAACAACTGCTTCATGTGGTAGTTGACGGTGTTCTCGCTGATGCCCAGCAAGCTGCCAACGACCCACGCACTCTTGCCCTCCATGGTCAGACGAAGGATTTCAACCTGCCGGGGGTGCAGCCTCGGAACATCTGCGGGAATCAGGATGCGAGCGGCCGCGTCCTGTGCGTGCACAGCGAGCAGCTGCAGGTCGGCCAGGAGGCGGCTAAGTTTGACGGGGTCCTTGGGCATCGGCTCCTCGCGGTCCACGCCCAGCAAGAACCGTCGATATCCGGGCATGTGCACGCTGACAGCGATGCCTGTTCGATAGCCGAAGGGGGCCTGCATCTCCCAGAGGTCTCCCGCGCCGGCATCAACGTACAAGCGCTGGTCGTACACGAGCGGCGCAGGATTGCGCATCACATGCTTGTGAACGGGATCCCGTTTCGCATTCCCAGGATCCTTGGCCGCTGCCAGGAACTCAGGCGGCGTGTTGCCGATTGCGAAGTACTCGGATTTCTCCCCGGCGCGATACCGTTCCACAGCGAGGACACCCGCGATCAGGCCGAAGTCCATGTCATGCGCGAAGTCGATCAGGCCTTGCCGGAAGGACGCGAAATCTGCCGCTTGACTGACTTGTTCGTACCGCTGGAGATTCATGCGCTACTAGGGTTGGTAGGAGCGGCAACGCCCCTGGGAACGCACACTGCCAAGCATGCAAAGAAACCGGAGATCCGCATGCAGATGGCAGCTTGGCAACTGATGGCCTGCGAAACGGTCGTCAAGACTGTAAACGAGTTCGAAATGGCAACCCATGAACTGCGTCAAGTGGGAAGCAGCGTTAGGGTGCACGATGCACGGTCTGGGCTGCGGTCCGGCCAGGAAGTGTGGGCGACGCTCGATGACAGCACGCCCATCCAGATCGCCTGGGAATGGACGGAGATCCAGCCGGAAGTCGTCGCCTTGTTCGACCCGATGAACATCCTTTGCAACGTCGCACTGGTGGACGGTGACGGCCATGCGCTCGCACGCTCAAGGCGCATGCTCCATCTGAACAACGTCATCCACCAATTGGGCTGGCGTGACGCCCTGCGCTTTCGCCCGCCGGTTCAGCGCGTCGCTCCTCGGCAGCCCGCTCATCCTGGGTTATGATGTGAGGCTTGCAGGAGAGGTGGATGAGCGGTTTAAGTCGCACGCCTGGAAAGCGTGTGTGGGTTAATAGCCCACCGCGGGTTCGAATCCCGCCCTCTCCGCCACAACTAAGCCCGGGTGATGTTATTCACTCGGGTTTTTTCATTTAAGGCGACGGTGGTACGACCCGCATGCGCACCAACTCAGCCAGCGCGATTGGGCTCACCGGCGGCTCGTTAGGCGCTCCGTTCCGCTCGGACGCCGGCGCGGCGGTGCCACAGCCCTCGATGGCAGAGCTCATGTCGGCTGGACCCATGGATGATTGCGAGGGCCGCACCCCTCAGCCGGCCACGGCGCGCACCGCGTATCTTGCGACAGGTCGCGCAATGACGGGCAAGGTCGGTGTTGGCGTCGCGCAGCCCACCTCGCCGGCGCGTTCCGCAATTCATCCCGCAGAAAGCGCAGTTCGTCGCGCCGCGCTGGCAAGGGCGACCCCGTTCCCCAACACTGCAATCCGTGCCTCGCTGCCTGTGCGGGGCGAGAGGTCGCCAAGATGAAACGTTTGACGCAACTGTGGCTCAGCCTGACTGTGGCGCTTGGTTTTGCGGCCAGCGGGCTGCCAGCGCACGCCAGCGAGGTCGTGAAACTGGCCCGGCTCGTGGTGAGCGGCAAGCGCAGTTCCAACGAGATGTCCCGTCCCGCCGCAACCGAAGCGCGGTCACCGGCGCCCAGCTCGCAAAATCATACCAGCGGCGGGAGTGACGCCGTCGGCACTGCACCGGCACCGGCACGCGGCGTTTCTTGAGGCAACCGGCCTCGTCGCCACGGGGCAAAAAAAATGCACCGAACCCGAATGGGTGTCGGCGCATTATTTATTTTGGCGGAGTGGACGGGGCTCGAACCCGCGACCCCCGGCGTGACAGGCCGGTATTCTAACCAACTGAACTACCACTCCGCGTGGGATGAATTCAATACCGTCTTTCGACCCTATTCGAGCTCATCAAACTCGCCCGTCAATCGACGGGTTTGCCAAAACAAGTTTGGCGTCCCCTAGGGGATTCGAACCCCTGTAATCACCGTGAAAGGGTGGTGTCCTAGGCCTCTAGACGAAGGGGACATCAATCTTGAAATTCACTGCGAACCGTATTCCAAAAGGAATCTGGTGGAGGTAAGCGGGATCGAACCGCTGACCTCTTGCATGCCATGCAAGCGCTCTCCCAGCTGAGCTATACCCCCCGGATGAACCGGTCGCAAAAAACAAACGGCCAATGAATTGGCCGTCGGCTTTGTTGGGCAAGCCCAACGGAAACCTTTGGCGGAGTGGACGGGGCTCGAACCCGCGACCCCCGGCGTGACAGGCCGGTATTCTAACCAACTGAACTACCACTCCGCGTGGGATGATTTCTATATTGTCTCACAACAATATTCGAGCTCATCAAACTCGCCCGTCTTTCGACGGAGCTGCCAAACAAGTTTGGCGTCCCCTAGGGGATTCGAACCCCTGTAATCACCGTGAAAGGGTGGTGTCCTAGGCCTCTAGACGAAGGGGACAAATTCTTCAACCCTTGAACCGCGCGCCACGCAAACTCCTGGGGAGTTTGGTGGAGGTAAGCGGGATCGAACCGCTGACCTCTTGCATGCCATGCAAGCGCTCTCCCAGCTGAGCTATACCCCCGTTGTGATTATCGAATCAGCTGTTGCCAGCCTGTTCGCCAATCGCTTCGTTTGCAGCGCTGTTCAAGCGAGACCAAGAGTATATGACGAATTTCAAACGGATTGCAAGCGTTCAAGCACTTTTTTCTGGTCAAAGTGCTCAAGCACGGCGTCCAGGCTCGGTGTCTGGGCGCGCCCGCAGACGATCACACGCACCGGCACGGCGAGCTGGGGCATCTTGAGACCGGTCGCGGTGAGCGTCTCCTTGAGCGCCTGCTGGATGGCCGCCTTGTTCCACTCGGTCAGTGCAGACAGCTTGTCGGCCAGTGTCGCGATCGCCGGACGGACGGCGTCGGTCACATGGGTCGCCACGTCCTCGGCGGCGGGACTGACGGGCGTGAAGTACATGGCCAGCCAGTCTGCCAAGGCGGCCACCGTGGCGCAGCGGTCCTTGAACAACCCGACCTTCGGCTGCACCTGCTCGACCGTCGCGCTCAGGCCCTTGGCGGCCAGCTGAGCCACGACGAGTTCGGCCAGGCGCGCCTCGTCGATGTGCTTGACGTAGTGGCCATTGACCCAATCCAGCTTGGCCGGGTCCCACTGCGCCGGGCTCTTGGACAGATGCGTGCCGTCGAACCAGGCCACCATCTGCTCGGCCGAGAACAGCTCGTCGTCGCCGTGGCTCCAGCCCAGGCGCGCGAGGTAGTTCAGCATGCCTTCGGGCAGGTAGCCGTTCCCGGCGTAATCCATCACGCTGACCGCGCCGCGGCGCTTGGACAGCTTCAGGCCATCGTCGCCAAGGATGATGGGCAGGTGGCCGAACTGCGGCAGCGGCGCACCGAGCGCGTGGAAGATGTTGATCTGCCACGGCGTGTTGTTGACGTGCTCGTCGCCGCGGAATACATGGCTGATGCGCATGTCCCAGTCGTCCACCACCACGGCGAAGTTGTAGGTCGGCACGCCGTCCGTGCGGGCGATGATGAGGTCGTCGATCTCACGGTTGTTGATCGTGATCGGCCCTTTGACGAGATCGTCCCAGGTCACGTCGCCCTCGATCGGATTCGCGAAGCGCACCACGGGCTTCACACCCTCGGGCGGTGGCGGCAGCACCTTGCCCGGCTCGGGGCGCCAGCGGCGGTCGTACAGCGTTTTCTCGCCGCGGGCCTTCTGCGCCTCGCGCATCGCGGTCAACTCTTCGGGCGTGGCGTAACAGCGGTAGGCCTTGCCTTCGGCAATGAGCTGGTCGATGACGGCCTGGTAGCGGTCCAGGCGCTGCATCTGGTAGATCGGGCCTTCGTCGTAGTTCAGGCCCAGCCAGTTCATGGCCTGGATGATCTGGTCGACCGAATCCTGCGTGGAGCGCGCGACGTCGGTGTCCTCGATGCGCAGCACGAACTCGCCGCCGTGGTGGCGGGCATAGGCCCAGGAGTACAGCGCCGTGCGCGCCGTACCCAGGTGCAGGAAGCCGGTGGGCGACGGGGCGATGCGGGTGCGGACTTTGTCGAAGGAACTCATGCGGGATTCAGGGTGTGCAGGATGCTGAGGCCACGGGCGAGGTCATCGCAGATGTCGTCGACATGCTCCAGGCCGACCGCCAGGCGGATCAAGCCCTGGCCGATGCCGGCGGCCTGGCGCTGCGCCTCGGTGAGGCGGCCGTGCGAGGTGGTGGCCGGGTGGGTGATGATGGTCTTGGTGTCGCCGAGGTTGGTGGCGATCGAGACGACGCGCGTGCTGTCGATGACGTGAAAGGCCGCGGCCCGTGCGGCTTCGGGCGACGAGGCTTTCACGTCAAAGGACAGCACCGCCCCGCCCTGCCCCGATTGCTGGCGCATGGCCAGCTCATGCTGCGGATGCGAGGGCAGCGACGGGTAGTAGACCCGCGCGACCTGCGGCTGCGCCTCCAGCCAGCGGGCCACCGCCAGCGCCTGTTCGCTCTGCGCCTTCATGCGCAGCGACAGCGTCTCCAGCCCCTTGAGCACGACCCAGGCGTTGAATGGCGCGAGCGTCATGCCGACCGTGCGCAGCACCGGGCCGAACACGTCACGGATCAAGCGATTCGGGCCGCACAGCGCACCGGCCATGACGCGGCCCTGGCCGTCCATGTACTTGGTGGCCGAGTGCATGACGATGTCCGCGCCCATCTCGGCCGGGCGCTGCAGCGCGGGTGTCGAGTAGGTGTTGTCGACCGCCAGCAGCGCCCCGGCGGCATGCGCCATGTCGGCCAGCGCGCCGATGTCACAGATCTCGGTCAGCGGGTTCGTGGGCGTCTCGGCGAAGAACAGCCTCGTTGTCGGCCGCACGGCGGCCTGCCATTCGGCCAGGTCGGTCTGCGAGACGAAGCTCGTCTCGACACCGAACTTGCCGAATTCCTTGGCGAAGAGGTTGATCGTCGAGCCGAACACCGAACGCGAGCAGACGACATGGTCGCCCGCCTTCAGCAGCCCCAGGACCATCAGCAGGATGGCGCTCATGCCGGTGGACGTGGCGATGGCCGCCTCGGTGCCTTCGAGCGCAGCCAGTCGCGCCTCCAGGCTGCGCACCGTCGGGTTGCTGGTGCGCGAGTAGGTGAAGTCCTCGGAGTTGGAGAACTTGCGCGCCGAGGTCTCGGCGTCCGGCTGCACGTAGGCCGTCGTCAGGAACAGGGCCTCGGAGTTCTCGCCGTGCTGGCTGGCCGGCAGCGCGGTGCGCACGGCCAGCGTCTCGGGGCGCAGGCCGTCGGGCAAGGAGCGGCGGGTGTGGTCGCTCATGCCCGATCAGCCTTCCGTGCCGCTTTGCAGCGCGAGGCGGCTGCGGGCATCGGCGTCTTCATCGCCGGGCTGGCTGGCGCGCTGCTCGCGGATGGCCTCGAAGTCGGCCAGACTCACGTCGCCCGTCACGTAGTGCCCGTCGAAGCAGCTCGCCTCGAAACCGGCCAAGCCCGGGCGCAGCGCAGCAACCACGCGCTTCATCGCGTCCACGTCCTGGTAGATCAGGGCGTCGGCCCCGATGTACTGGCGGATCTCTTCGATGCTGCGGTCGTGGGCGATCAGCTCTTCCTTGGTCGGCATGTCGATGCCGTAGACGTTGGGGAAGCGCACCGGCGGCGCGGCGGACGCGAGGTAGACCTTGCGGGCACCGGCCTCGCGGGCCATCTGCACGATTTCCTTGGACGTCGTGCCGCGCACGATGGAGTCGTCCACCAGCAGCACGTTGCGGCCCTTGAACTCCACGCCGATGGCGTTGAGCTTCTGGCGCACGCTCTTCTTGCGGGCGCCCTGCCCCGGCATGATGAAGGTGCGGCCGACGTAGCGGTTCTTCACGAAGCCCTCGCGGTAGGGCTTGCCGATGCGGTGCGCGAGCTGCATGGCCGACGGGCGGCTGCTCTCGGGGATCGGGATGACGACGTCGATCTCGTTCGGCGGCATCGTGGAGATGACGCGCTGGGCCAGCGTCTCGCCCATGTTCAGGCGGGCCTGGTAGACCGAGATGCCGTCCAGCACGGAGTCCGGCCGGGCCAGGTAGACGAACTCGAACATGCAGGGGTTGAGCGTCGGGGCGTCGTTGCACTGCTCGGTGTGCAGCTTGCCGGTCATGTCGACGAACAGCGCCTCGCCCGGGGCGACGTCGCGCTCCAGCACATGGCCGGTGCCTTCGAGGGCCACGCTTTCACTCGCGACCATGAAGTCGCCGTTGCTCGCGCGGCCGAAGCACAGCGGGCGGATGCCGAAGGGGTCCCGGAAGGCGAGCAGGCCCTGGCCGGCAATCAGCGCGATGACGGCATAGCTGCCCTTGATGCGCTTTTGCACGGCGCGCACGGCGGAGAAGATCTCCTTGGGCGTGAGCGGCAGGTCCCGCGCGGCCATCTCAAGTTCGTGGGCCAGCACGTTGATCAGCACCTCGGTGTCGCTCTCGGTGTTGATGTGTCGGCGGTCGATGTCGAACAGCTCGTCCTTCAGCGCGTGAGCGTTCGTCAGGTTGCCGTTGTGCACAAGCACGATGCCGAACGGCGCGTTCACGTAGAAGGGCTGGGCCTCTTCCTCGCTGTAGGCGTTGCCCGCCGTCGGGTAGCGGACCTGGCCGAGGCCGATGTTGCCCGGCAGCGCCCGCATGTTGCGGGTGCGGAAGACGTCGCGCACCATGCCGCGGGCCTTGTGCATGAAGCACTTCTGGCCCTGCATGGTCACGATGCCGGCTGCATCCTGGCCGCGGTGCTGCAGCAGCAGCAAGGCGTCGTAGATGAGCTGGTTGACGGGGGTAGCGGCGAGCGTGCCGACGATGCCACACATGGTGTGAGGTCCTTATTCGGGCGAATCCGCGTCAGATGGGGTCATCGAGCGGGAAACAAAGCGGGCGATGGGTTCGGGCAGCAGCGGCGCCATGTCGTGCAACACGCCGGTCAGCACGGGGGCAGCGCGCGAGGCCTGCCAGGTCGACGACTGCGCCAGCGGTGACGCGCCGATCACGAGCACCAGCAGCAGCGCGATGAACACGCCCCGCAGCGCACCGAAACCGGCGCCACCGAGGCGGTCCACCATCGACAGCGGCGTGGCGTGGATCAGCGTCTTGACCAGGCGTGATGCCAGGCTCCACACGATGAGGACGGCAAAGAAGGCGATGCCCAGCGTGACCAGGTGCAGCACGGCGGGGCCGAAGCGGCTGGCGGTCGAGTCCGGAAGCAGTTCGGCAACGACGGGCGCCAGGGGCGAAGCGGCGAAATACGCCACCACCCAGCCGGCCAGGGACATCACCTCGAACACGAGGCCGCGCCAGACGCCGATGCCGACCGAGATCAGCAGCAGTGAAGCCAGTGCGAGGTCGACCCAGCTCAGCGCGACGTCCATGCCACCTCGCCGTCAGAGCGTCAGGATGGAGCCCGGCATGCCAGCACTCTTGAGTTTGGCGGCCGCGCGCTCCGCCTCGTCGCGGCTGGCGAACGGGCCGAGGCGGACCCGCACGCGGCGGCCGTCCGCGGTGTCCACCGCCTGCGCGTAGGTCTTGAGGCCGAGCTTTTCAACCTTGGCCCGCACGTCCTGGGCCGCCTTGTTCTCGCTGTACGCGCCGACCTGCACGATGTAGCGGGCTGCGGCGGCCGGGGCCGGGTCCTTGCCCTCCAGCAGCGCCTGGGCCCGGGCGCCGTCGTTGGTCGCCTTCGGCTTGTCGGCGGGCTTCTCGGCAGGCTTCTCCAACGGCTTGTCGGCCGGCTTGGACGCGGGTTTCTCGGGCGCCTTCTCGAGCGGCTTGTCTGCGGGCTTGCTGGCGACCTTCTCCGCCGGTTTCTCGGCCACCTTGGGCTCCACCGGCACCTCGGCACTCGCCGCGGGCGCCACCTGGGGGGCGGGTTTGGCGGCGGTGTCGGCCTGCGCCAGTGGCTCGCGCGTCGGCACGGTCAGTGGCGGGGCCGTCTCCTTGCGGGGAATGTCGATCGGCAAGTCGACCGGCATCGGGCGCGGCTGCGTCTCGAAGATGAGCGGGAAGCCCACCACGCCGGCCGCCACCAGCACCGCTGCGCCGATCAGGCGGCGGCGAGCGCGAATGCGCAGCACCTGCACGTCATCGGCTGCAGAGGCCTTGGTGCCGGACTTGGCCGACTTCTTGGGCGCCGCCGCGTCGGCGGCGTCATCGCGCTTGAGGAAGGAAAGCAGGCCCATCGGCGGTGTCGGCGGTGTCAGTGAAGGGTGGGAGGCTGTTCGGCCGGGCGGCCGGCGGTCACACGAGGCAGGCCGTGCTGGAGCACGCCGCCCACGGTGTAGAAGGAACCGAAGACCAGGATTCTATCGGCCGGTGTCGCCTCGGCGGCCGCAGCATGGAGGGCGTCCAGGGGGCTCGCGTGGGTCGCCGTGGTCACGCCGGGTGGCGTCTTCAGCCCGGAGGCCAGGAAGGCCGCCTGCAGCTGGGCGCCGGTCGCAGCGCGTGCCAGCGGCAGGTCGGTGAAGTGCCAGTGGTCCACCAGCGGGGCCACGCGCGCGAGGATGCCGGCCAGGTCCTTGTCGGCCATCGCGCCGAACACGGCGTGGGTGCGCGGGAAGAAGCCCATCTGGTCGAGGTTCTGGGCCAGCGCGGCCACGGCATGCGGGTTGTGGGCCACATCCAGCACCACGACCGGCTGACCGGCCAGCACCTGGAAGCGGCCCGGCAGGTCCACCAGGGCCAGCCCGGTGCGCACGGCCTGGGCGCTGACCGGCAGCCGGTCGGACAGCGCTTCGAACACCGCCAGCACGCCCGACGCGTTGAGCAACTGGTTCACGCCACGCAGGGCCGGGTAGGCCAGGCCCGAGAAGCGCTTGTCTCGGCCGGCCCATTGCCATTGGGTGCGATCGCCGCTGAAGGTGAAGTCGCGGCCGAGCTGGCGCAGGTCGGCGCCGAGTTCGGCAGCACGCCCCGCCAGCGAGGCTGGCGGCATCGGATCGCTGACCACCACCGGGCGCCCCGGGCGCATGACGCCGGCCTTCTCCCGGCCGATGCTCTCGCGATCAGGTCCGAGGAATTCGGTGTGGTCCAGATCGATGCTGGTGATGACGGTGCAGTCTGCATCGATGACGTTGACCGCATCGAGCCGGCCGCCGAGGCCCACTTCGAGGATGACCAGGTCCAGCGGCTCATGCTGCAGCCGCCGCATGATGGCCAGCGTCGTGAACTCGAAGTAGGTCAGCGTGATGTCGCCGCGCGCCGCCTCGACCGCCTCGAAATGCGGCTCCAGCGACTCGGCCGACACGGGGGCACCGCCCACGCGGCAGCGCTCCTGGAAGTGGACGAGGTGGGGCTTGATGTAGAGGCCCACGCGGTAGCCGGCGTGCAGGGCGATCGACTCCAGCATCGAGCAGGTCGAGCCTTTGCCGTTGGTCCCGGCGACCACGACGGTGGGGCACTCGAAAGCGATGCCCAACCGCTCCTTGACGGCCTGGACGCGGTCCAGCGTCATGTCGATGGTCTTGGGATGCAGTCGCTCGCAGTGGGCGAGCCAGTCGTCAAGCGTCATGGCGGGTCGGAAAAAACAAAGCCAGGCGCGGGGCCTGGCTCGGGTTCATGGCGGCGCCGATCAGGCCACGGCATCAGCGCTCTGGCGCTGTAGCATGGCCAGCTGGCGGGCGATCGTCTCGCGGAGCTGGCGGCGGTCCACGATCATGTCGACGGCGCCCTTCTCCATCAGGAACTCAGCGCGCTGGAAGCCGGCGGGCAGCTTCTCGCGCACGGTGTTCTCGATGACGCGCGGGCCGGCAAAGCCGATCAGGGCCTTGGGCTCGGCCAGCACGATGTCGCCCACGAAGGCGAACGAGGCCGAGACCCCGCCCATCGTCGGGTCGGTCAGCACGCTGATGTAGGGCAGCTTGGCCTTGGCCAGGCGGGTGAGCGAGGCATTGGTCTTGGCCATCTGCATCAGGCTCAGCAGGCCCTCCTGCATGCGGGCGCCGCCGGTGGCGGTGAAGCAGATGAACGGCGTCTTCTGCTCGATGGCGGTCTCGACACCGCGCACGAAGCGCTCGCCGACGACCGAGCCCATGGAGCCGCCCATGAAGTCGAACTCGAAACAGGCGGTCACCACCGGCACGCTCATGACCGAGCCACCCATGACGATGAGCGCGTCGGTTTCGCCGGTGCTTTCCAGGGCTTCCTTCAGGCGGTCGGGGTACTTCTTGCTGTCCTTGAACTTCAACGCGTCCACCGGCAGGACTTCCTGGCCGATCTCGTAGCGGCCTTCGCCGTCGAGGAAGGCGTCCAGGCGGGCGCGTGCGCCGATGCGGTGGTGGTGCGAGCACTTCGGGCAGACATTGATGTTCTGCTCCAGGTCGGTCTTGTAGAGCACCGTCTCGCAGCTGGGGCACTTGATCCACAGGCCCTCGGGCACGGTGCGGCGGTCGGCCGGGTCACCTTGCTGAATCTTGGGCGGGAGCAGTTTGTCGAGCCAGCTCATGCGTTCTCTTCCTTGTGGGACTTAGAGGGTGTCCAGCGCCGCGCGGATCTCGCGGATGAAGGCGGCACCAGTCGAGGCAACATTATCCGCCGGCTGGCGCTCCAGCAATTCGACCAGCTTGGAGCCGATGACGACCGCGTCCGACACCGCCCCGACCGCCCTGGCCGTGGCCGCGTCGCGGATGCCGAAGCCCACGCCCACCGGCACGCTGACGTGCCGGCGGATGCGCGGGATGGCCTCGGCCACCGCGTCGGTGTTGAGGTGCCCGGCACCGGTCACACCCTTCAGCGACACGTAGTACACGTAGCCGCTGGCGAGCTGCCCCACCTGGGCCATGCGGGCCTCGGTGGACGTGGGCGCGAGCAGGAAGATGGCGTCCATGCCCGCCGCGCGCAGCTGGCCGGCGAACTCGGCACACTCCTCGGGCGGGTAGTCGACGATCAGCACGCCGTCCACGCCCGCGGCTTGCGCATCCGCCACGAAGCTGGCCGTGCCGTAGCGCTCCACCGGATTGGCGTAGCCCATCAGCACGATCGGCGTGCGGTCGTTGGTGGCGCGGAACTCGCGCACGTAGGCCAGCACATCCCGCAGCGAGATGCCCTTGGCCAGCGCCCGCTCGCCGGCGCGCTGGATGACGGGGCCGTCGGCCATCGGGTCGGAGAACGGCACGCCGAGCTCGATGACGTCGGCGCCGGCCTCGGCCATGGCCTGCATCAGCGCGACCGTGGCGCCGGGGTGCGGGTCGCCCGCGGTGACGAAGGGGATCAGCGCCTTGCGGCCCTGCGCCTTCAGCGCGTCGAAGGTGGTGGCGATGCGGCTCATGCGCGGGCTCCCGGCAGGCTGACGACGGCGTCGCCGCCCTTGACGGACTGGCCGCGGCAGCTAGGGCGGCAGTAGAAGTCGGCGTTGGACAGGTCGGCGACGGTGCCGATGTCCTTGTCTCCACGACCGGAGAGGTTCACGAGCAGGATCTGGTCCTTGGCCATGGTCGGCGCGATCTTCATCGCATGCGCCACGGCGTGGCTGGACTCCAGCGCCGGGATGATGCCCTCGGTGCGGCACAGGTGATGGAAGGCCGCCAGCGCCTCGGCGTCGGTGACGCCGACGTACTCGGCGCGGCCGATGTCCTTGAGGTGCGCATGCTCGGGGCCGACGCCGGGGTAGTCGAGGCCGGCCGAGATGGAGTGCGTCTCGATGATCTGGCCGTTGGGGTCCTGCAGCAGGTAGGTGCGGTTGCCGTGCAGTACGCCCGGCGTGCCGGCCGACAGCGTGGCGGCGTGCTTGCCGCTGTCGATGCCCTCCCCGGCCGCTTCCACGCCGATCAGGCGCGTGCCTTCATGCGGGATGTAGGGGTAGAAGATACCGATGGCATTGCTGCCGCCGCCCACGCAGGCGAGCACCGCGTCCGGCTGGCGGCCGGTCATCTCGGGCATTTGCACCAGGCACTCGTCACCGATGATGCGCTGGAAGTCGCGCACCATCATCGGGTACGGGTGCGGGCCGGCGACGGTGCCGATGATGTAGAAGGTGTTCTCGACGTTGGTGACCCAGTCGCGCATGGCTTCGTTGAGCGCGTCCTTCAGCGTCTTGCTGCCGCTGTCCACCGGCACGACGGTGGCGCCCAGCAGCTTCATGCGGTAGACGTTGGGCGACTGGCGCTTGACGTCCTCGCTGCCCATGTAAACGACGCACTCCAGGCCGTAGCGGGCGCAGATCGTGGCCGTGGCCACGCCGTGCTGGCCGGCGCCGGTCTCGGCGATGACGCGCGGCTTGCCCATGCGCTTGGCGAGCAGGGCCTGGCCGATGACGTTGTTGATCTTGTGCGCGCCGGTGTGGTTGAGGTCCTCGCGCTTGAAGTAGATCTGCGCGCCGCCCAGCTCGCGGCTCAGGCGCTCGGCGTGGTAGATCGGGCTCGGTCGGCCGACGAAGTGCGCCAGTTCCTTCTTGAACTCGGCGATGAAGTCGGGGGCGTTGCGGTAGTGGGCGTAGGCATCCTTGAGCTGGTCCAGCGCATGGACGAGGGTTTCGGAGACGAAGCTCCCGCCGAAAGCGGGCCCCGCGGTCGAACGGAAATGCCCGGTGGCATCGGGTTGGTCGTAGGCAAACATGGTCTTTCCCGTCAGGTCAGTTCGGCATCGGCGCGGCGCACCGCCCGGCAGAACTCATGGATCAATTCGGCGCTCTTGTGTCCACGGGACACTTCCACGCCTGAACTCACATCAACGGCCCAGGGCCGCACCCGCGCGATGCCATCGCCGACGTTGGCTGCATTCAACCCACCAGACAAAACGAGGTGAGAGCTGGCGCTTGGTGGAAGGAGTGACCAATCGAAAACCTTACCGCCGCCGCCATAACCGTCGACGGGGGCGTCGAGCAGGATGGCCTGGGCGTTGGAAAACCGAGATCGGAAGTCTACCAAGTCGAAGCCCGGCGAGACGGCCGCGGCCCGCATGTACGGGCGCTCCCAACGGTCACAGTCGGCCGGCGTTTCGTCACCATGGAACTGGATGAGCATGTTGGGCAGGGCATCCAGCCCGGCCTTCAGTTCGTCGTCGGTGGCGTTGACAAAGAGGCCGACCGGCGTCACGAAGGGTGGCAGCAGTCGGGCCAGCGCCTTCGCGCGCTCCGGGGTCACCGCGCGGGCGCTCCTGGCATAGAAGACGAAGCCGATCGCGTCGGCGCCGGCCGCCACCGCGGCTTCGACATGCACTTCCTGCGTCAAGCCGCAGATCTTGATTCGAGTCATGGGAGCCAGTCGAGCGCGGCCACATGCCGCGGAATGTCCAGTTCAGGATCGTAGGTGGGACCGAGAAAGTACAGCCCATCCGGGGAGAAGGTGGGTGCCGCCACCTTGCGGTCGCGCGCGGCCAGCACGTCGCTCACCCAGTCGGGCGTGCGCGTGCCGGTGCCCACGGCCAGCAGGCAGCCCATCAGATTGCGCACCATGTGGTGCAGGAAGGCGCTGGCCTCGAACTCGAAGCGCCAGTAAACGCCGCGGCGCTGCACCTTGATCTCGCGCAGCGTCTTGATGGGGGACGCCGCCTGGCATTCGGAAGACCGGAAGGACGAGAAGTCGTGCTCGCCGATCAGTCGCTCGGCCGCAGCCTCCAGCGCTGCCTGGTCGAGCGGCCGGAAGATCCATCCGCACTGCCCCGACTCGATGGCCGGCCGCACGGCGGACTCCAGCAGCAGGTAGGCGTACCGCCGCCCGCGCGCCGAGTTGCGGGCGTGGAAGTCGTCACCGGGAAACCGGCTCCACTGGATCGCGATGTCAGGCGGCAGGTAGCGGTTGACGCCACGCACCCACGAGAAGGGCTCGCGCTCGATGTCGGTGTCGAAGTGCACGACCTGGTTGATGCCATGCACGCCGGTGTCGGTGCGACCCGCGCAGATCGTGCGGATCGGGACCGCGGCGAAGGTGGACAGACCTTTTTCCAGCGCGTCCTGCACGGTGCGACCGTCGGGCTGGCTCTGCCAGCCGTTGTAGCCGCCGCCGCGGTAGCTCACGCCCAGTGCAACTCTCATCGGGTTCTACAAAGTGAAAACGCCCGGCCAGGCCGGGCGTTGGAGTATCGCGGCGGAAGCCACGTCATGCCGCACGGGGCGGCACGGGCGGTCAAAGCAGTTCGTTGAGCATCGCCTGGGCGCGTGCCTTCAGCGGGCCGGTGGCGCGCTGCAACAGTTCCTGCAGCACTTCGCGGGCCCCCTCGGTGTCACCGATCTGGCGGAACTCGTCGGCCAGCTCCAGTTGGCGCTGCAGCGGGTCGCCGTCGTCGTCGCCCAGGGCATCCAGGGCCTTGGCGAGGTGGTCCGGGTCAGATTCGCCCGGCTGCGTCACCGCACCGAGGTCGAAGTCCAGGTCCGTCGACGTTGCAGGCGCCGGTGCAGCGGTGACCCGCAAATCGCCCATGCCGCTGAGGTCGAAGTTCAGGTCCGGCGCCGGCGGCGCGGCGCGGGTGCCACGGCTGGAGATGTCGAAGTCCATCGTCATCGGTGCCACCTCGACCGACGCGGGCATGGCCTGCGTCTGGGCCATGGCGTTCGGGGAGACGGGCTCCGGGGCGTCCAGGTCGAGGTCAAGTGCCAGATCGAAGCCGCTGACCGGGCCGGTGTCCGGGCCGCTGCGCATCGAATCCGTCGCCAGATGCGCCGCGGCAGCGGCGGCAGCGGCCGCACCGGCCGGCAGCGCCGTCTGCGGCAGCGTGCTGGCGTTCATCGGCTCAGGGCGCAGTTCGGGGCCGTCGTCATGCAGCGCAGGCGCACCGCCCGGCTGGTAGAGCGGATTGTCCGGATCGATGCCGCGGCCGAGTTCCTGCGCCTTGGTCCAGTCTTCGCCCGAGCCCTTGGTCTCGGCATAGAGCTGCACGGCCAGTTGCTCGAAACCCTTGGTGTCGCGGCGCTTGGCGTAGACCTCCAGGAGCTTCAGGCGGATGGCCAGGCGCGTCGGGTTGGCACGCAAGGCTTCCTTCAGGATTTCCTCGGCCTGCAGGTCGCGGCCGTAGGCCAGGTAGACGTCAGCCTCGGCGACCGGATCGACGTCACCGATGGCATCGAGCTGGCTGAGCGAATAGCTCATCGAGGACTGGCCGCTGTTCTGGGCGTCGCGCGTGTCGACCCGCTGGCCACCGGTGCCGCCGAAGAACGAGTCCGGCTGCAGACGGCTTTCGTGGAAGCCCGTTTCGGCCGGGTTGGCCGGGCGGCGCGAACGCAGGCGATACAGGCCGAAGCCGCCGAGTACGGCCACGATGACACCGGCCAGTGGCAGCACCAACGGGCTGTCGAGCAAGCTCTCGAAGAATCCAGGCGGCTCGGCCGCCGGCGGCGGCGCCACGGGAGCGCTCGCACGTGCCGCCGGCTTGGAGGCTGCGCTTGAAGCTGCGACCACGGGGGCCGAGGCGGCGGCAGGCGCCGCCGCCGATGCCGGTTCGTTGGCCGCCACGATGGGTGCCGGCAGCGCCGGCGCAGGCGTCGCCGCGGGAGCGGGCGCCGAGGCCGCCGCGGGCGCGGCAGGCTTCGCCGCGCTGGAGAGCTTCTTAAGCTCTTCCACATTGCGAGTCAGTTCCGCGACGCGAGCTGCGGCGTCCTTCTTCTCGGTGTCCTTCGAGACCTTGGCTTCGGCAGCGCTCGCAGCCGTGTTGCTGGCCTTGCTCAGCGTCAGCTTGTCCGGCGTGGGTGCAGCGGACGGTTTGCGGTCTTCCACAGCGGCCTGGACCTGGCCCTTGGACTGCCGCTCGCTCTCGGTGCTCTGCAGCGTGGGGGCTGCGGACGCGAGGCGCTGGCGATAGGCGGAGAAGTCGGCGCTCTGGGCCAGGATGATCTGGCGCGCCTCGCTCGGCGACACCGCCGCCAGGGCTTCGCTGCCCGGCACTTGCAGTGTCGAACCGGCCTTCAGGCGGTTCATATTGCCGTCGATGAACGCGTCGGGGTTGTTGCGGAACAGGCCCACGAGCATCTGGTCCAGAGAGATCCCGCTGACCTGGGTGCGCGCGGCGACCTTGGACAGCGAATCACCGGGGCGCACTTCGTACTCGGAGCCGGCTGCCACGGCCGGGCGAGCCGCAGCCGCCGGTGCCGAAGCGGCCGGGCGCGCCGCCGCCACCGGTGCAGGCGCCGGTGCGTTGCGCGGCAGCACCGTCGTCACGGCAGGCGCGGGCGCGGGAACGGCCTCGGCTGACGCAGGGCCGGCCGGTGCCGCGGCCATCGCCGGCGCTGCGGTCACGGCCGGCGCGGGTTTGTTCAGGCCCGGGGGATCGAACAGCAGGGTGTATTCGCGCACCAGGCGGCCGCTGGCCCAGGTCAACTCGACGATCACGTCGACGAACGGCTCCTGCACGGAGCGGTCGCTGCTGACGCGCAGCACCGTGCGGTTGCCGTTGCGCACGACTTGCACCTGGGCCGACGTGAGCACCGGGTTGTATTCGACACCGCTGCTGCGGTAGGCCTCGGGAGGCGCCACGCGCACCTTCAGGCTCGAGGCTTCCTCGGGCGTCAGGCTGGTGATGTCGATCTCGGCTTTCATCGTCTCGCCGAGTGCCGATTGCACACTGAGCTTGCCCAGGCCCAGGGCTTGTGCGCCGCTGCCTGCCACGAGCAGGGCTGCGGCGAGGGCCAGGTGATGGCGAGCAAATCCCATGGGTCGAACTCCCTCGAATGCGTCGCGGATGTGGTCTTTCAAGGCATTCCCCAAAGCAACAAGGCGGGGCTGATAAGGGCCCCGCCTGTCTCGATCTTCAGCAAGCTCTGCACCAACCGGGTTTGAACGCGGGTTTGCACGATAGGGCCTGCGTCGAGTTTCAAATCAAAAACACAACGGCATCAAGCATATACGCTGATTTGCTCAAGCGGTATGTGATGTGTCGCTTGGTTTCAATATCCACGCCCGGGTCAACCCTAGGTCAACACGTAAAAGACCGTAAGCAAATCACGCGATGTCGTTTCGCGGGCACCGCGCGCCTGAAACACAAAAACGGGCCCGCAGGCCCGTTGAAACAGCAGATCAGCGCTCGAGCAGGATGCGCAGCATGCGCCGCAGCGGCTCAGCCGCGCCCCAGAGGAGCTGGTCACCGATGGTGAACGCGCCGAGGTATTCGGGGCCCATCGCCAGCTTGCGCAGGCGGCCCACGGGGATGGTCATGGTGCCGGTGACGGCCACGGGCGTCAGGTCACGGATGGTGGCCTCGCGGGTGTTGGGCACGACCTTCACCCAGGCGTTGTCGGCGGCGATCATGGCCTCGATGTCCGCCAGGGGCACATCCTTCTTGAGCTTGAAGGTCAGGGCCTGGCTGTGGCAGCGCATGGCGCCGACGCGCACGCAGAAGCCGTCGACCGGGATACCACCCGTGCCGAGGATCTTGTTCGTCTCGGCCATGCCCTTCCACTCTTCCTTGGAAACGCCATTGCCGAGATCCTTGTCGATCCAGGGGATGAGCGAGCCACCCAGCGGCACACCGAAGTTCGCGGTTTCTTCCGCGGACAGCGAGCGCTGCTTGGCGATGACCTGGCGGTCGATCTCGAGGATGGCGCTCTTGGGGTCGTCCAGCAGCGACTTGACCGAGGCGTTCAGCGTGCCGTACTGCGTCAGCAGTTCGCGCATGTGCTGGGCGCCGCCACCCGACGCGGCCTGGTAGGTCTGAGTGGCCATCCACTCGACCAGCCCGGCCTTGTAAAGCGCGCCCACGCCCATCAGCATGCAGCTGACCGTGCAGTTGCCGCCGATCCAGTTCCTGCCGCCGTTGGCCAGCGCCTTGTCGATGACGGGGCGGTTGACCGGGTCCAGGATGATGACGGCGTCATCCGCCATGCGCAGCGTGGAGGCCGCGTCGATCCAGTGGCCGTTCCAGCCCGCGGCCCGCAGCTTCGGGTAGACCTCGGTGGTGTAGTCGCCGCCCTGGGCGGTGATGATGATGTCGCAGCGCTTGAGCTGGTCGATGTCGAACGCGCTCTGGAGCGACTTCTCGTTCTTGGCCTGGGCCGGGGCAGCGCCACCGGCGTTGGACGTCGAGAAGAACAGCGGCTCGATCAGGTCGAAATCCCGCTCGGCGGTCATGCGCTCCATGAGCACTGAACCCACCATGCCGCGCCAGCCTACGAGGCCTACCAAGGTCGTCATCATCAAATCCTTTGAGTCAGTCACCAAACCCCTTCCACTTTGGGCCCCGGCTCGTTCGCCGGGTCTGGTGGGGCGAGACGAGACGGAGCGTCAGCTCTGAATGGTTTTGGTGGTCGTGATGGCCTTGACGACGGCGTCGCCCATCTCGCGGGTCGTGACCTTCGAGGTGCCTTCACTCCAGATGTCGGCGGTGCGCAAACCCTGGGCCAGCACCGACTCCACCGCGGCTTCAATGCGAGCAGCGGCGTCAGGCAGGTGGAGGGAGAACTTGAGCATCATGGCAGCGGACAAGATTGTAGCCAGAGGGTTGGCGATTCCCTTGCCGGCGATGTCCGGCGCGCTGCCGTGGGACGGTTCGTAGAGGCCCTTGTTGTTCACATCCAACGAGGCGGAGGGCAGCATGCCGATCGAGCCGGTCAGCATCGCGGCCTCGTCGCTCAGGATGTCGCCGAACATGTTGCCGGTCACGACGACGTCGAACTTCTTGGGCGCCTTGACGAGCTGCATCGCGGCGTTGTCGACGTACATGTGGTCGAGCTCGACGTCCGGGTACTGGGCCTGCACCTCGGTGATGACGTCCTTCCAGAGCTGGGACGTCTCCAGCACGTTGGCCTTGTCGACACTCGTGAGGCGCTTGTTGCGCTTGCGGGCCGCCTGGAAGGCGACGTGGGCGATGCGCTCGATCTCGGGGCGCGAGTAGCGCATCGTGTCGAAGCCCTCTTCCGCGCCGGGGAAGTGGCCGTCCACCGCCGTGCGGCGGCCGCGCGGCTGGCCGAAGTAGATGTCGCCGGTCAGCTCACGGATGATGAGGATGTCGAGGCCCGCCACCAGCTCGGGCTTCAGCGACGAGGCATGGGTGAGCTGCTCGTAGCAGATGGCCGGGCGGAAGTTGGCGAACAGGCCCAGGGCTTTACGCAGGCCGAGGATGGCCTGCTCGGGGCGCAGTGCGCGTTCGAGCTTGTCGTACTTCCAGTCGCCGACGGCGCCGAACAGGACGGCATCGGCCTCCTGCGCCAGCTTCAGCGTGGCGGGGGGCAGCGGGTGGCCGCTGGTCTCGTAGGCCTTGCCGCCCACGTCCGCCCATTCGAGCGTCAGGGGCAGGTCCAGCGCCTGCAGGACCTTGACGGCCTCGGCCATGATTTCCGGGCCGATTCCATCGCCGGGAAGGACTGCAATCTTTTGGGTCATGTCAGACGATGCGGTGGTTGAGCCAGGGCTTGGCGGCAATGCGCTGGGCCTCATAGCTGCGGATCTTGTCCGCGTGCTGGAGCGTCAGGCCGATCTCGTCAAGGCCGCCGATCAGGCACTCCTTGCGGAAGGGCTCGATGTCGAAGGGCAGCTCGGCGCCGTCCGGCTTGACGACCACCTGACGCGGCAGGTCGACGGTGAGTTGGTAGCCCGGGAAGGCAGCGACCTCGTCGAACAGGCGGGCGATGGCGCT
Source organism: Burkholderiales bacterium (assembly GCA_003963005.1). Lineage (GTDB taxonomy): Bacteria > Pseudomonadota > Gammaproteobacteria > Burkholderiales > Burkholderiaceae_C > Pelomonas. The sequence continues at coordinate 31,822 of RXJW01000158.1, forward strand.
CTCCGGCAGCACGATCGGTAAGAGGCCGTTCTTGAAGCAGTTGTTGAAGAAGATGTCGGCAAAGCTCGGCGCCAGGATGGCGCGAAAGCCGTACTGCTGCAGCGCCCAGGGCGCGTGCTCACGGCTGGAGCCGCAGCCGAAGTTCTGGCGGGCGATCAGCACGCTGGCGCCGGCGTAGCGCGGCTGGTTCAGCACGAAGTCGGGGTTGGGCTTGCGGGTGGCGGGATCCTGCCCCGGCTCGCCGTGGTCGAGGTAGCGCCATTCGTCGAACAGGTTCGGGCCGAAGCCCGAGCGCTTGATCGACTTGAGGAACTGCTTCGGGATGATTGCGTCGGTGTCGACGTTCTCGCGGTCAATGGGGGCCACGAGGCCCGTGTGCAAAGTGAACTTGTCCATGTCAGGCGAGCGTTCGGACGTCGACGAAATGGCCGGTCATGGCCGCGGCGGCGGCCATCGCGGGGCTGACGAGGTGGGTGCGCCCACCGGCGCCCTGGCGGCCTTCGAAATTTCGGTTGCTGGTGGAGGCGCAACGCTCGCCCGGCTCCAGCCGGTCGGCGTTCATCGCCAGGCACATCGAGCAGCCCGGCTCGCGCCATTCGAAACCGGCGGCCTTGAAGACCTGGTCGAGACCTTCGGCTTCGGCCTGCGCCTTCACGAGCCCCGAGCCCGGCACGACCAGGGCCAGCTTGATGTTGCGGGCCACCTTGCCGCCGACGCGCCTCACGACCGCAGCCGCTTCGCGCATGTCTTCGATGCGGCTGTTGGTGCAGGAGCCGATGAAGACCTTGTCGACGTGGATGTCGCTGATCGCCTTGTTCGGTTCCAGCGCCATGTAGGTCAGCGCACGTTCGATGGCGCCGCGCTTGACGGCGTCCTTTTCCTTGTCGGGGTCGGGCACGCGGTCGTCGATGGCCAGCACCATCTCGGGCGAGGTGCCCCAGGTGACCTGCGGGCGGATCTGGGCGGCATCGATCTCGACGACCTTGTCGAAGTGCGCGCCGGGGTCGGAGTGCAGCGTGCGCCAGTAGGCGACGGCCTGATCCCATTCCACGCCTTGAGGCGAGAAGGGGCGGCCCTTGACGTAGTTGATCGTGGTGTCGTCCACGGCGATCAGGCCGGCGCGGGCACCGGCCTCGATGGCCATGTTGCAGACCGTCATGCGGCCTTCCATGCTCAGCGCGCGGATGGCGGAGCCGGCGAACTCGATGGTGTAGCCGGTGCCGCCGGCCGTGCCGATCTTGCCGATGATGGCCAGCACGATGTCCTTGGCGCCGCAGCCACGGGGCAGCTGGCCCTCGACCTTCACGAGCAGATTCTTGGCCTTCTTGGCCGACAGCGTCTGCGTGGCGAGCACATGCTCGACTTCGCTCGTGCCGATGCCATGCGCCAGCGCGCCGAACGCGCCGTGCGTGGAGGTATGGCTGTCGCCGCAGACGACCGTCATGCCGGGCAGCGTGGCGCCCTGCTCCGGGCCGATCACGTGCACGATGCCCTGGCGCTTGTCGCTCATCTTGAACTGCGTGATGCCGAAGCGGTCGCAGTTGGCGTCGAGCGTGTCGACCTGGAGCCTCGAGACGGGGTCGGCGATGCCCTGGCTGCGGTCGGTGGTGGGCACGTTGTGGTCGCTGACCGCCAGGTTGGCGGACAGGCGCCAGACCTTGCGGCCGGCCAGGTCCAGGCCTTCGAAGGCCTGGGGGCTGGTCACTTCATGAACGAGGTGCCGGTCGATGTAGAGCAGCGCCGTGCCATCGGGCTCGGTGTGCACGACATGCTCGTCCCAGAGCTTGTCGTAGAGGGTTCTGGAGGTCATTGCTTCTCTCGAGGGATCAGGGTGTCCACGAAGCGCTGCACGACGGTCGGCAGGCGCTGCTGGCGAAGCACACCCAGGTAATAGTCGCGCTCGGCCCAGGACTCTTCAAGTCGGAGGCAGCGCACGCCGAACACGCGGGTGAAGCGTTCGGCCGGTTGTTCAGGGAGCACGGCGACGCCCAGACCTGATTCCACGAGCTGGGCGATGCCGTCGAAGCCGCGCACCTGCAGGCGGGCATTCAGCGTCTTGCCGCGGGCGGCGGCCTGCTCGCGCATCAGCTCCTGGGCGCTGGCACCGGCATGCAGGCCGATCAGGTCGTAGGCCAGCAGGTCGTCGAAGCTGACCGCCTCGCGATTGGCGAGCGGGTGCTTGAGCGGCACCAGGGCCGCGAGGCGACCGCGAGCGAAGACCCAGGTCTGCACGCGGTTGTCGAGCACGGGGGCGGTGAACACGCCGACGTCAGCGCGGCCTTCGGCGACGGCGGCCTGGACCTCGGCGCTGGTCAGGTCTTCGAGGCTGATGCGGATCTGCGCGTGGGCCTGGGAGAACTCGACGAGGTAAGGCGGCAGGCACTCGGCGATGGCGCTGGTATTCGAGGCAATGCGCAGGTGGCCCTTGATGCCGCGCGAGAACTCCATGACCTCGGTTTCGAGGGCGTAGAGCGAGGCGTGCAGCGAGCGGATGTGGCGCACCAGTGCGCGGCCGGCTTCCGTCGGCTCGACGCCGCGCGCACGGCGCTCGAAGAGCTGCACGCCGAGACGGCTTTCAAGGTCGGACAGTCGCTTGCTCGCCGCGGCGAGCGCCAGGTGTTCCTGGGCGGCACCGCGGGTGATCGAGCGGGTCTGCTCGATGGCCAGCACGAGATTGAGGGTGGTGAGATCGTGGCGCATGATCGTCTGACTCCAGCATAGCCTTCGCGAAGACGCCAATTCTGCGCCAGAAAACGACTTTGGTTTCGCCTTTCGCGAACTTCAACGACCCGGCGACACCTGCAACCGCATGCCGCGGACCGCATTGCGGCTGTGCGCCCCGAAGTGCCCCAGCAACTCCGCAATCGCCTGCAGCAGGCCGTCCCGCTGCCCCTGCATCTGCTTCGCCAGCTCCGGCCCCAGCGAGGCCTCGTTCGCCGCAAAGTCGAAATTGGGGTCAGAGACGAATTTCGCCGGCGCCCCGACGACCACCGCCGCATCCGTCGCCGGCCCGGCCGCATACGCCTCCGCGGCCACAACCTCCCGCACGTAAGCCGGGCTCCAGGGCGGATAGCGCTCATCCCGCGTCCCATCGCGCAGCGCCACCTCCAGCGGCCCGTCGCGACGCTGCCGCGCGTTCTCGAGGATCCAGCGCGTCTGGAACTGCTCCAGCACGAAATGCCGGTTCCCCTGCAGCACCACCAGCCCCTGCCGGTCGGCGGGCGCGCCGAGTTGCGCCTTCAGGTTGACCCACATCATGTGGCCGAGCGTCGCCCCCGGCGCAGCGCTCGCGTGATAAGGCTGCGTCAGGTCCTGCACGTGGTGCAGCGCCAGCCCGGCGAAGCGCCAGCCCCAGTAGGCATGCCCCGTCTGCCAGGCCAGCACCGCCAGCCCGCTGTACTGCTGCACCCGCAGTTCGGTGAACGTGCGCGCAAAGCTCGGCGCCAGCGTGTTGAAGATGGCGCCCTGGTGGAAGAAGCCCATGTGGAACGGCGCCTGCGAGCCGATCGCCACGGCCGGGTTGCCGAAGGGCTGCTTGCCGAAACCGTAGCCCGGGTTGCCAGGGTTGTCGTCGAACAGGTTCAGGTCGTGGCCGTAGTCGGGCTCGTCACAGGCCGACGCCAGCACCGCCAGCGGCGACACCATCTCGCCCGGCTCGACGGCGATGAAGCGCTGCGTGCCGCCCTTGCTCGGCGGCGCGGCGCTGACGACGGAGGGCGCCAGCAGCGGCTTCGTCGGCTCCCCATCCCGCGGATCGACCTGCAGGTACAGCGCCAGGCGCACCTGAGGCGACAACCGCAGGGCACGCAGGAAAGCGGCGCGCCGTTCGGCATCGCTGCGCTGCGGGTCCGGCACGAAGCGCAGCGCATCAGGCCGCGGCGCGTGCTGGTTCAGGTGCTCACGCGCCCAGGCCTCCTGCGCGTCCAGCGTGCGCGCGATGGCTGCTTCCTGCGACCGCAGGAAGTCCACCAGCGGCTCAGCTTTCACCAGCGCTGCCTGGGCGACATCGGGCATGCGCTCGAATGCGCGGTAGCACATGGGGCTGTGGTTGCCCCAGGCCCGCGCCGCGGTGGGCAGCAGGGCCAGGACCAGGAGCGCGGCGAGGAAGGAGCGCATGGGCGGCGGCAGGGTTCAGCGCGAGGGGAAGCCGCGCATTCTGGCCCCCCCGCGCGGCACGCCGCGTGACAACTCAGCCGCCGAGCGCCTTCACCACCTCGGGCGGCGCCTGCACCAGCTCGATCAGCACGCCCTCGCCCCCGAACGGGAACTGCTCATTGCCCTTGGGGTGGACGAAGCAGATGTCATGCCCCGCCGCCCCGCGCCGGATGCCGCCCGGCGCGAAGCGCAGGCCCTGCGACTCCAGCCACTGGACGGCCACGGGCAGGTCGTCCACCCACAGGCCGATGTGGTTGAGCGGCGTGGCATGCACGGCCGGCTTCTTCTCAGGGTCCAGCGGCTGCATCAGGTCCACCTCCACCGCGTGGGCGCCCTGCCCCAGCGTGCAGATGTCCTCGTCGACGTTCTCGCGTTCGCTCCTGAAGTTGCCGGTGACCGGCACACCGAGCAGCTCGGTCCAGAGATTGCGCAGCTTGCCCTTGTCCAGCCCGCCGATGGCGATCTGCTGCAGGCCCAGCACCTTGAAAGGACGGGTCGTGCTCATCAGGCGAACCTCAGGATGGGTTGATCGACCGACAGGCTCTCGCCCGGCTTGGCCAGGATCTCGGCCACGGTCACGTCCTGCACGGCGGTCAGGATGTTCTCCATCTTCATCGCCTCGATGACGGCCAGCCGCTCGCCGGCCTGCACGGTCTGGCCGACCTGCGCCGCCAGGTGCACGAGCAAGCCGGGCATCGGCGACAGCAGCAGCTTGGAGGTGTCGGGCGGCGCCTTGTAGGGCATGAGCGCCTGCAGTTCGGCCGCACGCGGGTTCAGCACGGTCAGCTCCATCGAGCGCCCCCCGTGCTGGATGCGGTAGGCCAGCGGATTCTTCGCCGTACCGCGCTCGGCCTGGGCCGTGAAGGCCAGCCCGTTGACCGTGCCGCTGATGCGCACGTCGTTCAGGCGCGAGCGGGAGACGATGCGGTAGTCCTTGTCCCCCACCTGCACGCGCGCTTCGCCCAGTGCCCCGGCGAACTCGGTGATGCGCAGCGGATGCTGCTCACTGCGCCCGCCGCCCAGGTTCACGACCGCGACATAGTCGTGCTCGATCTGCACCTCGTGCCCCGGCAACTGGCCGCTGATGCCGGCCTCGCGCTCGCGTGCCTTGCGGCGGATGAAGCCCGCCAGCGCGACCAGGAACAGCGGGTCGTCGTGCGACACATCCTCGGCGCGGAAACCGTCCGCGTAGTGCTTGGCGATGAAGCCGGTGTTGAAGTTGCCGGTGCCGAAATCCGGGTGCGCCAGCAGCGCCGCCTGGAAGGGGATGTTGCTGGACACGCCGCGGATGACGAAGCCGTTGAGCGCCTCGCGCATCTTGGCGATGGCCTCGGCGCGGTCCTTCCCGTGCACGATGAGCTTGGCGATCATCGAGTCGTAGAACATCGGGATCTCGCCGCCTTCGTAGACGCCGGTGTCCACTCGCACACCGAAGCGGCCGGGCTCGGCCTGCACCATGCTCACCTCGGGCGGCTGATAACGCACCAGCCGGCCGGTGGAGGGCAGGAAGTTGCGGAAGGGGTCTTCCGCGTTGATGCGGCACTCAATCGCCCAGCCGTCGCGCCTGATGTCGGCCTGCGTGAAGCCCAGCGGCTCGCCTGCGGCGACACGGATCATCTGCTCGACGAGATCAAGCCCCGTGATGCACTCGGTCACCGGGTGCTCCACCTGCAGCCGGGTGTTCATCTCCAGGAAGTAGAAGTCCTGGTCCTTGCCGACGACGAACTCCACCGTGCCGGCGCTCTGGTATTTCACCGCCTTGGCCAGGGCCACGGCCTGCTCACCCATCGCCTTGCGCGTGGCTTCGCTGATGAAGGGCGACGGGGCCTCCTCGATGACCTTCTGGTGGCGGCGCTGGATGGAGCACTCGCGCTCATGCAGGTAGACGACGTTGCCCTGCGAGTCGCCGAGCACCTGGATCTCGATGTGGCGCGGCTGCTCGACGAACTTCTCCATGAAGACGCGGTCGTCGCCGAAGCTGTTGCGCGCTTCATTGCGGCAGCTCGTGAAGCCCTCGAAGCACTCCTTGTCGTTGAAGGCCACGCGCAGGCCCTTGCCGCCGCCGCCGGCGCTGGCCTTGATCATGACCGGGTAGCCGATGCGCTGGGCGATCGACACGGCCTCCTCGGGCGACAGGATGGGCTCGTTGTGGCCCGGGATGGTGCTGACCTTCGCGTCGTTGGCCAGCTTCTTGGACGCGATCTTGTCGCCCATCGCCGCGATGCTGTAGTGCTTGGGGCCGATGAAGACGATGCCTTCCTCTTCACAGCGGCGGGCGAAGTCCTCGTTCTCGGACAGGAAGCCGTAGCCCGGGTGCAGCGCCTGGGCGCCGGTCTGCTTGCAGGCGGCGATGATCTTGTCGGCGACGAGATAGCTCTCGCGCGACGGCGCCGGGCCGAGCAGCACGGCCTCGTCGGCCAGCGCGACATGACGCGCGTCCTTGTCGGCCTCGGAGTAGACGGCCACCGTCTTGATGCCCATCTTGCGGGCGGTGGCGATGACGCGGCAGGCGATTTCACCGCGGTTGGCAATCAGGATCTTCTTAAACATGGAGTTCTCCGAGCACAGAGCACGAACGGGATGTGAAGTAAGGCCATCGAAGCAGCGTCGTCATGGCGCCTCCCCGTCGTTCAGGGGTTTGGGCAGGTACAGGCGGTCGCTGCAGTCGCGCTCGGCGCAGGGCAGCTCGGCCACCAGTTGCAGACGTAGGCCCGAGGGGTGGAGTTCATCGGTCGCCGGGAGACGCCCCAACACGCGCACCGCCAGCACACGGGAGCCCGGCGCCCAGCGGCCCAGGCCCTCGCCTTCGAGCGTGGCGAACTGGTAAGACCCCATGCGACCCAGACCCGTGACACGCGCGCGCTTCGGTGACTGAACTTCATCGAGGCTGACGGCCGTCAGCACGACCTCATCCTGGAAGCGGAAGGGGTTCTGCGCCAGCGCAGGGATGCTGACCCAGACCTTGGCGCCGGCCGGCTTCGCGAAGGCCTGCAGCCGCTGAGCGTTGGCCTGCTGCGCCTGCTGGCGCTCGGCACGCGCCTGCTCCTCGCGGCGCTTGGATGCGGCCTGGTTGCTGTACTGCTCCAGCTCCTGGTTCGGCTGCAGCGGCACCGAAGCCTCCAGGATGGTTCCCTGCGGGTTGCCGTAGCGATCCAGCTCCAGCGCGGCCTGCGGCACCACGCGCACGCGCAGATGGGTGCGCTGTGCGGTGGAGCGCGGCATCGACAGCAGGCGGTCCATGCCACAGCGCTGCTTGAGCTTGTCGGCTGCCGAGCGGAGCAAGGTCTTGGCGACGTCGTCCGCCTCCAGGTCCTCGCCGTTGCCCCCCAGCACCCACAGCGCGTCAGGCTGGCAGGGGTCAGCGGCCTCGGTCATCTGACCGGACGCTTCGACCGCGAGCCGGGGGCTCAGGCCTTTGAGCTTCGGCAACGGTCCCAGGTCGAACAGCAAGGTCTCATCCTTGAGCAGGCGCGCGCTCAGCCCTTGCGACGGCTCGGGCAGGAAAACGCCATTGCTGAACCGACCGGCCCACACATGGCGGTTCTGCTGCGAGTAGCGCAGCGTCCAGATCGCCTTGCCCTGCCCGTCGGCCACGCCGTTGCGGCAGGCGCCCTCGTAGCTGAAGATGAAGTCGTTGCTGGCCAGGTAGCTGGGGGCCTGCACCACGCAGCCGGAGCCGGGGTCGCGGTGCTCGGCAGCCTGGGCCACGCCGCCTGTGAGCGCCGCCCCCGCGAGCACCGCAGCCGCCAGGACCTGCTTGCGCCTGGCCGTGAAATGCCACCACGGTTGGGCTGGCCCGCCGTTCATGAAGTCATGCGCCGCCATGAAGGTGTCCAGCACACAAGGGTCGTGCAGGCGGCCCATCGCGTCGCGCAGCGAGTCATAGGCCCGCATCGGGTCCATGCGCTGCACGTCCGCGGGCGTGTGAAGACCCAGGCCGACGAGGTCCGCCGCAGCCGCCTTGCCGATGTTGGGAATGTCGGTGAGCCGCTTCGCCTCGGCGGCACAGGTTGCCTTGGCCATGGCTTAGAGCGGGATGTTCCCGTGCTTGCGCCACGGGTTCTCGAGCTTCTTGTCCTTGAGCATCGCCAGCGACCGGCAGATGCGCTTGCGCGTCTCGTGCGGCTGGATCACGTCGTCGATGAAGCCGCGCGCGCCGGCCACGAAGGGGTTGGCGAAGCGGGCCTTGTACTCGGCCTCGCGCTCGGCGAGCTTGGCAGGGTCCTTCTTGTCCTCGCGGAAGATGATCTCGACCGCGCCCTTGGCACCCATCACCGCGATCTCGGCGTTGGGCCAGGCGAAGTTCACATCGCCGCGCAGGTGCTTGGAGGCCATCACGTCGTAGGCACCGCCGTAGGCCTTGCGCGTGATGACGGTGATCTTGGGCACCGTGGCTTCGGCGTAGGCGTAGAGCAGCTTGGCGCCGTGCTTGATGATGCCGCCGTACTCCTGCGAAGTGCCGGGCATGAAGCCGGGCACGTCGACGAAGGTGACCACCGGGATGTGGAAGGCATCGCAAAAGCGCACGAAGCGTGCAGCCTTGATGCTGCTCTTGATGTCCAGGCAGCCGGCCAGCACCAGGGGCTGGTTGGCGACGATGCCCACCGTCTGGCCTTCCATGCGGGCGAAGCCGGTGACGATGTTCTTGGCGTAGTCGGGCTGCAGCTCGAAGAAGTCGCCGTCGTCCACGACCTTCAGGATCAGCTCCTTGATGTCGTAGGGCTTGTTGGGGTTGTCGGGCACGAGGGTGTCGAGCGACATGTCCAGGCGCCCGGCCGGGTCACCGCTGGGGCGCACCGGGGCCTTCTCGCGGTTGGACAGCGGCAGGTAGTTGAAGAAGCGGCGCAACATCAGCAGCGCCTCCACATCGTTCTCGAAGGACAGGTCGGCCACACCGCTCTTGGTGTTGTGCGTCAGGGCGCCGCCCAGTTCCTCGGCCGTGACCTCCTCGTGCGTCACGGTCTTCACGACTTCGGGGCCGGTGACGAACATGTAGCTGCTGTCCTTCACCATGAAGATGAAGTCCGTCATGGCCGGCGAGTACACCGCGCCGCCGGCGCAGGGGCCCATGATCATGCTGATCTGCGGGATGACGCCGGAGGCGAGCACGTTCTTTTGGAAGACGTCGGCATAACCGCCCAGAGACGCGACACCCTCCTGGATGCGCGCGCCGCCCGAGTCGTTCAGCCCGATGACCGGGGCGCCGACCTTCATGGCCTGGTCCATCACCTTGCAGATCTTCTCGGCGTGGGCCTCGGAGAGCGCACCGCCGAAAACGGTGAAGTCCTGGCTGAAGGCGAAGGCCAGGCGACCGTTGATCATGCCGTAGCCGGTCACGACGCCGTCGCCGGGGATCTTGTTGTCGGCCATGCCGAAATCGACGCAGCGGTGCTCGACGAACATGTCCCACTCCTCGAAGCTGCCTTCGTCGAACAGCAGTTCCAGCCGCTCGCGGGCGGTCAGCTTGCCCTTGGCGTGCTGCGCGGCGATGCGCTTCTCGCCCCCGCCGAGCCGCGCGAGCGCGCGCTTGGCTTCGAGTGCTTGCAGGATGTCGTGCATGGTGGTGACGCTTTCGTCAGAACGGGAAGTTGATCTCCACGCCGTTGCCGGCGGGGTCTTGAAGGAAAAACTGGTGCTGCCCGGTCACGGCCGAGCGCGATTCGCGGAACGCCACGCCCCGCGCACGCAGCCGCTCGGCGGTGGCGGCGGGGTCGGTGCCGGCGAAGGCGGTGTGGTCGTAGGTGCTGGGCGCGGCGGGGTTCACCGGGCCGCGGGGCACCTCGTGCGGCAGTTGGGTGGACAGATGCAGCACCGGGTGGCCGCCGGCATAGAGCCAGAAGCCGGCGGTGCCGAAATCCGGCCGCGCGCCGACTTCGAGGCCGAGCGCGTCGCGGTAGAAGTCGCGCAGCGTGGCCAGCAGCTCGGCCGGGGCGCGCAGGTTGATGTGGTGCAGGCCGGTGATCATGGGGCGCTCCGGAAGGTGGCGAGCAGTTGGCGGGCCGCCGTGGAAGCGGGTGTGCGGCCGTCGCGCACGGCGGCGGTGGCAGCGTCGAGCTGGGATTGCACGCCGGGATGGGCGGTGAAGGCCTGCTTCAGGCCGGCCTGGATGCGCTCCCACATCCACGCCAGCGACTGCTCCCGCCGCTTGGCGTCCCAGGCGCCCGACGCCTCGCGGTCAGCGCGCAGGGCCGTCACGGCGGACCAGAACGGCGCAATGCCATCGCTCTTGAGCGCACTCACCTGCAGCACGCGCTGCACCGTCTGCGCATGCGTGGGCAGCAGGCGCAAGGCGGACGTGATCTGCGCCTGCGCGCGGGTGGCTGCAGCCGGGTCGAGGTCGGCCTTGTTGATGACGACAAGGTCGGCCAGCTCCATCACGCCCTTCTTGATGGCCTGCAGGTCGTCGCCCGCATTGGGCAGCTGCAGCAGCAGGTAGAGGTCGGTCATGCCAGCCACGGCGGTCTCGCTCTGGCCCACGCCGACCGTTTCGACGATGACGACGTCAAAGCCCGCCGCCTCGCACAGCAGCAGGGCCTCGCGCGTTTTCTCCGCCACGCCACCCAGCGTGCCGCCGCTGGGACTGGGGCGGATGAAGGCCCGGGTGTCCATGGAGAGCTTCTCCATGCGGGTCTTGTCGCCCAGGATGGCGCCGCCGGAGACGCTGCTGGAGGGGTCGATGGTGAGGACGGCCACCCGGTGACCCTGCGTCAGCAGGAACAGTCCCAACGCTTCGATGAAGGTGCTCTTGCCCACGCCGGGCACGCCGGAGATGCCCAGGCGCAGCGCACGACCGGTGGCGGGCATCAGCGTGGTCAGCAGCGCGTCCGCCTGCTCCCGGTGGTCGGCGCGGGTGGACTCCACCAGCGTGATGGCCTTGGCCAGTGCGCGGCGCTCGCCGGCCTGCAGTCGTCGGGCAAGATCGCTCACGCGGCACCCTTCTCGGGCGGTTGCCAGCGGTATTCGATGTCGAAGGCCTGCTCATCCACGACGCGGAAGCCGTGGCGGCGGTAGAAGTCGTTCGCCCGGCTCTCGCGCAGCGCGGCCAGCGAGATCGGCAGGCCCTGCGCCTTGACGTGATCCAGCACCCAGGCACCGATGCCCTGCCCCTGCGCAGAGGCCGTCAGGTAGAGGTGATGCAGGCGCAGCTCGCCCTCACGCGGCTCGACGGTGAAATAGCCGACCCGCTCACCGTCACGCAGCAGGTGGCGCATCCACTCGGGGCGGAACTGCGCGCGCAGCCGCTCCCGGGCGACTTCCGGGTTGAAGCGACCGAGTCGCGTCAGGCTCTCCCGCAGCGCGTCGATGCGCAGCGCGAGCATGGCCTCGAAGTCGCACTCGGCCACAGGTTCCAGGATGACGGGCGGCGGGCTCACAGGATCTCGAAGGCGCGGCCGTCGGCCAGGCGGTAGCGGGAGAAGTCGCGCACGTCCATCGTCATGACGCGCGTCACCCCGGTTTCCTCCGCCAGCCACAACAGCGAAGCGTCGGCCAGGTCCATCTCGGTCCGAGGACGGTGGGTGTAGCGCTGCATGACGGGAATGAAATCCAGCAGGTGTTGCGGCTCGAAGGGGAACACGGACAGCCCGCCGTTGCCCACCCAATTCAGCAAGGCGTATCGCTGCGGCGCCGCCACCAGGTAGCTGGCCTCCGTCACGCAGGGCCACGTCGTGCTGAGGGTCCAGTGCTCCAGCGCCGCGAGCTTGAAGAGGTCGAGGTAGCGCTCGGCCTGGGGCTCGCCCACGGCAAAGGCGGCCACCATCGCGCTGGCATCAACCAGGGCCGAGGCCATGTTTCTCTCTCAGCTTGGCAATCAGGGCAGCCCGGGACTTTTCGGTGTCGTAAGGCTCCTGCGGCTCTTCGGCAAATGCCTGGCGGACCGCTTCATGGCGCGGATCGGCGTCGACCTCGGCCTTGGCCTGCATCAGCAGCGCATACGGATCCTTGCGCCCCAACGCACGCTCCACCGCTTCGATGATGAACTGCGACTTGGTCACGCCCTTGCGCTTGGCGGCCAGTTCGAGCTCTTTTTCCATCAAGGGGTCCATGCGGACGGATACGGCCATGTCGGTCTCCTGAAATACCGTATTACGGTATCACAATGCCTGCCGGATCTGCTCCAGCACGTCCTTCGCGCTGGCCGGGATCGGCGTGCCCGGGCCATAAATGCCCTTCACGCCAGCCTCGTAGAGGAAGCCGTAGTCCTGCTGCGGGATGACCCCGCCGACGAAGACGATGATGTCGTCGGCGCCCTGCTTCTTCAGCTCGGCAATGATGGCCGGCACGAGGGTCTTGTGGCCGGCCGCCAGCGTGGAGACGCCCACCGCATGCACATCGTTCTCGATGGCCTGACGGGCGCACTCCTCAGGGGTCTGGAAGAGCGGGCCGATGTCGACGTCAAAGCCCAGGTCCGCAAAGGCGGTGGCCACCACCTTTGCGCCGCGGTCGTGCCCGTCCTGGCCGAGCTTGGCGATCATCACGCGCGGGCGGCGGCCTTGTTCCTCGCCGAAGGCCGCAATCTCGGCCTGCAGCTTGGCCCAGCCTTCGGCGGAGTCGTAGGCGGCGGCATAGACGCCGCTGACCTTGTGCGTGTCGGCGCGGTGGCGGCCGAAGACGGCTTCCAGGGCGTCAGACACCTCACCCACCGTGGCGCGCAGTCGCATCGCTTCGATGGACAGCTCCAGCAGGTTGCCCTCGCCGTTCTCGGCGGCACGGGTCAAGGCGCCGAGGGCCGCCTGCACCGCCTCGGTGTTGCGCGTGGCCTTGATGCGCTGGAGCCGTTCGATCTGCGCCTCGCGCACCTTGACGTTGTCGACCTCGAGGATTTCGACCGGGTCTTCTTTGGCGAGCTTGTACTTGTTGACGCCCACGATGACGTCCGCGCCAGAGTCGATGCGGGCCTGCTTCTCCGCCGCGCTCGCTTCGATCTTGAGCTTGGCCCAGCCGGAATCCACGGCCTTGATCATGCCGCCCTGGGCGTTCACCTCCTCGATGATCGACCAGGCCTTGTCGGCCATGTCCTGGGTGAGCTTCTCCATCATGTAGCTGCCGGCCCAGGGGTCGACGACGCTGGTGATGTGCGTCTCTTCCTGGATGATCAGCTGGGTGTTGCGCGCGATGCGGCTGCTGAACTCCGTGGGCAGCGCGATGGCCTCGTCCAGCGAGTTGGTGTGCAGGCTCTGCGTGCCGCCGAACACCGCGGCCATGGCCTCGATGGTGGTGCGCACGACGTTGTTGTAGGGGTCCT
>RXJW01000050.1 GCA_003963005.1 Burkholderiales bacterium
CGAGGACAAGTGGGCGCCGCTGTGGGTGGTCGACTTCCCGATGTTCGAGCACGACGAGGAGAACAACCGCTGGGCGGCCGTTCACCACCCGTTCACGGCCCCGAAGGACGGCCACGAGGAGCTGATGAAGACGGACCCGGGTGCCTGCATCGCCAAGGCCTACGACATGGTCCTGAACGGCTGGGAACTCGGCGGCGGCTCGGTGCGTATCCACCGCGCCGACGTGCAGGCCAAGGTCTTCGAGGCGCTCAACATTACGCCGGAAGAGCAGCGCATCAAGTTCGGCTTCCTGCTGGACGCCCTGCAGTACGGCGCGCCGCCGCACGGCGGCCTGGCCTTCGGCCTGGACCGCATCGTCACGATGATGACCAAGGCCGAGTCGATCCGTGACGTGATCGCCTTCCCCAAGACCCAGCGCGCCCAGTGTTTGCTGACCGGTGCGCCCAGCATGGTCGACGAGAAGCAGCTGCGCGAACTGCACATCCGCCTGCGCAACGTGCAGCCGGCGGCGCAGTAAGGCGCTTGCGCTTCATGAGAACCCCGCTTCGGCGGGGTTTTTTGTTTTTGCCGCTCGCGTCTCGGTGCGCTCCGTTTTCGTCGATCAGGCACCGCCCGGCGGCCCACCCAGTCGAGGGAGAGGTTCACACCCGAATGTCCCTTCTTCCGTGGTCAAGCTGCGCCAGGGCGCGAGGCAGACTTCCACCCGCTTCCATTCACATGACCCCCATGACCCTGCGCCCCCTCGCCCTCCTCGGTCTCGCTGCACTCCTGACCGCCTGCGGCAAATCCTCGACCTCGCTCGGCGAAGGCGGCTCCGTCATCAGCGGCTCGGCTGGCCCGGCCGGCGCGCACAAGGCCAGCCGCCAACTGGTCAAGTGCAACGCGCCCGTGGCCACGCTGGCCCTGATCGAGAACCCCAACGGCTACAGCTACGCCAGCAGCTACCACCTGCCGTCCAGCCCTGTGCCGCTGGTGCGGCTGCTGGCGCAGCAGAGCGGCTGCTTCCGGGTGGTCGACCGCGCCGCCGGCCTGAAGGCCACGGTGCAGGAGCAGGAGCTGAAAGAGGCGGGCGTCCTGCGCCAGGAGGGCAACACCGTCCACAAAGGCAAGGGTTACGAGGCGCAGTACAGCCTCACGCCCAGCCTCACCTTCAGCGAGCAGGACGCCGGCCGGCAGATCGGCGGCTTCCTGCAGGCCATTCCCTACCTCAACAAGCTGGTCGGGGCGGCCGAGCAGGTCAAGCTCAAGCAGGCCCAGGCGGCGCTGCTGCTGACCGACAACGAGACGACCGAGCAGATCGCGGCCGCGACCGGCTCCGTCGAAGTCGCCGACCTCGGCGTGGGCGGCGCGGTGGTCGGCAAGCTCGGCGGTGCGGCCGGTGCCGGCTGGAGCAATTCCAACGAAGGCAAGGTCATCGCCGCGGCCTTCCTGGACGCCCACAACCAGCTCGTGGCCCAGGTGCGCGAACTGCAGGCCAAGGACCTGCCGCCGCCGGTGGCCACACGCAAGGCGCAGGGCGGCTGAACGACACGCCGAAGTCCCGCCGGCGTCTGCGGCGGGGCTTCGTGGCTATGCTTCGGTCATGCAGTCGGCCAAGCCTTTCAAGATTCCCGAATCGGTCCTCGTCGTCATCCACACGCCGGACCTGCAGGTGCTGCTGATCGAGCGGGCGGACCACCCCGGCTTCTGGCAGAGCGTGACCGGTTCCAAGGACCGCGTCGACGAGCCCACGGCCGAGACCGCGCGGCGCGAGGTGCTGGAGGAAACCGGCTTCGACATCGAGGCCGTGGGTGGCGAGCTGCGCGACTGGCAGCTCGCCAACGTCTACGAGATCTACCCGCACTGGCGCCACCGCTACGCGCCGGGCGTCACGCGCAACACCGAACACGTCTTCGGCCTGCAGCTCCCGGCCGCGTTGACGCCGACCCTCTCGCCGCGCGAACACCTGTCCTGGGTCTGGCTTCCCTGGCATGAGGCCGCCGACCGCTGCTTCTCGCCGTCCAACGCCGAAGCCGTGCTGCAACTGCCGCGCTTCAGTGCCGTGCCCACATGAGATCCGTCGCCCGCCCCACGCCTCACGCGCCCGGTGCCGTGCTGCGCGTGGCGACCTACAACATCCACAAGGGCGTGCGCGGCCTGGGGCCCGCCAAGCGGCTGGAGATCCACAACCTGCAGATGGGTGTCGAGGCGCTGGACGCCGACCTCGTCTGCCTGCAGGAGGTGCGCCTGTTCCACCACCGCGAGGCGGCCCAGTTCGACCACACCTGGTTCGGCTGGCCCGAGAAGGGCCAGGCCGAGTTCCTGGCGCCGGCCGGCTACGAGGTCGCCTACCGGACGAACGCCAAGACCAAGTACGGCGAGCACGGCAACGCCCTGCTGTCGCGCTGGCCGATGGGGGACATCGGCCACCAGGATGTCTCCGACCATGCCTTCGAGCAGCGCGGCCTGCTGCATGTGCCGGTGCAGTGGCAGGGCACGGTCGTCCATGTGGTGGTGGCGCACTTCGGCCTGATCCATGCCAGCCGCGTGCGCCAGGTCGACCGGCTCGCGGCCTTCCTGCGCGAGCATGTGCCGGCCGGTGCGCCCGCGCTGGTGGCCGGCGATTTCAACGACTGGGGCGAGCGCCTGGACGTGCCGATGCGCGCCCACGGCCTGCAGCGGGCCGTGCCGCCCCACGGCCGCCCGCGGTCTCCGACCTTTCCGTCCCGGCTGCCGGTGTTCTCGCTGGACCGCGTCTACACGGCCGGCCTGCGCTGCACCGGCCTGCAGGTGCCCCGCGGCCCGAGTTGGGTGCGCATGTCCGACCACCTGCCGCTGCTGGTGGAGCTGGTGCTGGAATGAGTGCCCGCCGCGACAAGGAAGGCGGCTGAGTGCGCGGCCTGCGACTGAGCCGCCGCAGCGGCCCCCAGGACACCGGCTTCACCGGCGGCAACGAGGTGACGCTGCTGCGCGGCGGGGACGAGCTCTTTCCGCGCATGCATGCCGCCATACGGCAGGCGAACAGCGAAATCTGGCTCGCCACCTACATCTTCCATCACGATGACACCTCCCTGGCGCTGGCACAGGCGCTGATGGCTGCTGACCGGCGTGGCGTGCGGGTGCGGCTGGTCGTCGACGGCTTCGGCAGCCATGCGAGCCTCGCGCGCCTGCAGGCGTGCTTTGCCGGCACGGGCGTGGCGCTGGCGGTGTTCCGGCCGATGGACCGCTGGTGGCGCTGGCTGCAGCCCGGCCAGTTGCGCCGGCTGCACCAGAAGCTCTGCATGGTCGATGGTGCCGTGGCCTTCGTGGGGGGCATCAACGTCATCGACGACCGGCTGGACCTGCACCACGGCCGCACCGACCTGCCGCGGCTGGACTTCGCGGTCGAACTGCGCGGAGGCCTCGTCGACCTGGTCGGCCAGACGGTGCGCTCGATCTGGTCCCGCGCCTGGCTGGGCCGCGAGTTCGACGATGCGCTGCTCGACTACGTCCCGCTGCGCCGCCGCGTGGGCCTGTGGCTGAACCAGCTGTGGCGCGGCCCGCAGCGCCTGCCCGAGCCGGCGGCGCCGATGGCACCCGTCTGCGCGGCCTTCGTGCTGCGTGACAACCTGCGCCGCCGCCGCACCATCGAGCACGCCTATGCCGACGCCATCGCGCGGGCGCGGTCGACGGTGGACATCATCTGCCCCTACTTCTACCCGGGGCAGCGCATCCGACACGCGCTACGGCGCGCTGCCGACCGTGGCGTGCGAGTGCGCCTGCTGCTGCAGGGCAAGGTCGACTACCGGCTCGCCGGCTGGGCGGCCGAGGCGTTGTACGCGGAGCTGCTGGGCCACGGCGTCGAGATCTATGAATACACGCCCGCCTTTCTGCATGCCAAGGTGGCCGTGGTGGATGGCACCTGGGCCACGGTGGGCAGTTCCAACATCGACCCACTGTCGCTGCTGCTCAACCTGGAGGCCAACGTCGTGGTGCGGGACGCGTCCTTTGCCGCACGGCTGTCCGGCGAAATCGACGCGGCGCTGGCGGTGTCCCAGCGGGTCAGCGAATCGGGTGGCCAGGGCCTGCGCGCCATGCTGCGCCGCGCCGTCGTGGCCTGGTTCGCCTACGTGTTCCTGCGCGTGGCCGGGGCCGCTGGGCGCTACTGACGCAGCGCCCAGGCCCTCAATCAGGCGCGGCGGGTGCGGCGCGCCGCCGCCAGACCCAGCAGGGCACCGCCGACCAGGGCCAGCGACATCGGTTCCGGGACCGTGTTGGCCAGCACGCTGACGTTGTCAATGCCGACGTTGAAGTAGCTCTGGTTGTCGACTTCGGCGAAGCGCAGCATGAAGCTGCCGCCGGCGGCCACGGCGCTGGTGATGTCGAAGCTGTACGACAGGAAGTCGTGCGGGTCGTTGCCCTGGTCGACCATCGGCGCGATCAGCGTGGCGATGATGTCGCTGGCCGACACGCTGAACGCGTTGGCCGAGGACTTCAGGATGTCGACACGGGCGTGTTGGTTGCGGGCCGGGCTGAAGTTCAGGTTGCCGGCGTTGATCGGGCCGACATTGCTCCAGTCGTTCGCAAACATGCTGAACGACGCGATCACGGAGGATGCGCCGGCGCCGACGGTGAAGTTCTGGAACAGCACGTGGCTGCCCGGGCCGGTCTGGTCCGTGACGGCGTAGTTGCCCGAGCCGCCCGTGCCGCTGGTGGAGTGCGAGGACACCGGTGTGTTGGAACCCACGGTGCTGAGGTACCAATCCCCGCTACCGTTGGCCTGGTTGACAACGGTCCAGCCGCTCAGGCCGGCGCTGAAGTCACCGTTGCTGATCAGTTGAGTCGGCGCCGCGGAGGCCGCAGCGCTGAAGACGAACGTGGCAGCCGCGATGGCGGTGCGAACGAAAGCAGACATGGAAAACTCCCTGGGATTGACGGCGCCAAAACGGCGCGTTAGCCCAGTGCAAGAAGCGGGCCATCTGTCCCTTTTACTGGGGACGAATGCCCGGGAGGCGTCTGGCGCTCTTGAATTTGTAAGGTCCGTCGACATCGGGTTTACGCCAGGGTCGTGCTCACGGTGCGGAGGCCTCAGGTCATCGGCGTGCGGGATGGGCACTGACCATGGCATTGAAGCGGTCGAGCCAGGCGTCCGGCACCTGGCGACTGCAGGCGAGGTGTCGTTGCGGTGGCGTGGGCATGCCCGGCAGGCGGACGATCTCCAGCGCCTGCGCGTCCCGCTAGCCGCGGACTTGCAGTTCCTGCAGCGCCGCGAGTGTCGCGATCGTGAAATCCGCATGACCGCGGGACAGCATCGTGGCCAGATTGGACGTGCCAGCGGTGGCCCGAACGGGCGGCGGACGCCGTTCGGCGATCCAGGCATCGAGGACCGTGCCGTAGCCCACGCCGTCGTACACCAGCAATTGCAGCTTGGGCGACAGGATGGCGGCGTGCGCGCCGGGCTGCGCGCGCAGCGTCGGCGCGGCACGGGATGCCGCGATGAAGACCTGCTGCTCTTCCTGGAAGATGGGCAGCGAGAACTTGGCGAAGTGCCGGCGCTCGGGGGTGTCGAACACACCGAGGACGCACAGCGGCGCTGCATTGCGCTGCAGGTCCTGCAGGCTGCGCTTGAAAGGCACGGCTTCCCAGCGCAGCGCCAGCCCCGCGCGCCGTGCCCAGCCTGCCACGCGGCCCGCCATGGGCAGCTTGGGGCTGCCATCGGCCTCGGTGCCAGGCATCGGGATGTGTTGCACGGTCATCGCCGCTTCTTGGGCCGGCACAGGCCGGGGCCAGCCGCACACGGCGGCGATGAGCAGGGGGAAGACCTGGCGCAGCATCGGGACACGGCATCTGCCGCGCCCATTCTGTGCGTCGACAGTCCTGGTGCTGGCATCACCCCTGCAGACGCGGGGCGCCCGGTGCGACCAGGGCGCCTTGATGCACCAGGGCCGCGGCGCGCTCGATGTCCGGCGCGAGGTAATGGTCGGCGGGCATGCTGGCGCAGTCGGCCCGCAGCCGCGCGTGCAGGGCCTCGACCGGCGCGGAGCTTCGCAGCGGCCGCAGGAAGTCGATGCCCTGGGCGGCGGCCAGCAGCTCGATCGCGATGATGTGGGCCGTGTTGTCCAGCATCGCGTGCAGGCGGCGCGCGGCGAAGGTGGCCATGGAGACGTGGTCTTCCTGGTTGGCGCTGGTCGGCAGGCTGTCCACGCTGGCCGGGTGGGCCAGGCTCTTGTTCTCGCTGGCCAGGGCCGCGGCGGTGACATGGGCGATCATGAAGCCGCTGTGCAGGCCGGCGTCGGCCGTCAGGAAGGGCGGCAGGCGGGAGATGCCCGGGTCGATCAGCATCGCGATGCGGCGCTCGGCGATGGCGCCCACTTCCGCGATTGCCAGCGCCAGGTTGTCGGCGGCGAACGCCACCGGTTCGGCGTGGAAGTTGCCGCCGCTGATCATGCAGTCCTCGAACACGAGCGGGTTGTCCGTCACGGCGTTGGCCTCGCGGATCAGCACCTGGGCCACGTGGCGGGCCTGGTCGAGCGCGGCACCCATCACCTGCGGCTGGCAGCGCAGGCAGTACGGGTCCTGCACGCGCTCGTCGCCCTCGCGGTGGCTGGCGCGGATGGCGCTGCCGGCGAGCAGGTCGCGGTAGACGGCCGCCACTTCCATCTGCCCGGGTTGGCCGCGCACCGCATGGATGCGGGCGTCGAAGGGGCCGTCGCTGCCGCGGGCGGCGTCCAGCGTCATCGCGCCGCTGCCCAGCGCCGTGGCGAACAGACCCTCGAAGCGCAGCAGCGCATGCAGCGCGAGCGCGGTGCTGGCCTGCGTGCCGTTGATCAGCGCCAGGCCCTCCTTGGCGGCCAGCGTCAGTGGCGCGAGCCCCAGGCGGGCAAGCTCGTCACGCGCGGGCACGCGCTGGCCCTGTACCAGGGCCTCACCTTCGCCCATCAGCGCGAGCGTCAGGTGGGCGAGCGGGGCCAGGTCGCCGCTGGCGCCCACCGAGCCTTGCGCCGGCACGTAGGGCACGAAGCCGGCGTTGAAGGCGTCCAGCAGCGCCTGTACCACGACGCGGCGAACACCCGAGAAGCCGCGCGCCAGGCTTCCTGCCTTCGTGGCCAGCATCAGCCGCACGACCTGCGGGCTCATCGGTGCACCCACGCCGACGGCGTGGCTGCGGATCAGGTTGAGCTGCAGCGCGGCGAGCTGGTCCTTCGCGATGCGGGTGCTGGCCAGCTTGCCGAAGCCGGTGTTCACGCCGTAGACCGGGGCGTCGCCTGCCGCGGCGGCCGCGACCAGCGCGGCGCTGGCGTCCACGGCCGACCAGTCGTCGAGTTCGAGGCGGGCCGGGCCGGCCGCGATGTCGGCGAGCTGGGCCAGGGTCAGGTGTCCGGGGATGAGTTTCATAGCGAGGGCAGGTTGAGTTCGTGCTGGCGGGCGCAGGCCTGGGCGGTGGCGTAGCCGGCGTCGGCATGGCGCATGACGCCGGTGGCCGGGTCGTTCCAGAGCACACGCTCGAGGCGGCGCGCGGCGGCCTCGGTGCCGTCGCACACGATGACCACGCCCGAGTGCTGCGAGTAGCCCATGCCGACGCCGCCGCCGTGGTGCAGGCTGACCCAGGTCGCACCGCCGGCGGTGTTGAGCAGCGCATTGAGCAGCGGCCAGTCGGAGACGGCGTCGGAGCCGTCCTGCATGCCTTCGGTCTCGCGGTTGGGGCTGGCCACGGAGCCGCTGTCCAGGTGGTCGCGGCCGATGACGATCGGTGCCTTCAGTTCACCCGTGCGGACCATCTCGTTGAAGGCCAGGCCGGCGAGGTGGCGCTCACCCAGGCCCAGCCAGCAGATGCGCGCCGGCAGGCCCTGGAAGGCGATGCGCTCGGCCGCCATATCGAGCCAGCGGTGCAGCGCCGCGTGGTGCGGGAAGAGCGCCTTGAGCTTGGCGTCGGTCTTGCGGATGTCCTCGGGGTCGCCCGAGAGCGCCACCCAGCGGAACGGGCCCTTGCCCTCGCAGAACAGCGGGCGCACGTAGGCGGGCACGAAGCCGGGGAAGTCGAAGGCGTTGGTCACGCCCTGGTCCAGCGCGACCTGGCGGATGTTGTTGCCATAGTCCACCGTCGGGATGCCCTGGGCCTTGAAGGCCAGCATCGCCTGCACGTGCGTGGCGCAGCCCGCGGCGGCGGCGGCCTTCAGCTCGGCATGGCGGGCCGGGTCGGCAGCGGCGGCCTTCCACTGCTCGACCGTCCAGCCGGGCGGGCAGTAGCCGTGGATCAGGTCGTGGGCAGAGGTCTGGTCAGTGACGAGATCAGGCTTCACGCCGCGCTTCACCAGCTCCGGCAGCACCTCGGCAGCATTGCCCAGCAGTGCAACGGACACTGCACGGCCGGCGGTCGTGTGCGCGGCGATGCGGGCCAGGGCGTCGTCCAGGTCCCGGGCCTGCTCGTCCACGTAGCGGGTCTTCAAGCGGAAGTCGATGCGGCTTTGCTGGCACTCGATGTTCAGCGAGCAAAAACCCGCAAACGTGGCCGCCAGCGGCTGCGCGCCGCCCATGCCGCCCAGGCCGGCGGTCAGGATCCAGCGGCCCGTGGCCACGCCGCCGTAGTGCTGGCGCGCGGCTTCGGCGAAGGTCTCGTAGGTGCCCTGCACGATGCCCTGGCTGCCGATGTAGATCCAGCTGCCGGCGGTCATCTGGCCGTACATCATCAGGCCCTTGCGGTCCAGCTCGTGGAAGTGCTCCCAGGTGGCCCAGGCCGGCACGAGGTTGGAGTTGGCGATCAGCACGCGCGGCGCATCGGCATGGGTGCGGAACACGCCCACCGGCTTGCCGGACTGGACGAGCAGGGTTTCATCGTCGTTCAGCGCGCGCAGGCTTTTGAGGATGGCGTCGAAGGCATCCCAGTTGCGGGCGGCCTTGCCGATGCCGCCGTAGACGACGAGGGCGTCCGGGTTCTCGGCGACGCTCGGGTCGAGGTTGTTCTGCAGCATGCGGTAGGCGGCTTCGGTGAGCCAGCTCTTGCAGTGCAGCTCGGTGCCGGTGGGCGACTTGACGGGGCGGGGCAGGGCAGTCATCGCGTCTCCTTGAAACTCGGCGGGACTCTACTTGTCTATACAAGTAAGGTCAACTAGCATCGCACCATGCCGAGATCCGCCACCAGTCCCGAGCCCCAGTACCTCAAGGTCAAGAACCACCTGCGCGAAGGCATCGCCAGCGGCCACTGGGTGGCGGGCGACCTGCTGCCCAGCGAAGGGGCGCTGGTGACGCAGTTCGAAGTCAGCCGCATGACGGTGAACCGTGCCCTGCGGGAGCTGGTGCAGGAGGGCCTGATTGAGCGGGTGCAAGGCGTGGGCAGCTTCGTGGCCCAGTTGCATCGCATCTCCAGCACGCTGAACGTGCGCGACGTGCACGAGGAAATCATCGAGCGCGGCGGGCAGCACCAGGCCGTCGTGCAGGCGCTCACGCGTGGCAAGGCCACGCCCCAGCAGGCCGCCGAACTCGGCCTGAAGCGCGGAGCGCCGGTGTTCCTGAGCCTGATCGTGCACCTGGAGAACGGTGTGCCCATCCAGTGCGAGGAGCGCGCCGTGAACCCGGCCTGTGCGCCCGAATACCTCGCCCAGGATTTCACGCAGATCACGCCCACCCACTACCTGCTGCAGGTGGCGCCGCTGTCGGAGGCGCGCTACATGATCGAGGCGGCCCTGCCGGGTGACGTCGAGTCGCGCCTGCTGGGCATCAACCGGCGCGATCCCTGCCTGGTCGTCAAGCGCATCACGTACAGCCGCGGCGTCGCGGTAACCTCTGTCAAATTGACGCATCCGGGTGTGCGTTACCAATTGCAAGGGAGCTTCTCGGCATGAGCCGACCCGCACAGAGCTGCGGACAATGCGCGGTTGCCTGTACAGCCACGAGCGCAAGGACAAGAACATGAGTTGGAGCAGGGTCAGCGCGGCCGACGTGCAGCCGCAGGCCTGGAAGAACCAGGGTGGGACGACACGCGAATTGCTCGCGTGGCCGCATGCCCACGACTGGGCGGTACGCATCAGCGTCGCGCGCGTGGAGCGCAACGGGCCGTTCTCGGCGTTCCCCGGCGTGCATCGCTGGATGGCGGTGATCCGCGGCGCCGGCCTGCGGCTGTTCGACTGGCCGCAGATGGTGGGCGATGAGCCGCTACGTTTCGATGGCGGCCTGGCCCCCGAGGCCGAGTTGATCCGCGGTGACACCGATGTCTTCAACGTGATGGAGCGCCGCGGCAACCTGGAGGTGGAATCGGCGCACCACGTGCTGCTACCGCGCACACCCTGGGTCGGCCTGTTCACCGTCAGTGGCGGCCTGCTGGAACACGGCCACCGGGCCATGCCGATGGCACCGCTGACGCTGGCCTGGTGCGAGAACCCGGTCGCGCAGAGCTGCGTCTTCACCGGCGAGGGCAATGCCTGGTGGCTCACCTGGAGCGACGAAGGGTGAGGGCATGAAGCTGTGGCGCGGCGGCCGGCTGGCCACCCTGGCGGGTGAGCGCGGCTGGGGGCTGATCGACGACGGCGCGCTGCTTGTTGACGACAGCGGGCATTTCGCCTGGGTCGGGCCGAGTGCCGACGCGCCCCGGGTCGATGACGTCGCCGAGTTGCACGGTGCTCTCGTCACGCCCGGGCTGGTGGACTGCCACACGCATCTCGTCTACGGCGGCAATCGCGCGAACGAGTTCGAGCAGCGCCTGCATGGCGTGAGCTATGCAGACATCGCCCGCGCCGGCGGGGGCATCAAGTCCACGGTCGCCGCCACCCGCGCGGCCAGCGAAAGCGAGCTGCTGGCAGCCGCGCAGCGCCGCGCGCGGGCGCTGATCGGCGAGGGCGTCACGACAGTGGAGATCAAGTCCGGCTACGGGCTCGATGCCGCCAGCGAAGCCCGCATGCTGCGTGTGGCACGGCGTCTGGCCGACCTGGGCCTGGACGTGCGCACGACCTACCTTGCCGCGCATGCGCTGCCGCCGGAGTTCCGTGATGCGGACGCCTACATCGACGCCGTCTGCGCCTGGCTGCCCGAGTTGCAGGCCGGCGGCCTCGTCGATGCGGTGGACGCCTTCTGCGAGCACATCGCCTTCAGCCCGGCACAGGTCGCGCGCGTCTTCGAGGCGGCGCTTCAGCACGGGCTGCCGGTCAAGCTCCATGCCGAGCAGTTGAGCGACCAGGGCGGAGCGCAGCTCGCGGCGCGCCACCGCGCGTTGAGCGCCGACCACCTGGAATACCTCAGCCCGGCGGGGGTGCAGGCCATGGCCGAAGCCGGCACCGTGGCGGTGCTGCTGCCCGGTGCGTTTTACGCGCTGCGGGAAACCCGCCTGCCGCCCGTCGCCGCGCTGCGCGAGGCCGGCGTGCCGATCGCGCTCGCCACCGATCACAACCCGGGCAGCTCGCCCACGCTGTCACCGCTGCTGATGCTGAACATGGGCTGTGTGCTGTTCGGCCTGACCCCCGAAGAATCGCTGCGGGGCCTGACCGTGAACGGCGCGCGTGCGCTGGGCCTGCACGACCGTGGCCAGCTGGTGGCGGGCCAGCGTGCTGACTTCTGCATCTGGCAGGCTGGACACCCGCGCGAGCTGGCTGCATCCTTCGGCCACAACCCGCTGATAGAACGGGTATGCCAGGCCAGACAGGGAGAACCATGAGCGTCTATCGACTGCGGCAGGGCCATGTGCCGCTGCTGATCAGCCTGCCGCACGTCGGCACCGAGATCCCGCCCGAGCTGCACGACCGCTTCGTGCCGCGCGCCCTGGCCAGCGAGGACACCGACTGGCACCTGGAGCGCCTGTACGCACCGCTGGCCGAGAAGCTCGGCGCCAGCCTCATCGTGCCGCGCTACAGCCGCTACGTCATTGACCTGAACCGCCCGCCGGACGATGCCCCGCTGTATCCCGGCGCCTCGGGCGGCACCGGCCTCGTGCCCACCCATTTCTTCACGAGCGAGCCGCTCTACCGCGATGGCGCTGTGCCCGATGTGATCGAGACGGCTGCGCGTCGCGAGGTGTACTGGCGCCCCTACCACGAGGCGCTGGAGGCCGAGCTGATCCGGCTTCGCGATGAGCATGGCCGCGGCCTGCTGTTTGACGGCCACAGCATCCGTTCGCATCTGCCCTGGCTGTTCGACGGTGAGCTGCCGGCGCTCAACCTCGGCACCGCGGACGGCGACGCCTGTGATCCGGCCATCACGGCGCGGCT
Organism: Burkholderiales bacterium; assembly: GCA_003963005.1. Classification (GTDB taxonomy): domain Bacteria; phylum Pseudomonadota; class Gammaproteobacteria; order Burkholderiales; family Burkholderiaceae_C; genus Pelomonas. Next base: position 12,150 of record RXJW01000050.1, read on the forward strand.
GGGCGGCGTGCTGGCCGGGCAGACCGGCTACACCCAGGTCGTCAACGGCCGCTTCAAGGGCGGCTACATCACGCGCCACTACGGCCGGCCGGGGGACGGCCTGCACGCCGTCCAGCTGGAGATGTGCCAGCGCTGCTACATGGATGAAGCCGCCGACCCGGCCGGCGCCTACGACGAAGCGCTGGCCGCCCGGGTGGCCCCGGTCATCGAGCAGCTGCTGCAGGAGATGCTCGCATGGCATCCCTGAAGCGACTGCATGCGCCGCTCGCCTGGGTCGAGGGTCGGTGGCAGCGTGATGTGCTAATGACCGTGGACGCCAGCGGCCACTGGGGCGACATCGCCGCCCAACAACCCGCGCCGCCGGATGCCGAGCGGCTGGCCGGCCCGGTCATCCCGAGCCTCGTGAATGCCCACAGCCACGCCTTCCAGCGCGCCTTCGTGGGCCTGGCGGAGCGCCGGGACGCGGGCCAGGACGATTTCTGGAGCTGGCGTGACCGCATGTACGCGCTGGCCCTGCGCATCTCGCCGCAGCAGCTGCGGGCGGTGGCCGGCCAGCTTTATGCCGAGCTGCTGCGCGGCGGCTACACGCACGTGTGCGAATTCCACTACCTGCACCACCCCGGTGACGGGCAGGTCTTCGACGACGAGCTCGACATGGCCTGGGCGCTGGCCGAGGCGGCGCAGGACGTGGGCATCGGCCTGACGCTGCTGCCCGTCGTCTACACGCGCAGCGGCTTCGGGGCCACGGGCCTGCGACCCGACCAGCATCGTTTCGAGGCGGATGCGAACTGGGCCTGGCGGGCCTGCCAGCGCGTGATGGCGGCAGGCCTGCCGCGGGTGAATGCCGGTGTCGCCCTGCATTCCCTGCGGGGTGCCGCGCCGCAGGACATCGCGCGCCTGGTGCAGCAGGTCGGCGCTGCGGATGTGCCGATCCACATCCACGTGGCCGAGCAGACCGCCGAGGTGGCGGATTGCCTGCAGGCCACCGGCAAGCGCCCGCTGCAATGGCTGGCCGACGCCGGGCTGCTGGATCCACGCTGGCAGCTGGTGCATGCCACGCACGCGCAAGCCGAGGAGATCGACGCCGTGGCACGCAGCGGCGCGGGCATCGTCATCTGCCCCGGCACCGAGGCCAACCTGGGCGACGGTCTGCCCGACCTGCCGCGCTGGCTCGCCCAGGGCGTGCCCCTCACCGTGGGCTCGGACAGCCAGGTCACCCGCGGCTGGGTGGAGGAACTGCGCTGGCTCGAGTACGGCCAGCGGCTGGTCCTGCGCCAGCGCAACGTGGCCGCGGCACCCGGCCGCCAGCCGTCCAGCGCCGCGCGGCTCTTCGACGCGGCGGTGGGCGGGGGCGCGCGGGCGGCGGGATTCACCGCCTGGGGCCTCACGCCCGGCGCGCGGGCCGACTGCCTGGTGCTCAACCGCGAGGCCGATGCGCTGCGCGGCCTGCCCGACGAACACCTGCTGGACGCCGTCGTCTTCGGCAGCAACGGCTCGCCCTGGCAGTCGGTCTGGGTGGCCGGCCGGGCGCGGCCCTGGCGGGCGCCGCAGCGGATGGCGGACGCCTTCGAGGCGGCCATGCGCGCGCTGTGGGCTGCCCCCGAGGCGCCGCCCGCCTGAGCTTGGCGGATTGGCATCCAGACGTTAGGCTGTTTGCAAAACGTCACGGAGGGTGCGATGAAGCTGAGCGATTTCACGATCAAGGCACGGCTGCTGGCGTTGGCGGCCCTGGCGGTGGCGGGCATGCTGCTCGTCGGCGTCCAGGGGCTGCTCAGCTTGTCGCAGGCGCGCGAGGAGTTCGTGCACTACGTCGACAACGACGTCGAGTCGCTGACCCAGCTCGCCGGTGTGCGCGCGGGCGTGGGGAACCTGCGCCGCTACGAGAAGGACCTCCTCATCAACCTGGCCGACCCCAAGGCCATCGAGAAGTACCGCAAGGACTGGGACGCGACCTTCGACAAGGTGAAGAAGAGCCTGGACGCCATCGGCGCGCTGGACCTCCCGCCTGCCCTGCGCAAGGACCCGGCGTTGATGCAGCAAGCCTTGCAGGACTACCGCAGCGGCTTCGCCGGCATCCTCGAGCGCGTCATGAAGGGTGAATTTGCCGACACCGCGGCGGCCAACTTGGCCATGGAGCCGGTCAAGGGGTCGGTGCGGGCCATGGACAAGTCGCTGGCAGAGCTGACCGAGAAGATTGATCGCCATTCCGAGGAACAGGTCGCCCAGCTCGAAGCGCGCGACCGCAGCATCCGCCGCAATCTGGTCATCGTCGTGGTGATCGCCGTGCTGTTGCTCGGCATCTACACGGCGGTGAACATCCGCTCCATCCTGTCGCCGCTGGCCTACGCCGTGAAGACGGCCCAGCGCATCGCCGGCCAGGACCTCAGCCAGCCGGTCCGCGCCGACGGTCGCGACGAAACCGCCGCCCTGATGCGTGGCGTGCAGGGCATGCAGGAGTCGTTGTCGCGCGTCGTGACCGGCGTTCGGCAATCGACAGACAGCATCGCGCACGCGTCTCGCGAGGTGGCCACCGGCAGCCAGGATTTGAGCAACCGCACCGAGCAGGCGGCGTCCAACCTGCAGCAGACGGCCTCCGCGATGGAGGAGTTGACGGCCAGCGTCACCCACAACGCCGAGTCTGCCCGCCAGGCCAACCAGCTCGCCCACGAGGCCGCCGAGGTGGCCCGCCGCGGCGGGGCGGTGGTCGACGAGGTGGTGCAGACGATGAGCCGCATCAGCGTGTCGTCCAGCAAGATCGGCGACATCATCTCGGTCATCGACGGCATCGCCTTCCAGACCAACATCCTCGCGCTGAACGCGGCCGTCGAGGCGGCGCGTGCCGGTGAGCAGGGGCGCGGCTTCGCGGTGGTGGCGGGCGAGGTGCGCACGCTGGCCCAGCGCTCGGCCGAGGCCGCCAAGGAGATCAAGGCCCTGATCATGAGCAGCGGCGAGAACGTCGACAGCGGCACGGCACTGGTGGCCAAGGCCGGTGAGACGATGCACGAGATCATCGGCGCCATCGCCCGCGTCAGCAGCATCGTCTCCGAGATCAGCCACGCCACGGGCGAGCAGAGCACGGGCATCAACCAGATCGGGCAGGCCATCGCCAACCTCGATCAGATGACCCAGCAGAACGCCGCGCTCGTGGAGGAGTCAGCCGCTGCAGCGCACAGCCTGCAGCAGCAGGCCGACGAACTGTCGCGATCGGTGGCGGTGTTCCGGTTGAGCTGAGCCGGTCACCGCGGGCGCTCAGGCCGAGGCGGTTTGACCCCCGTCGGGCAGGCGCCGGCGGCTGAAGCGCTGGATCATGTCGTCCACGAGTTCGTACAGCACCGGGATCACCAGCAGGCTCAGGAAGGTGCTCGTGATCAGCCCGCCGATGACGACGATGGCCATCGGTGCGCGGAAGCTCGGGTCGGTGCCGAAGCCCAGCGCGATCGGCATCATGCCCGCGCCCATGGCCAGCGTCGTCATGACGATCGGCCGGGCGCGCTTGTGGCAGGCGTCCAGCAGGGCGTCCAGGCGCGAGAGGCCCTGCTCACGCTGCGCGACGATGGCGTACTCCACCAGCAGGATGGAGTTCTTCGTCGCGATGCCCATCAGCATGATCATGCCGATCATGGCCGGCATGCTGAGGTCGGTCTGCGTGACGAACAGCGCCAGGATTGCCCCCGGGATCGACAGGATCAGCGCGCCCAGGATCGTCACCGGCTGCACCCAGGCGTGGAACAGCAGCACCAGCACGATGTAGATGCAGGCCACGCCCGTGCCCATGGCGAGCGCAAAGCCCTGGCCGAGTTCGGCAAAGGCCTCGGCGTCGCCGATCTCGGCCTTGCTCACACCGGGCGGCAGGTTGACGACGCTCGGCAGTGCGGCCGCAGCGGCCTGCACCTCGGACAGCGGCTGGCCGTTCAACTCGATCTCGAAGGTGACGTTGCGCAGCCGATCGTAGCGGTCGATCTGGGCCGGGCCGCTGGTCAGGGCCAGCTCGGCCACCTGGCGCACCGGCACCGGACCGCGCGCGCCGGGCACGGTCAGCTCACCCAGCAGGGCCAGGTCCGCGCGGGCACCGTCCGGCAGGCGCACGACGATCGGCACCTGGCGCTGCGCGAGGTTGAGCTTGGGCAGGAACTGGTCGTAGTCGCCCGCGGTCGCGATGCGCAGCGTGTCGGCGATGGCCGCGGTGGACACGCCGAGGTCGGCGGCGCGGGCCGCATCGGGCCGGATGATCAGCTCGGGCCGCTGCAGGCTGGAGCTGCTCGTGACCTGGCCGATGCCCTTCAGCGTGCGCAGCTCCTGCTCCACCTTGGCGGCGTGTGAGGACAGCAGATCGCCGTCTTCACCCGCCAGCACGAGCTGGTACTTGTTGTTGGAGCCCGCGAGGCTCACCTTGATGCGCGCGCCGGCAATGCCTTCCAGCTGCTCGCGCAGCTCGGCTTCGATCTGCTGCTTGCTGGTACCGCGGCGCTCACGGCGCGGCGTGAGGTTGATCGTCAGCGTGGCCTTGCGGGCTTCGGGGGCACCGCCCATCGCGAACGGGTCGGCGCCGGCATTGCCGCCACCGACCGCCGTGTAGACCAGCTTGACATGCGGGTGCTTGGCGGCCACGGCATGCGCCTGCTGCGCAACGGCCTGGGTCTGCGCATAGGTGCTGCCCGGCGGCAGCTCCAGGTTGATCTGTGTTTGGCTCAGGTCATCCGGCGGCAGGAAGGCGCCGGGGATCTTGCCCAGGAACAGCGGCGTGCAGGCCGCCATGCTGAACGCGACCGTGAGCGCCATCGTCTTGCCCTTGTGCGTGAACGCCCAGCGGGCGGCCTTCAGGTAGGCCGGCATCCAGAAGGGGTCCTTGTGCTCGTGCTTCGGCGCCTTGAGGAGGTAGGCGGCCATCATCGGCGTGAGCAGCCGGGCGACGACGAGCGAGAAGAACACCGCGATGGAAGCCGTCCAGCCGAACTGCACGAAGAACTTGCCCACGACGCCGCTCATGAAGGCGGTCGGCAGGAACACCGCGATCAGCGTGAAGGTCGTGGCGATGACGGCCATGCCGATCTCGTCCGCCGCTTCACGCGCTGCTTCCAGCGGCGTCTTGCCCATCGTCAGGTGCCGCATGATGTTCTCGATCTCCACGATCGCGTCGTCCACCAGCACGCCGATGACGAGCGACAGCGACAGCAGCGTCACCACGTTGAGCGTGAAGCCCATCATCTCCATGACCCAGAAGGTCGGGATGGCCGACAGCGGCAGGGCCACCGCGCTGACGACGGTCGCCCGCCAGTCGCGCAGGAAGAACCACACCACGACGATGGCGAGGAAGGCGCCTTCCAGCAGCAGATACATGCTGCCGTGGTAGTTCTCGACGACCGGGTCCACGAAGTTGTAGGCCTCGGTGACGGTGATGTCCGGGTGGGCCGCCTTCAGCTCTTCGAGCGCCGCGCGGATGCGCTTGGCGACATCCACTTCGCCCGCCCCCTTGGCCCGCACGATTTCGAAGCCGACGACCGGCTTGCCGTTCAGGAAGGCGCCGGCACGGGTCTCGGCGAGCGTGTCGCTGACGGTGGCGACCTGGTCCAGCCGCACGCGGCGGCCGTCGGTCAGCGGGATGTCCATCGCGGCCAGCTCGGCCGCGCTCTGCACGGTGCCGATGGTGCGCAGCGACTGCTCCGTGCCGCCGAGCTTGGCACGGCCGCCGGGGGCTTCCTGCTGCACCTGCTTGATCTGGCGCGACACCTCGGCCGCGGTCACGCCCAGCGCCAGCAGGCGTGACGGGTCCAGCTCCACACGCAGCTCGCGGCTCACGCCGCCCACCCGCGCGACCGAACCCACGCCGCGCACCGACAGCAGGCGCTTGGCCACCTGGTTGTCGACGAACCAGCTCAGCGCCTCGTCGTCCATGCGGTCGCTGGAGACGGTGTAGGTCAGGATGGGTGCGCCGGAGAGGTTCATCTTGGTGATGACCGGGTCGCGCAGGTCGGCAGGCAGGTCGGCGCGGATGCGGCTCACCGCGTCGCGCGTGTCGTCCAGTGCCTCCTGCAGCGGCTTCTCCAGCCGGAACTCGGCGGTGACCGTGGCGCTGCCATCCTGCACCTTGGTGTAGAGGTGCTTGAGGCCCTGCGCGGAGGCGAGCGAGTTCTCGATCTTGCGCGCCACCTCGGTTTCCATCTGCGCGGGGGCCGCGCCCGGCAGCGAGGCGCTGACGACGATGGTGGGCAGCTCGATGTCGGGGAACTGCTGGATCTTCATCTTGCTGAAGCCGTACAGGCCGGCCGCCGTCAGCATGATGAAGAGCATGATGGCTGGCACCGGGTTGGCGATGGACCAGCGGGAGACGTTGAAGTTCATGGCGGGTCGTCCTGCGCTTACTTCGTGACGCGGACGGTGTCGCCATCCGCCAGGAAGCCCACGCCCGATTCGACGACGGCGGCACCTGCCGCCAGGCCCGCGCGCACTTCGACACGGTCACCCTCGCGCCGACCGACCTGCACCTTGGTCTGGCGCACCCGGTTGCCGTCGATGCGGAACACGTAGCTGAAGCCGTCGCGCAGCAGCACGGCGCTTTGCGGCAGCGTCAGCGCCGCGCTCTCGCCGAGGATGAAGTCCCCCCGGGCAAAGAGCCCGGCGCGCAGCGCCTCGCCGGCCTTCAGGTCGACGTACACGAGCCCGTTGCGCGTCTGCGGATCGATCTGCGGTGCCACGCGGCGGATGCGACCCTCGACGGCCGGCGCCCCGCTGGGCTGCACGCGCACGACCTGACCGGCCTGCAGGCGGGCCAGTTCGGGGCCCGGCACTTCCGCGCGCCATTCCAGGCGGCCGTGCCGCTGCAGGCGGAACAGCTCCTGACCCGGCTGCACCAGCGCACCCGGTGTGGCCAGGCGCGCGTTGATCACGCCGTCGTCGGGCGCGGTGATCTGCGTGTACGACAGGCGCAGCTGGTCGGCCTGCAGGCGGGCACGAGCGGCGGCCACGCGGGCCTGCCCGGCGGCATCGGCAGCCAGGGCCTGGTCGATCGCCTGCGGCGACAGCGCTTCGCTGCCCTGCAGCGTCTTCACGCGTTCGGCCGTCTGGTGGGCTTCACGGGCGGAGGCTTCAGCCTCCAGCAGCGCGGCCTTGCTGGCGGCGAGGTCGGCTTCGAGCGTGCCGGGGCTCAGGCGGGCCAGCAGCTGGCCCTTCTTCACGCGGTCGCCGACGTCGACCATCAGTGCGGCCAGCCGCTGTCCGCCGATCTCGGCGCCGATGACGACCTCCTGCCACGCGCCGATGGAGCCGGTGGCCGACAGCGTCTGCGGCCAGGTGCTGCTCTGGGCCAGCACCTGCCGGACGGTCAACGCGGGCTTGGTGGCGGCACTGGCCACGGGCGTCTGGGCGCCGGCCGGGCCGGACAGGGCGACGACGAAGGCCGCCGCAAGCGCGAGCGTGAGCGCTGCAGTCAGGGCGGTGGGGGCGGAGGGGAGGCGACGGAATTTCATGATCAGCGGGCGGCGGTCGTGTTCGGGACGGAGGCAGTCGGGACGTCGGCCGTCCAGCCGCCTCCCAGGCTGCGGTACAGGCGGATCCAGGCGAGGGCATGCTCGGCGCGCACGCTCACCACCGCCTCGTAGGCGGCCAGGGCATTGCGGAAGGTGGTGTTGCGCTGCACGCCGCTTTGCAGGCCGGCCTGCTGCTGCGAGAAGGAGCGACGCGCGATGCCCTCCCACTCGCGGCGCACGGCGTCCACCTCGCGCTCGCGCTCGGCGCCGGCGGCCACGCGCTGCAGGGCGTCCTCGACCTCGTTGACGGCCACCAGCCAGCGGCCTTGCAACTCGGCGGCGGCTTCATCGGCCGCCGCACGCGCGCCGTCGCCGGCCGCGACCAGCGCGCCCCCGTCGAACATCGGCAGTGTCAGACTCGGCCCGAAGGACCACATCGAGCCCGACGACGTCTTGCCGCGCACGCGCAGGCGGGTGTCGCCCACCATGGCGCCGAGGCTCAGCTGCGGGTAGCGCTGCGCATCGACGCTGCGGATGTTCTGCACCGCGGCGATCCAGCGCTGGTGCGCGGCGGCCAGGTCCGGCCGCTGGGCCAGCAGTTGCGCGGGCAGGGCGGCGACGTCGAAGCCCGGCACCTGGGGCTGGCTGCGCCGGAGCTCGAAACCTTCGCTCGCGACCGCGGGTGGCGCCAGTTCGGCCGCCAGTGTGACGGCCCGCTCGGCGCACAGCAGCGCCAGGCTGTTCAGGGCGATCTGTGCTTCGGCGCGCCACTGGCTGCGGGCGGCGGTGGCGGCGGCACGGTCGGTGTTCAGCAGCGCTGCATCGGTCGCGCTGATCAGGCCGGCAGCCTGCTGCTGGCGGCCCCAGGCGGCGATCTGTTCGGCGAAACGGGTGTCCAGTTCGGCGGATTCCTCGCGCGCCTGCGCCAGCCGCAGCTGCACATAGGCCTGGGCCACGTCCGCGGCGAGGCTCACGCGGGCGGCATGCCAGTCGTCGGACGCGGCCGTGGCCTGCGCGGCAGCGGCGAGCGCGGCGGCGCGCTGACCGCCGAAGAGGTCGATCTCCCAGCTCGCGCTGAACTGGGCGCTGGCCTGCGTGCTGTCGCCGGCGATGCCGTTCAGCGCGCGGCCGCGCTGCAACTGCCCGCCGACGCCGCCCTGGGGCGAGAGGCCGGCGCGGGCCTGGGCCGCAAAAGCCTCGGCCTGGCGGCGGCGCGCGGCGGCCTGCTCCAGCGTCGGGCTCTGGCTTTCGGCCCGGGCGATCAGGCGGGCGAGGGCGGGGTCGTCGAACGCCTGCCACCAGGCCGTCAGCGCGGCCGTGCTGCCGCCGTGCGGCAGGGGCGAGCGCCAGGCAGGGGGCACGGCGGCAGGCGTGGGCGGCGGGGCGGGCGGGGCCGTCATGCAGCCGGTCAGCAGCGCCAGCAGCGCAGCCGCGAGAAGGGCACGTGAAGTCATGGGGTGCGGGCGTGGGCGTCGCGTTCGTGGGCCACCAGCACGCAGCCCCAGTCGGCGAGGCGTCGGCAGGTGTGTTCGAGGTGAGGGTCCCCGGCGAGCAGCTCGGGGTGGAAGGCGTCCAACATCGGGCGCGTGACCGAGTAGTCGTGGGCCATCGCCTGCAGGCCCATGGCCAGCTGGAACAACGCGGGCGTGGGCGCGTCGAGGCCGGCGTGCCGGGCCAGCACGCCGGCAAAGCGTTCGAACAGCGGCCCGATCTCTTCGGTGACGGTCTTCAGGAACACGGGCGAGGGCGCCTGCATCTCCCGCATGAACAGCTGGGCACTGCAGCCGCCGTCGTCGAACAGGAAGGGGCGCAGGAAGCGGCTGATCGCCTCGTGCAGGCCCAGCGCGGGGTCGTCGAAGCCGGCCAGCTCGCGGTTCAGGTCCTGGGCGGGCAGGCGCAACACCTCGGCGTACAGGCCGTCCTTGTCACCGAAGTGGTAGTGGATGGCCCCGGGGTTCACGCCGGCGGCAGCGCAGATTTCCCGGGTGGAGACACCGTCCACGCCGCGTTCGGCAAACAGCCGCGCCGCCTCGCGCAGCAGGCGTTCGCGGGGTGGGGGAGCGTCCGGTGGAACCGGGGAGGGGGCAGCGACCATGGCGCCGGATTATCAAACCAATCAAGCGCTTGCTTGGTATGCCCTTGGTCATGGTCCGGCCATTCGGCAAGCCCTGGCCGCCTCGTCGGGCGTGCCCCACCCGGCGGCAGCGGTCCGGGCGTCTCGCGGCGGGGCGCCGATCAGCGCCTGAGCGCGAGGGCGGCGGCCGGCCGGAGCGACCCGACGTCCAGCCCACGCCAGTTGCGCAAGGCCAGGTGGCTGTAGCTGGTCAGCACCTCGTGGTCGGACTGGAGCAGCGCCGCGGCGACCGCCGCCATCGCGGCCTCGGCGGCGCGGGCGGCGCCGTCGTCGATCTTGAGGGCCACGCCCAGGCCGAGTTCGGGCAGGGCGGCGCAGTACACGCCTTCCGCGCCGATCTTGCAGAACAGGCGCTCGCCGAACACCTGCATGACGCGGGTGTCGAAGCGGTCCGTGCCGGCCACCATGAAGGGCGCGGCAGCCGCGGCCTGGCGCAGCCGGCGCGCGGCGCGGGCATGGGCGTCGGACAGGCCCACACCGGCGCCACAGCGGGCGAAGGCCAGCGCCAGTGCCCGCAGCGGCAGGGCGTAGGTGGGAATCGAGCAGCCATCGGTGCCGCGCGGTGCGCGGTCCACGTCCACGCCGGTGGTCGCGGACAGCGCGGCTGAGACTTCCCGCATGACCGGATGCTCGGCGCCCACGTAGCCCCGCGCGAACGCCGCCGGCTCGGCACCTGCCTGCCGGGCCATCACGCAGGCCAGGCAGACGAAGCCGCTGTGCTTGCCCGAGCAGTTGTTGTGCAGCGGCGTGGCCTGTTCGCCGCGGCCGGCCATCGCGCGCAGCACCGGCTCGCGGCTCGGCCATTGCGTGCCGCATTCCAGGGCGTTCAGGTCGAGCCCCAGCTTGGCCAGCACGCCGGCCGCTGTGGCCACGTGCGCGGGCTCGCCGCTGTGCGAGGCGCAGGCCAGGGCCAGTTCGGCGTCGGTCAGCCCGAAGGCGTCTGCGGCGCCACTGGCCACCAGCGGCAGCGCCTGCAGCATCTTCACGGCGGAGCGCGGGAAGACGGGAAGGTCGATGTCACCGAGGGCGGTGTGCACGTGGCCCGAGGCGTCCACGACGGCCACGGCGCCGCTGTGCTGCGACTCGACCGTGCTGCCGCGCAGCACCTCCACAAGAACCGGGTTGGTCATGCATGTCTCCGTTGGGTTGATGAGGTTGACTGCCCTTCTTGAGGGGGTCATCCACAGGATGGAGGCGGCCGTGACGCGGATGCGGGGGCCGTCCCTAAATCGTAGGCCTGAGGCAATTGTGCTTTCCCAGCGCGAGTGCCCCAATGGGTGGCAACCGGCCTGAGACCGGGCCTGGACCCGGACCATCCAAGGGGCATTCATGAAGCTCACGCGTTCACTCGCAGCCTGCGGGCTTGCGTTGGTACTGCTCGGCAGCGTCACCTCGCCGGCCCTCGCGGGCCCGACCTATGCCTTCGGGCCGGATGGGGATGGCGTCGGCCGCGTGTTCGGCACCGTGGCGCCGGGTGCAGCGACACCGCAGGCGACGCTCGGCGACGGGTCGGTCGCGTACAACGGCGGGCTCGTCTACAGCAGCGCGGCCAGCCGCTTCTTCGCGATCGGCAATGACGGCCAGGGCAACTCCAGTCTCGTGTCGTTCACGGCGGCAGCGCCCGGCACGTTCACGTTGAACCAGTCCCTCGCCACCGGCGGCTTCACCGGCGGCCTGGCGGTGAACGGCACGACGCTGTATGCGGTCAGCACCGACTTCACCGGCGCCAGCTTCCTCTACAGCATGGACCTCACCGGCGGCAGCCTCAGCCTGCTCGGGTCGCTCAGCGGTGCGCTCTACACGGGGCTGGCCTACGACGCCGACGACGGGCTGCTGTACGGCATCGCGGCGGATGCGTCCGGTGTGGGCCGTTCGGTGCGGCGCATCAGCTGGAGCGGCGGCGTGAGCGACACCGAGTTGTTCCAGCTCGGCGACGGCAGCGTGGCCTTCAACGGCGGCCTCGCCTATGACGATCAGGCCGACCTGTTCAAGGTGATCGCCAACGACGGCAGTGCCGCGAGCACGCTGATGAGCTTCGACCTGACCGGCTCGTCGAGCCTGACGGCGCTTGGCGCCAGCTTCGGCTTCGGCTACCTGAACGCCGGGCTGGCCATCGGGCCCGGCGGCGGCACGGGCGGTGGCGGTGGCGGCGGAGGCAGCTCCGTGCCCGAGCCCGCCACGCCCGCGCTGCTGCTGGCCCTCGCCATCGCCTGGGCCGGGGCTCGCCGAAAGACCTCCGCCCCCTGATCGCTGACCCACCCACCGGAGAACACTGCCATGCCACACCACCCTTCCTTCGCCCGTGCCGCTGCCGTGGCGGCGAGCCTGCTGCCCTTGGCCGCCCTGGCCCAGTACGCCACGCCGATGCGCAATGTCGACAACCCCGACCGCCAGCCCTACCAGGAGACGGCGTCCATCAGCATTTCGCCGCCCTTCGTGAACGGCTTCATGTTCTTCCCGACGCCCGCGGGCAAGCGCGTGGTGCTGGAGTGGGCGGGCGTGAACTGTTCGTCCACATCGAGCGCCGATGTCTTTCCGCTCATCTACCTCAACGTGACGCGCGCCAACGGCTCCCAGAACAACATGGCGCTGGCACCGATGCTGCGAACGGGGAGCAATGTCTTCATCAACAACGTCTCCCTGGGGCAGACCGTGCTGAAGGCCTACAGCGAGTCAGTCCCGGGTGTCGCGGATGGCGGCAGCGGCATTTCCCTCAACATCTTCCACAGCGACTCGACGCAGAACGTCTTCTGCATCGCGACGCTGACGGGCCACCTGCTCGTGCCGTGAGGGAAGCCGCCATGAACGCCCTTGCCCTTGGCGCACGCCGCGTCGCGGTTGTGCTGCTGCTGACGCCGCTCCTGTGCGCTGCCGATGGCCTGCTGCGCGGTGAGTTGCCCGCCGCGCGCCCTAGCACGGAGGCGTCCGGTGTGCAGGTCACGGTGCTGCCATCCGGCGCTCTGATGAAGCGGCTGCCCGGGCAGCCCCTGCCCGGTGACGCGACCCTGGCGCGGGCTGCGCCGCTGCCGGCCGGCGTGTCGGTTCAGCAGGCAGGTGCCGCACAGATGCTGGTCTTGGCAAACGCGTCCCCTGCCGGGACGACGGCCCGCCCACCCGGGGCCACGGTGCGCCAGTCCGGGGCTTCGCTGCTGCTCGAGACGCCCGCCCAGCGCGCGGTGGCGGAGCGGGCGGCGGCTGTGGCTGCGCTGCCGGCCGGCGTGCGCATCGTGGACCTGTCCCCGAGCGAGCCGTTGCCGCTGAATCCGGAGCCCAACACGCTGTACCGGCGCCCGAACTAGACGTCTGTGTTGCAGGGCCGGGGTGTTCAGTCCATGTGCACCCGGTTGCGCCCGCTGCGCTTGGCCGCGTAGAGCGCCCGGTCGGCACGGTGCAGCAGGGTGTCGTGCGGCGGCTTCTGCTGGGGCGCGCCGCCGGCAATGCCGACGCTGATGCGCACCACCAGGCCGGTGGCCAGCGCCGCCCAGTCGTGCTCACTCACGGCCAGGCGCAGCCGTTCGCAGATCTCCGCAGCCTGCGGCGGGGCGATGCCCACCAGCACGGCGACGAACTCCTCGCCGCCGATGCGCGCCAGCAGGTCTGCGCTGCGCAGCCGGTGACGCAACAGTTGCGCGAGCTGTTGCAGCACGGCGTCGCCCACCGCGTGGCCGTAGGTGTCGTTGATCTTCTTGAAGTGATCGACATCGAGCGCCGCGACGCTGATGACCTGGTCAGCCATGCGCGCCCCCTCGATCAGCAGCGGCAGTGCGAACTCGGCATGGCGGCGGTTGTGCAGGCCGGTCAGCACGTCCTCGTGCGCGGCGCGGTCCAGCGCCATCGCGTGCTCGCGCAGGCGCTGCTGCTCGCTTTCCAGGTGAGCCGCCCGCGCGCGCTCGCGGCGGGCATCGGCCGCGGCGCTGTCCGCACGGGCCTGGGCCTGCTCGACCTGGTCGCGGATGAGGATGACCTCCGTCTGCAGCACGAGGTTGTCCCGCGCAATCTGGCGGTCCAGCGCACCGAGCTCTTCGAGCCAGTGCAGCGCCTGGCGGTACTGGCTGCAGACCTTGTGCGTCTCGTAGAGGCTGCGCAGCAGCAGACGTCGCAGCTGCGGCGGCGGCTCGTTGCTGCCGTTCAACAGGGCCTCGAGCATGTGGGCCGCCCGTACCGGTTCACCCTTGCGGCTGACGAAGATGGCCCGCTGCACGTCGGCCTCGATGGCGAGGCTGCGGTAGTTGTGGTCATGCGCGATGTGGCCGAACTCATTGAGCAGCGGCAGCGCGTCGTCCAGCAGGTCGCCGGCCAGCAGCGCGTTGACGAGGTTGGACAGCGCCACGGCCACCTGGAAGGGGCTGCCTGAATCCCGCGCGAGTTCGGTCGCGCGCTCGGCGGTACGGCGCGCATTGGCCAGGGCTGCCGCGAGCATGGTGCTCTCGCCGCCCAGGGCCTTCACTTCGTCCACCCGGCGCAGCCAGAAGTAGGCGAGGTTGTTGCAGCAGGAGAAGCTGACCTCCGCCGAGTCACCCAGCGCGGCGATCTCCATGGCCTGCTGTACCGACGCGCAGGCCTGGGTCGGGTTGTCGAGGCTGCAGTAGGCCGCTGCCACGCGGTTGAGCGCCCAGGCTTCGCGCACCGGGTCAGCCAGGCGGCGAGCCGCTGCCAGCGCCCGCATGCCCGACTCCAGGGCCTCGCGGCCCATCAGCAGCTGGCCGTACACGTAGCACTGGCTCGTCAACGCATCGGCGAGCAGGCCATCGTCGTTCAGGCGCTCGGCCAGGGCGAGCGCCTCGGTGGCGCAACGGGCACTGGACGTGAGCTTGCCCAGGCGCGGGTACTGGTGCGCCAGCAGGGCCAGCACGAGGCCACGGCGTGCGGCTTCGTCGGTCGGGCAGGTCAGCAACAGTTGCTCGAGCGCCTCGCACGATGCCTGGTAGCCGCCGGCCGCCGCCTGTTCCCGCCGGGCTCGCACCGCGGCGTCGAAGGCCGCAGCGTCGAAGCGATCGGTCGCGTCGGGCGTGTGGGAGCCGTCGAGCAAGGCAGGCATGGCAGTCGGGATTCTTGCCCAGCCCCAGAATGCCGCTCATGTCAGACATCGTTGTTTTCGGGATCGACTTCACGAGTGCGCCCCGCCGCGCCAAGCCGATCAGGGTCGCTGCGGGCGTGCGGCATGGGGCGGTGGTCAAGCTCACCGGCTTGGTAGCGCTACACACGTTGGACGAGTTCTCCACTTGGCTGCGCACCCCCGGCCCGTGGGTGGGCGGGTTCGACCTGCCCTTCGGTCTGCCGCGCGCGCTGGTCGCAGAGCTGGGCTGGCCGACCGACTACGACGCCCTGATCGCTCACTACGCCGCGCTCAGCCGCGAGGCCATCCGGGATCGCTTCGCCGCCTTCTGCGACGCACGCCCGGCCGGGCAGAAGTTCGCGCATCGCGCCTGCGACGGGCCTGCCGGCTCCAGCCCCAGCATGAAGTGGGTCAACCCGCCGGTGGCCTTCATGCTGCATGCCGGGGTGCCGCGGCTGATCGAGGCAGGCGTGCACCTGGCCGGCCACCGCGCGGGCCATGACCCTCGCGTGGCGCTGGAGGCCTACCCCGGCCTGCTGGCGCGCGAGCTGATTGCGCGGCGTTCCTACAAGAGCGACACCAAGGCCGCCCAGACCCCCGAGCGACTGATCGCCCGCAAGGACCTCGTCGACGCGCTGGAGCAGGGCCGCACGCGGCTGGGCCTGCGCCTGAAGCTGAGCCACGCACAGCGCGACGAGCTGGTGGCGGACGCCAGCGGCGACAGCCTCGATGCGGTGCTCGCGATGGTGCAGGCTGCGTGGGCTGTGGAGCAGCCGCGTTACGGTTGGCCCGAGGGTGTGGACCGGCTGGAGGGCTGGATCATCGGCGCTTGAGGCGCAGCGGCCGTTGGCGGGGCCGGCAGGCCCGGTCTGCCGCCGGGCGGACGACCAAGCTGGCATGGCGATCCTGCGCCCAGGTGTTGCGGCCACCCGACGTGCGCGGAGTTGGAAGCGAATGAGTTTTGCGGCGCGCTTCTTGCTCGCCCGAGAATCGCGCGCTTTCGCCGCTAACACCCGAAGGTGACCCCACCGTGAACACGCTCCACCGCTCGCCCCTGCTGCCCCTGGTCGCTGCCCTGCTGACCTGCTTTTCGCCGGCCCTGTGGGCGCAGGCCACCAGCGGCGACGGCGCGGCGGGCGAGGGTGCGGGGGCCGACAAGGCGGCACTCGCCCGCGTCACGGTGACGGGATCCAACATCCGCCGCGCCAGCGCCGAAACGCCCAGCCCGGTGCAGAACCTCACCGCGGCGGACATCGCCCGCACCGGCTACAGCACGCTTGGCGAGGTGCTGCAGCACCTGTCGGCCAACAACATGGGCTCGCTCGGCCAGGCCACGCCCGGTGCCTTCGGCGCAGGCGGCAGCGGCATCTCGCTGCGCGGCCTGACGGTGGGCGCGACGCTCGTGCTGATCGATGGCCACCGCATGGCCTCCTACCCGCTGCCGGACGACGGCCAGCGCGACTTCGTCGACATCGCCTCCATCCCCGTCGAGGCGGTGGAGCGCGTGGAAGTGCTGAAGGACGGTGCCTCGGCCATCTACGGCTCCGATGCGATGGCCGGGGTCGTCAACGTCATCCTGAAGCGCAGCCACGAGGGCACGTCGCTGCAGGCCGAGCTGGGCAGCTCATCCCGGGGTGACGGGCGCATGGTCAAGGTCTCGGGCATCCGCGGTTTCGGCGACCTGACGCGTGACGGCGTGGCGGGTTATCTGAGCGCGGGCTTCAGGCGCCAGAACGCCGTGCTGCTGAGGGACCGCCCGGCGCTGGGGGGGTCGGACTGGACACGCTACGGCGGCGAAGACCTGGGCCTGGTCGCCAACCCCGAGCTGCAGGTGGCGCCCGAGACGCGCACCTACAGCCTGCTCGGCAAGATCACGGCCCTGCTGCCCCAGGACTGGACCTTGTCGGTGGCCGCCTCGGTGCTTGGCAGCCGTGCGACGCAGGTCGGGCTGTTGAACACGGTCTCGCCGAGCGGTGGCATCACGACCTTCAGTTTCGGCCCCGATCGACAGAACCCACAGCCCACGGCGCTGAACGGCACCAATGTGATCGACCCGGCCACGGGCAACCCGGTGGACCAGACATTCACCGACCTGCCGGCCCAGCGCTCGCAGACGTCCACGCAGTCGCAGCGGCTGGTGGCCGAGCTGTCCGGCACGGTGGCGGGCTGGGACCTGCAGGCCACGCTCGGCCTCACCCGCGTCGCCACCGACCTGACGCTGAAGAACTTCGTCAGCCTGCCGGTGCTGCAGGCATCGCTGAACAGCGGCAAGTACGTCATCGGCGGCAACAACACCGCCGCCGCCCGCACGGCGCTGACGCCGGAAGGCCGTTCCACGTCCACCAACACGCTCAACTTCGTGTCGCTGCGCGCCAGCCGCGACCTGATGAAGCTCGGCGGCGGCAACCTCGCGCTGGGCACGGGTGTCGAGTTCACGAAACGTTCGCTCGACGAGCGCTTCCCGGACGGATTTGCCAACGGCGCGCAGGCCAGCAACATCTACGCCTTCGGTGTGGGCCGGCAGACCATCACGGCCGGCTACGTCGAACTGGCCGCGCCGCTGACGACGCAACTGGAGATCGACGCTGCCGCGCGTGTCGACCACTACGACACCTACGGCTCGTCGGTCACACCCAAGGTGGGCGTCAAGTACGTGCCGGTCAAGGCGCTGACGCTGCGCGGCACCTACGCGGGCGGCTTCCGGGCGCCGAACCCGGTGGAGATCGGCACCAGCGGGTCGAGTGCCGGCTACCTGCCGCCGCTCGTGGACACGGCGCTGTGCAAGTTCGTCAAGCCCGGCCAGCCCTGCGACATCGGCGTGGGCGGCACGCAGCTGCAGCTGCCGGGCAAGGACCTGCGGCCGGAGAAGTCGCGCTCGATGACGCTCGGCTTCATCATCGAGCCGGTAGCGACGATGAACGTGTCGGTCGACTACTACGACATCCGCATCCGCAACCAGATCGTGTCCGTGGGCCTGTTCGGCCAGGGCCAGATCGACACGCCCGAGGCCTACGGCACCAAGCTCTACCGGGTCAACAGCCCGACCACGCCGAACGCCGCGCCGACGAGTGCCGACGACACCATCCTCTACGGCACCTACCCCTTCATCAACCTCGGCAGCGCCCGCACCAGCGGCGTGGACGTGGACCTGCGCATGAAGCTGAATGGCGGCGCCTGGGGTGAATTCACGCCGCAGCTGCAGTGGTCGCACATGATCCGCTACACGATCGACCGCGGCCCGGGCCAGGTCTACGAGATGGCGGGCACGCACGGGCCGAGCTTCGTCTCCACCAACACCGGCACGCCCAAGGACCGCGCGTCGCTGGGCCTGGCCTGGTTGCGCGGCCCGGTGGAGCTGAGCGGCACGCTGAACTACATCAGTGGCGTCAAGGTCGAGGACACCAGCTACAACCTGCCGGACTGTGCTTCGGCCTTGTCCACGATCTTCCCGATCGGGCTGCCGGCCGGCGGCTCGCCGCTGTGCCGCGTGCCGTCGTTCACGACGGTCAACTTCAACGCGAGCTGGCAGGTCACGC
Organism: Burkholderiales bacterium; assembly: GCA_003963005.1. Classification (GTDB taxonomy): domain Bacteria; phylum Pseudomonadota; class Gammaproteobacteria; order Burkholderiales; family Burkholderiaceae_C; genus Pelomonas. Next base: position 30,339 of record RXJW01000050.1, read on the forward strand.
CGGGCTTGAGCCTGCGCGCGTCGGTGGCCAACCTGTTTGACCGTGCGGCGCCGATCGATGCCTTCGCGTCAGGCTCGACCGGCGGCGGCGTGTCGTCGGGTGGCGCGCACTACAACCCTTCGCTGCACCAGGAGGGCGCCGTCGGGCGCTACTTCACGCTGGGGGCGAGTTGGCGGTTCTGAGGCCCACGAGCCTGCGCCAGCCTGGCGTGTCCAAGGTGATCGGCCCCTGTGACGCAGGATCGCTGCCGCACGGCAGCGACGGCCCGCCCGCATGATCAAGCACTGCTGCGCCAGGATGCAGGCCCAGGTCGATTTCTCGTGCCCGGACCACCCTGAGCTGGATGCATGCCCAGAGGCGCTGATCCGCTATTCCGACAAGTTTCGGGAGTACGGCCTGCGCATTCACGACGGCGGTTCAGGGTCCGTGGCCATCGCCCACTGCCCGTGGTGCGGCGCCACCTTGCCCGTTTCGCTCCGATCACGCTGGTTTGACGAACTGGCGGCGCTGGGCATCGATGACCCGCTCACGCAGGTCGTGCCCGAGCGCTTTCGCCATGGGGCGTTGTGGCGCGATGATGTTTGAAGGCGGCTTGCGGCCATCTGCAGTCGCCCAGTAGCGACCGCTTTACGTGCCGCTGCCCGAACGAGATTGAGTTCTACGTGTTCCCTCGCCTCTTGGTCAGGCTGACGTCAAGGCCCATAGAGATCAGTTTGGCGCAGCCGAGGCTGCCATCGGCGGCAGGGTCGGCACACAGAGACGCAGTCCGGCGTGCGGCTCAAGATGGATGAGGCATGTACCCTTCGACGCGGTGCTGTAGCCCACCGGAAACTGGCCCGTCACCGGATTGCGCCGCTGGAACCAGTGGCCCTGGATATCAAGGCGAAGCTCGTCGCCCGCGCGGAAGCGAGTTGCCGAGGGCAGCATGCCAATCCTGAGCGTGACCCGCTCGCCTTGGGCCAGCGTGCGCACATCGACGTGGCTGTGGACCGGTTGCCACGGCGTCGATCTGGCAGGGTCCTCTGCCGCATGCGACGTCAGCAGCATGCCGTGGGTGACGAGGTCACCCTGAAAGCCGAAGGAGCCCTCGAAGGTGACTTCACGCCCGGCCCTGAACTTGCGCACCCCGGCGATCAGAGGGAAGTCGTCACCGCCTTCGAGAGAGACCGTGAGCGTCAGAATCATGGGCCCGACGATATCGACATCGCTTTCGAAGCGGTGGGTGAAGCTGATGGGCCCGCCCCTGGCCTGAAGGCACAAGGTCCTCGAGGCAGTGGCCGGTGGGTCGAGCAACTGGCCCTGCGATATGTCGCTGCTGGCGTGACCGTGCCAGGTGCGCCACTCGGTCTGTGGAAGCGGCCAGTCGTCGGCATGACGCACCTCGGCCACCGTGCTGCAGTCTTCACGGATCTCCAGGCGCACCCGTGGCTGCCTGTCCTGGCCGTTGTCGATGTCCTTCAGGAAGTGGTCGAAGAAGCGCTGCTGGGCAGCGAGCGCCTCAGGCGAATAGAACGCCTGCCACTTCGGGCTGCGGTGGGTGTAGAGCCACTTTTGCGATGACGCGATGCGCCTGAATCCCTCGAACGATCCGCGGCTGTGCAGGTTGTGGTCCGAGAAACTCCCGCACACCAGGGCCGGCACGTCGATCGCTTCGAGATCGACATCGCAGGCGGCATACCAGTCGTCGCGCAAAGGGCGTCTGCGCACTTCGCCGTGCAGGTCGACACGCCCGCGGGTGCGCCGCTTGGTGGTGATGCCCCACACGTTGAGGAACCCGGTTTCCCGGATGCCGCCGGGGCGCGCGAAGTCGCGGTACAGGTCGGTGAAGCCTTCCCAGGGGCAGATGGCCGCCAGATGCGGTGGCTTGAGCGCTGCGGCGCGCCACTGCGTGAGGGCCAGATACGAGACACCCAGCATCCCGACCCGACCGCTCGACCACGGCTGCTCCGCGGCCCACTCGATCAGGTCGTAGAGATCCTGTCCTTCCTGCGCGCTGAAAGCACTGGGGACACCATCCGACGTTCCGAAGCCACGCAGGTCGGCGTTGATCACCACGTAGCCCCGGGGCGCCCAGTGGGCCGGGTCGGGGCTTTCCCAGGACGTCCACGCCGAATGCGTCAGCGGCGCGCAGCGCATCAGGTGGTACTGCGGCGAAACACGGTAGCCGTCCCGCGTCTTGCGATGCAGGGGCAAGTCGTCCTTGCCGTAGGGGTGCGCGCACAACAGCACGGGGTAGCGCGCGTTACCTTCGGGGCGGAACACATTGGCTCGCAGCAGCGTGCCATCGCGCATGGGCACCGCGGCGTTCCAGTCCACCTGGATGCCTGCCGGCGGCTCGGTGATGGTGATGGTCGGATGCACCAGTCTGCGCAAGGCCCGCCACCCTCGGACCCAGGGGCCATTGTTTTCGGCGGTGGCAGCTGTCCGAGCCTGCGGGCCGCAGCTGGCGTTCACGCGATCCGCTCCAGCGCCGCGTAGCGATGGTTCACGTCGCGATGGCTGGCTTCATCCTCGCGGACCGCCACGACGAGCTCACGCAGCCGGGCCTCGTCGCCCAGTTGCCAGTACGCGCGTGCGAACTCGGGGATCTCCATGTTGGGAATGCGTCCGCCGTCGATCTCTTCGAGGAAGCGCGTGTAGCTGACGATCGCCTCCTCTTCGAAGTAGCCGACTAGGCGGTGGGCGACGGCAGGGGACACCAGATAGAGCAGGAAGAACGCGTTGAAGAAGATCCCCTGCACCAGCAGCACGAGCAGCCGCTCGAACAATGTGGGCTGACAGAGCGCGACGAAGGCCATCAGGTGCATGCGCTCGTTCTCCGACTCATCCATCAGCGTCTTGACGCGGTCGGCCCGGTCGCGCATCAGGCGCAGGGAACGCAGGTGCTGCAGCACGGCGCCGACCAGCCCGGGCACGGCCGCCACGGTCTCGAGCACCACGGCGCGGTGCAGATAGCGGTGGCTGAAAAACAGGTCGGCCGCCAGGCGCATGCCCTTGCACAGTGCCAGTGCCAACCGATCGCCGAGCGCTTCGGGCGTGTGGTGGACGGGCTGCGTGCCGAGGAATGCCGCAACGCCGTCGGGAGTCGGAGTGTTCATGATTTGCCTCAAAGAAACATCGTGAATGCATCTTATCGGCGAGGTCGGAAGAAAGCAACATCTAGAATGCATCTTATGAGACTGACGACCTTCACCGACTACGCGCTGCGCCTCCTTCTGGTGCTGGCAGGCGACCCCGCACGTCGGGTCACGATCGACACCTTCGCGGCGGACTTCGGCATCTCGACGGCGCATCTCATGAAGGTGTCGGTGGTGCTCGGCCGGACGGGCTGGGTCGAAACGGTCCGAGGCCGCAACGGCGGCTTGCAACTGGCGGCAGACCCCACCACGCTGCGCCTGGGCCAGATGGTTCGGCACCTCGAGGCGGACTTCGCGATAGTGGAGTGCTTCACCGAAACCGGGAACTGCCTTCTGGCGGGCGCCTGTGGTCTTGAGACGGCCATGGCGAGCGCCCTCGATGCCTTCACGCGCGAACTCGACCGCGTGACCCTGGCCGACTTGGTCAGAACATCGCCGGGCCTCGGCCGTCTTCCATCGGTGCAGGTCATCAGCGGGCCAGCGTCACGCCGCGGCAAGGCATAGCGCGGCTGATGGCCTCGATGTCCCCAGGTGATGGTCTTTGCCTTGAACCGGATGACTCCTCTTTGGCACTCGACCGAACGGGCTGATGGGCAGCTCCGGGTCGATAGAGGCCTCCCCTTCGCGATCCCTACCGGCGAGCCTGCGTCCGCAGGCCCGACCGCCATGGCATGCCCCTTGCACTCTGCTGGGGCATGACCACCGCGATGACCGACCTGCCGCCCCACGACGCCGCGCGGCGCCTGGCGCTGCTGCTGGAGAGCACCGGCGAGGGCATCTTCGGCGTGGACATGAGCGGTGCATGCACCTTCGTGAATCGCGCCGCCTGCGAAATGCTCGGCTGGCGCACCGAAGAGGTGCTGGGTCGCAACATGCACGAGCTCATCCACCATTCCTACGCGGACGGCCGGCACTACCCCGAGTGCGACTGCCCGATCTTCAATGCCTTCCGGCGCGGCTTGCCCTGCCGCATCGACGACGAGGTGATCTGGCGCGCCGACGGCACGCCGTTTGCGGTCGAGTACGCCAGCCATCCGATCATCGAGAACGGCGTGGTGCAAGGGGCCGTGGCGAGCTTCGTGGACATCACCGCGCGCAAGCAGGCGGAAGGCCTGCTGCGGGCCAGCCACGACGAGCTCGAGCGCCGCGTGGCCGCGCGTACAGCCGAGATCCGCGAGCTGGCCCATCATCTGGAGGCCGTGCGCGAGACTGAGCGCAAGCGCATCGCGCGGGAGATCCACGACGAGCTGGGCTCGATCCTGGTGGCGCTCAAGATGGACCTCAACTGGCTGGAGCGCCGCGTGGGTGACGCCGCGCAGCGCGACGCCATGCGCGCCAAGTGCACGCGCATGGGCGGGCTGGTCGACACCGCGGTCGACGCGGTGGGCCGGATCATCACGGACCTGCGCCCGAGCATCCTGGATCACCAGGGCCTGTGGGCCGCGCTGGAGTGGCAGGCGCAGGAGTTCGAAGGCGCCTGCAGTGACAGCACGGTGGTGGACTTCAAGATGCACATCGCCGCCGACGTGGCCCCACCCGGCGGCGGCTTGGCGATTGCGGTGTTCCGCATCTTCCAGGAGGTGCTGTCCAACGTGGCCCGGCATGCGCAGGCGCGGCAGGTGGCCATCCGCATCGACGTGGACGCGCCGCCTGCGCCGGTGCTGTACCTGCAGGTGCGCGACGACGGCCGAGGCGCGCCGCCCGAGGCGCTGGCGGACCCGCGCAGCTACGGCGTCATGGGCATGCGCGAGCGCGCGGCGCAGTTCGGCGGGCGCTTGGGCATCGACAGCGTGCCGGGCCGCGGCACGACGGTGCGGCTGGTGATGCCGATCGGAGCGCCCTCATGATCCGCGTGCTGATCTGCGACGACCACCTCATCGTGCGCCAGGGCATCAAGCAGATCCTGGCGGAGGCCGAGGACCTGCGCGTGATGGGCGAGGCCGCGAACGGGCCGGAGGCGCTGCGCGGCGTGCGTGCCGGGCGGGAGGCGGGCCTGGGGCCGGATGTCGTGCTGCTGGACATCGCCATGCCGCAGCGCGACGGGCTGGACGTGCTCAAGTCGCTGAAGTCCGAGTTCCCGAAGCTGCCGGTGCTGATGCTCTCCACCTACCCGGACCGGCAGTACGCCGTGCGCAGCCTCAAGCTGGGCGCGGCCGGCTACCTGAACAAGAGCGCGGACAGCGAGCAGATGATCGACGCCATCCGCCAGGTCGCGCGCGGCCAGCTTTTCATCACGCCGAGCGTGGCCGAGCTGCTCGCCGGGGCCGTGGGGGCGGGCGGTCGCCGCGGGGCGGACGACGAGCAGCCCGTGCAAGAGCGGCTGTCGCACCGCGAGCACCAGGTCTACCAGTTGCTGGCCGCGGGCCGCAGCGTCGGCGAGATTGCCGAGCAGCTCGTGCTGTCGCCCAACACCGTGTCGACCTACCGGGCGCGGGTGCTGGAAAAGATCGGCGTGCGCAACGATGTCGAGCTGGCGCTGTTCGCCGTGCGCATGGAGCAGGGCGGCGAGGCCCCGCGCCTGGGCGGCTGAGCGGGCCTCACGCCTTCTGCAGCGTGAAGCCGCGTGCCGGCACGCCGGGCCACAGCTCGTACTCGACCTCGACCTCTGCCGTGCCGCCCGTGCGCGGGCTGGACGGCAAGCCCACGCATCGCGCGGCGGCGATGCTGATCTCGCCAACCTTGTTGGCCGGCCCGCGGTCGGCCACGACGCAGTCCACGGAGCGGCCGCGCCAGGTCACCCGGGCCTTGCAGCCGCGCACGATGCCAGCCGTGCGCTGCACGATCAGCGGCGGCACGACGACGTAGGGCACGGTCTCGGCGTCGACGTAGGCGGCAGGATCGTCGATGGCCTTGCCGGGGTGGCGGTACCAGGTCGTGGACGCGATGATGCCGCCGGGGAAGACGCGCGGTTCGTTGTCCGGCCCGAGCAGCACGACCTCCCGCGCCCAGGGCTGTGCGCAGACGACGCGCCCGTCCGGCTCGATGCGCATGCCGCCGTTGGCCAGCGCCTCGGTGCCGCTGTCGTCGACCCGGTAGGCCGCGGGGCCGCGTTCCTGGCCGTTGGCGCCGTCGGCGTCGATGTCGGCATCAGCCGTGAAGTGCACACGGCCGTCGCTGTCCTCGTAGATCGTGCAGCGGAAGCCTTCGCCGTCGATGGTGCCCAGCGTGCGGGTCGTCAGCGGGATGTTGCTGGTGCCCGGGGTGATGGCTTCCAGGCGCTGCCAGACGGCCTGCATGCCCTGGCTCGTGATCAGTTCCCGGGCGGCGTCCGACGGGCTGGGCGGGCAGCGGCCCCACTGGAAGTGCGGCAGGTCCGCCATCTTCCAGTCGCCGCCCCAGGTGCAGCCGTGCTTCTTGAAGATGGCACCCACCTTGTGGAACCAGGCATCGCCCTCCGGTGGCGACCAGAACTTCTGGGCATGCACCACGTCCACCGCAAGGCCGAAGCCATGCCAGCTGTGCAGGTTGGTGGGCGCATTCGTGACCGGCTGGTAGGGGGGCTTCACGGTGCGGCCGCGCTGGTAGTACATCGCGGCCAGCGCCTGCGAGCGGTAGCCTTCGTAGACCATCGCGTTGAGCTGGTTGTGGCTGTCGTTGCACTCGTCGATGGCGGCCTGCACCGCGGCGCGGAAGGCGGGAGCCAGGCGGCCGAGGTCGCGGTTGACCATCAGCTCGCTGTCGTTGGAACCGGCGCTCACAGTGCAATCTCCTGTGGGTTGGTGACGCCGTCGCGCCAGGTGTGGGGCACGAATGCCGGCAGTGGTGGCGCGGTGCCGGTGGGAGGTGCGGGCGGTGTCGGCACATCGGTGGACACCGCAGGTGGGGCAGCGACGAGCGTGACGCTCGGTGGGGCGGCGTTCGGGTCGGCCCGGTCCTCGCTGCCCTCCTCGCGGCTCTTCTCGCGCGGCTTCACGGTCGAGCGGATCACCATGAACTTGTTGAGCAGGTCGAACCAGAACGGCGCCCCCAGCATGACGGCAAAGGCCGTGACCAGCCAGCCCAGCACCACGCGCAGCACGGAGTAGTGCGAGGCCTGGCAGTCCTGCGCGACGTCGAGCTGGCACATCTGCATCGGCACGTAGCCGCGCAGCGACGAGGTCGGGGCCGACGCGGCGTGGCCCACTTCGCGCCAGCCCAGCGGCATTCCGACGTTCTCCAGTTCCTCGCGGGCCCTCTTGGCCGCGGCCAGCCCTGCGGCGGGGCCGCTGGCGGTGGCGGCGGGCGCCGAGGCCGCCTCCTGCCGTGCCGCGGCCGCGACGACGGTCTCCCGCAGCGTCTTGTCGGCCGTGAGCCGACCCATCACGTAGAGCGCATCCACGTTCAGCACGGCCGCCGCGCCGATGCCCAGCACGAACAGCACCGTCTGCGTGCGCCGCTTGTACCAGCCGGAGGCACGGTCCATGCTGCCGTCGAACCAGGTCTGCAACTGGGTGGTGAGCTGCTTGAGGTCACCATCGCAGTGGTCGATGGCGGTCAGCAGCGTGCGGCGCAGGAAGGGTGACTGCAGCGCCGCCGCCCGCTCACGCAATTGGGCGATGGTGATCGGCCCGTGCGGTGCCGCCTCGCTGTCAACGTCCGCCGGACCGCGGGCGACCAGGTCGATCAGCGCGGTGGCGAAATGCCCGGCGGGGATGTAGGACGGCAGGTTGCGCCTGAGCGACCAGGGCATCTGCTTGGCATGGGACACCCCGGGAATCCAGTTCGTGAGCCAGTTCGGCGCGAGGTGGGCGGGGTCGTAGCGGCCCTGGTAGAGCGACGACACCATCGGATGCGCGTAGAGGTAGGCGGTGAGCTTGCCGGCTTCGTCGTCCAGCAGCGTGCGCAGGCCGCGTTCCAGGTCCATCGCACGCCACTTGAAGATGCCTTCGATCCATTCCTTGATGCCCGTGCAGATCAGGGACATCAACAGGAACAGGAAGGCCATGCCGATGGCAACTTCGAGGGTTTCCGAATTGAACATGGGGCAGGCTCCGGTCAGGCTGCCGCATTGGGCGGCGTCGGACTGGCGGTCGTCATCCCTTCTTTTGGTGATGATCTGCTTCAATAGATGCGCAGCGGTGAGCCCTGAGGGCGCTGTACATTGCCGGCCGAACCCACCGTCTGCCGCCCCACGGCACGATGCCCCATGAGCGACGCCCAAGACATCTCTGCCCAATTCACCGCAGCGCGTGCCGCAGGTCGCGCGCTCCCGGCCTATCCCGGCACGCCGCCGTCCACGCTGGCCGAGGCCTATGCGGTCCAGGCTGCCGCCATCGCGCGATGGCCGGATGCGGTCGCCGGCTGGAAGGTCGCGCGCGTGGCGCCGGCGTTCGCCGCCCAGTTCCCGGAGGAGCGACTGATCGGCCCGGCCTTCGCTGCCAACATCCACCGCCCCGCGGCCGGCGAAGCGGCGCGATGCCCGGTGTTCGATGGCGGTTTCGCGGCGGTCGAAGCCGAGATCGTCATCGTCGTGGCCCAGGACGCGCCCGCCGGCAAGTCCGACTGGACCGCCGACACGGTCGCACCCTTCGTGAAGTCCATGCACATCGGTGTGGAAGTGGCGAGCAGTCCGCTGGCCACGCTCAACGACATCGGCCCGGGGGCGGTCATCTCCGACTTCGGCAACAACTGGGGCGTGGTGGTCGGGGCCGAGATCACGGACTGGCGCGCGCGCGAGACGATCAACGTCGAGACCTTCATCGACGGCGTCTCGGTCGGCACCGGCCAGGTGGCCATCCAGCCCGGGCCCCTGGGCGCGCTGGCCTTCACGCTCAACAAGCGGGCCGCGCAGGGGGCGGTGCTCAAGGCGGGCGACGTGATCTCCACCGGCATGATCACCGGCGTGCACGACATCCGTGCCGGCCAGCAGTCGCGGCATGTGTTCGCGGGTTGCGGCGAGGTGCGGGTGCAGGTCACACGCGCCGGCGGCTGATCGCACGCGCGGGGGCGCTTGGGGGCGTCTTGCCCTGTAGTGCCAGCCCTACAAGAACTCGCCGGCTCCCTCGATCCCCAGCCGCCTGCGTCTTTCCTAGAGTCGCTCCAACCCCAGGAGCCCTCGATGACGCACGACCCGTATGACGCCGACCGGCCGCTGCTGATGCGCTGCAGCTGTGGCCAGCATGCCAGTGCCGCCGACCACGCCGTGGCCACACTGAAGGCCCGCAGCGAGGAACCCGACGTCGAGGCCGAATCGCGCCAGTTTGTGGAAGCGGCGCTCGTGAAGGCGCTGTTTCCGCAGGACGCCGTGCGCCGCCGCTTTCTGACGGCCGTGGGCCGCAACACGGCCATGGCCGCCATCTCCAGCGTGCTGCCGGTGGCCAGCCTGCAGGCCATGGCCGCGGAGAGCGGGCCGCTGGAGAAGAAGGAGCTGAAAATCGGCTTCATCCCCATCACCTGCGCCACGCCGCTGATCATGGCCCACCCGCTGGGCTTCTACAGCAAGCAGGGCCTGGACGTGCAGGTGGTGAAGACGGCCGGCTGGGCGCTCATCCGCGACAAGATGCTCAACAAGGAGTACGACGCGACGCATTTCCTGAGCCCGATGCCGGTGGCCATCAGCCTGGGTCTCGGGGCCCCCGCCACGCCGATGCATGTGGCCAGCATCCAGAACACCAACGGCCAGGCCATCACGCTGGCCGTCAAGCACAAGGACAAGCGCGACCCGAAGGACTGGAAGGGCTTCAAGTTCGCCGTGCCGTTCGAGTATTCGATGCACAACTTCCTGCTGCGCTACTACGTGGCGGAAGCCGGGCTCGACCCGGACCGTGACATCCAGATCCGCGTGGTGCCGCCGCCCGAGATGGTGGCCAACCTGCGCGCCGGCAACATCGACGGCTTCCTCGGCCCCGACCCGTTCAACCAGCGCGCGGTGTTCGAGGAGGTGGGCTTCATCCACCTGCTGACCAAGGAGCTGTGGAACGGCCACCCCTGCTGCGCCTTCGGCACGAGCGCGGAGTTCATCCAGAAAAATCCCAACACCTTCATCGCGCTGTACCGCGCGGTGCTAAACGCCGCCGCCATGGCCCGCGAGGCGCGCAACCGCGAACTGATCGCCAAGGTCATCTCGCCGCAGGCCTACCTGAACCAGCCCGAGACGGTGGTGGCGCAGGTGCTGACCGGCAAGTTCGCCGATGGCCTCGGCAACGTCAAGGTCGTGCCCGACCGCGCCGACTTCGACCCCATGCCCTGGCAAAGCATGGCGGTGTGGATGCTCACGCAGATGAAGCGCTGGGGCTACCTGAAGGGCGAGGTCGACTACAAGGCCGTGGCCGAAAAGGTCTTCCTGCTGACCGACGCCAGGAAGCAGATGAAGGCGCTCGACCAGGCGCTGCCAGAAGACAAGGCGGGCGGCTATCCGAAGTTCAAGGTCATGGGCAAGGAGTTCGACCCCGCCAAGCCCCAGGCCTACATCGACAGCTTCGCCATCAAGCGCAGCTGAACCTTGTCGGCACGGGCCCGGGAACACAGCCACAGAGACACAGAGGCACAGAGGCGCTCGTACGAGTGCCACCGGCCCGGTCTCTCTGAGTCTCTGTGCCTCTGTGGCTGTGTTCATCAGACTCACGACAGGCCGAACGCCTCCATGACATGCACGCTTCCTTGAATCTCCGCGCCGGGCTGCTCTCGCTGCTGCTGCTCGGCTGCCTGCTCGGGCTGTGGCAGCTTGCCACGCAGGGCACGAGCACGATGGCAACCCCCGCGGCCGCGATGACGCCCGAGCAGATCGAGTACGCCAAGCTGATGGGCAAGCCCATCGACGCGACACCCGCCACCACCAAGAGCGGCTTCCCTACGCCGGCGCAGATGGGCGCGACCATCGCCCGCCAGCTGGCCGACCCGTTCTACGACCGCGGCCCCAACGACAAGGGCCTGGGCCTGCAGCTCGCCTACTCGCTCGGCCGCGTGGGCCTTGGTTATCTGCTCGCCGCTCTGGTGGCGATTCCGCTGGGCTTCGTCATCGGCATGAGCCCGCTGATCTACCGCGCGCTGGACCCGTTCATCCAGGTCCTGAAGCCCATCTCGCCGCTGGCCTGGATGCCGCTGGCGCTCTACACGATCAAGGATTCGGCCGCGAGCGGCATCTTCGTGATCTTCATGTGCAGCCTGTGGCCGATGCTCATCAACACGGCCTTCGGCGTGGCGGGTGTGCGGCGCGAGTGGCTGAACGTGGCGCGCACGCTGGAGGTGGGGCCGCTGCGCCGCGCCTTCGAGGTCATCCTGCCCGCCGCGGCGCCCACCATCCTGACGGGCATGCGCATCAGCATGGGCATCGCCTGGCTCGTCATCGTGGCGGCCGAGATGCTGGTGGGCGGCACGGGCATCGGCTACTTCGTGTGGAACGAGTGGAACAACCTGAGCCTGCCCAATGTGCTGATGGCCATCCTCGTGATCGGCGTGGTGGGCATGTTGCTCGACCTGGCGTTCGCGCGCTGCCAGAAGTGGGTGACCTATGCCGACTGAACTCGTGCAGGTGCAGGCCTTGGCCAAGCGCTACGGCGACGCGACAGTCTTCGACGGCGTCAACTTCACGCTCAGCGAGGGTGAGTTCGTCTGCATCATCGGCCACAGCGGCTGCGGCAAGACGACCATCCTCAACGTGCTCGCCGGTCTGGAGCAGGCCAGCGACGGCCATGTGTTCATGGCCAAGCGCGAAGTCGCCGGCCCGGGGCTGGAGCGTGGTGTGGTGTTCCAGGGCCACGCGCTGATGCCCTGGCTCACGGTGCGCCAGAACATCGCGTTCGCAGTGCGCAGCAAGTGGCCGGACTGGACCCGCGCCCAGGTCGATGCGCAGGTGGTGAAGTACGTCGAGCTGGTGGGCCTGGCCGCGCACCTCGACAAGAAACCGAGCCAGCTCTCGGGCGGCATGAAGCAGCGCGTGGGCATCGCACGCGCCTTTGCCATCGAGCCGCGCATGCTGCTGCTGGACGAGCCCTTCGGTGCGCTCGATGCGCTGACGCGCGGCACCATCCAGGACGAGCTGCTGAAGATCTGCGCGGCCACGAAGCAGACGGTCTTCATGATCACGCACGACGTCGACGAGGCCATCCTGCTGGCCGACCGCATCCTGCTGATGGCCAACGGCCCGCAGGCGCGCATCGCCGAGATCGTCGTCAACACGATGCCCCGGGACCGGCAGCGCGCCACGCTGCACCACGACCCGCAGTACTACCCGATCCGCAACCACCTGGTGGACTTCCTCGTCGAGCGCAGTGCGACCTTGTCCCACGGCCGCGCGCCAGAGCATCCACCGGAAGTCCGCCCCGGCCAGCCGCAGCCGGCCGAAGTGATTCCTTTCGACACCCACCCCGCCATCCACAGGAGCACCGCATGAGCCGCCTCGACGTCACCGAAAAGATCATCGCCACCAAGGTGGCCAAGGGCCTGAAGTGGGCCGACGTGGCCGCGGAAATCGGCCTTTCCAAGGAATGGGTCACCGCCGGCTGCCTGGGCCAGATGACCTTCAACGACGAGCAGGCCGGCAAGCTGGCCAAACTCTTCGACCTGACGGAGGCCGAGACGCAGTGGCTCAAGGTCGTGCCCTACAAGGGCAGCCTGCCGACCTCGGTGCCGACCGACCCGCTGATCTACCGCTTTTACGAGCTGGTCAGCGTCTACGGCACGACCTTCAAGGAGCTGATCCATGAAGAGTTCGGCGACGGCATCATGAGCGCGATCGACTTCAAGATGGACCTGCAGCGCGAGGCCAACCCGGCCGGGGACCGCGTCAGCATCGTCATGAGCGGCAAGTTCCTCCCTTACAAGACGTACTGATGCGCCCACCCCTGCCTCCCTTCACCCACGACTCGGCGGTGCTGAAGGTGCGCCTGGCTGAAGACGCCTGGAACAGCCGCGACCCCGATCGCGTCGTGGGCGTCTACACGGACGACACCGTCTGGCGCAACCGGGCGGAGTTCCCGGTGGGGCGCGAGCAGGTGCGGGCCTTCCTCGCACGCAAGTGGGTGCGGGAGCTGGACTACCGGTTGATCAAGGAGCTCTGGGCCTTCGGTGACCACCGGATCGCCGTGCGCTTCGCGTACGAATGGCACGACGATTCCGGGCAGTGGTTTCGCAGCTATGGCAACGAGAACTGGGAGTTCACGGCCGAGGGCCTGATGCAGCGGCGGTTCGCGAGCATCAATGACCTGCCCATCGCGCCCGCGGCCCGGTTGTTCTTCTGGCCGCTGGGCCGGCGGCCGGACGAGCATCCATCCTTGAGCGAACTCGGCCTCTGATCGGCACGCTACCCTTGACGGCACCGCAACGACGGCTGCCGCCATGCGTGACCTCTTCCTGCTCGACCCCGACCTCGTCTTCCTGAACCACGGCTCCTTCGGCGCCTGTCCGCGCGAGGTGCTGCAGGCCCAGCAGCGCTGGCAGCTGGAGATGGAGCGCAACCCGGTCGAGTTCCTCGGCCGGCGCTCGGCCGGGCTGCTCGCGGCAGCGCGGGACCGGCTGGCCGGCGCGTTGGGCGCGCAGGGGGCAGACCTCGTCTTCATGCCCAACGCCACGACCGGCGTGAATGTCGTCGCCCGCTCGCTGGCGCTGCAGCCGGGCGACGAGGTGCTGTCCACCGACCTGGAGTACGGCGCCTGCGACGCCACCTGGCAGCGGGTCTGCGAGGCCGCAGGCGCCACCTACCGGCGCCTGCCCATGCCGCTGCCGCTGGACCGCGAGGCCTTCGTGGCCCGGCTGCGTGAGGCGATCACGCCGCGCGCACGGCTGGTCTACTGCAGCCACATCACGTCCACCACTGCCCTCATCCTGCCCGTGGAGGCCGTCTGCCGGATGGCGCGGGAGGCGGGCGTGCTTTCGCTGATCGACGGCGCCCATGCCCCGGGCCAGATCGACCTGGACCTGACCGCCGTCGGCGCCGACTTCTACGTGGGCAACTGCCACAAGTGGCAATGCGCGCCCAAGGGGGCGGCCTTCCTGCACGCGGTGCCGGGCCAGCAGGCGGCGCTGCACGCCACCGTCACGAGCTGGGGCTATGCCGAGGGCACCGGCGGCCATGCCGGCTTCGAGGCCTACCTCGGCCACACGCCCTTCGAACGCCGCCTGCAATGGCAGGGCACGCGCGACCTCAGTGCCTGGCTCGCCGTGCCGGCAGCACTCGACTTCCAGCAGCGCCACGACTGGCCTGCCGTGCGCACCCGCTGCCACGCCCTGGCGCGGGCGGCGCTGCAAACGATGGTGGACCGCTTCGGCCTGCCGCCCCTCGGCGCCGACGACGACTGGGCGCAGATGGTGACGCTGCCCGTGCCCCCGCAGGACCCGGACGGGCTGAGGCAGCGGCTCTTCGAGGAGAGTGGCATCGAGATCCCCGTGACCTCGCACGCGGGCCGTGTCTTCGTGCGGCTCTCGGTGCAGGGGTACAACACGGAGGCGGAGGTCGCGCGGCTGTTGGAGGCGCCGGCGTTGCAGCAGGGCTGAGGCCTGCTTCATGGGCGGTTCCTGCAGTCGATGACCTCACGGGCTGTAGCGCGTTGGTGGCGTGCCATGACTGGACCAGGCTGATCTCGGTCGTTCGCGGTGCGGGCTTGAGTGACCGCGTTCGCCGAAAGCAGTCGCCTTACGCACCTGAGCAAACC
>RXJW01000121.1 GCA_003963005.1 Burkholderiales bacterium
GCGCCGGGGCTACTTCTGAACCCTAGGATTCAGCGGCGCTGAAGCGCCAGGAAGGTACGAGATGAAGCAACAACACCTGCAATTGGCCGTCGACGCGTCCCGCCATGGCCAGAAGCCGACGCCGTTCGGCGTCGTGGAGGGCGAGAGCCCGATGTTCGCGGCAGCACAGCTCACCATCGCCAGGGAGGCGTGGCAGTGCGTCAGTGACGCGCTGGCCAGCCGGCGGGGCGTTGAAGGCCCTCGCACGGATGCGTTTGAGATGGCCCTGCAGGCTCACTTCACCCAGGGCCTGCCCACCGGCCTATGGATGGACGCAGCTTGGCTGAAGTCCGTGACGGGCAAGCGAGAGCCCGCTGACTTCGGCCTGGCTGCTTGGCGCTCGTTCGTCGGCTCCTATGTCGGCTGGTGCGCACGTCTCAAGCTGCCGGCGATGATCGTGCCGCTCGCGCGACAGATCGACGATGCGCATGTCATGCAGGTGCTGGAGGAGGCCGGCTGTGCCGCCATTCCGGCAGTTGACCGTGGCCTCGACGGCCTGCGCCTGGCGTGGGACACGGCACAGCGCAACGTGGAGCGGTCGGAGTTCCGTTACGCAGCCGCGCACACCCTGGCGAGCGCTGCAAGGGGTCGCCAGGAACGGCTGCTGCCGACGGCAGAGGAGCAGTTCTCCAGTCTCACTGAGGCCCTGTGGGCTGACCGGCAGGCCGCCTTGGTGCAGCTGTTCGCGATCGGCACGCTCGTCGGCGCCGACGCGCAGCCCGTGCTGAAGAGCCGCGCCAAGGGCATGTTCGGTGAGGGCATGAGCGTGATGCACCTGCTCGAGGTTGACGGTCGATCGCCGAGCTCGTTCCTGGTTGCCGATGAGAAGCGCCTGCGCAGCCAGATCGACCAAGCCTGAGCATGTCGGCCAGCATGGAATGGACAGACTGGCACCTGTGCCCACGCGGCTGGGTGGCAGGCGACCGCAAGCGCGACAACGGCATGATGCCAGCCGCCCCGCCGGCCGATCGGGTGCTTTCGACGCGCTACATCGAAGAGAGCAATGGATACAGCCCGGTCCAGACGCGCCATCAGGAGCTGTGGCGGGCTGAGCGCGATGACGACGTCTCCGCGCTCTTGAAGGCGTACGGTCCAGCTCCAGCAGACCTATGAGTGATCGGGCCTGGAGGCCTTTTCCTCCTCCCAACTCAGCAGACCGCCCATGAAGGCCGGGCCGGCCCGCTGCGCGCGGCCAGCGGCTTCGCGTCGACGTCGGCGATCCGCCGGCGAGATCGGCGGGATGGACGGGTCCGTGACGATCCGGCACCACCACACCTGATCGAACAGGCGTTCGGCCTGCCGCCTTCCGGGGACCGGCTGCCGCTGCCGGCCGGTCAGCACGATGTTGAGGCCGCGCCAGTACCGTAGGCGCACGTCGTAGAGCGGCTCCAAGCACATGGGTCTCACGGACGCGTGTACCGGTGCGCGGTCAAGGCCCGCGTCGGTCCAGAAGCGATCCACGCTCATCGTGACGCGCACAGGGACACTGGCCCTGACCTCGTCACGTGGCCGAGCCGAATCCGCCCGGCGGAGCTCGATGATGTCCGCAAGCATCGCGAAAACTGTATAAAAGCACAGTATCGCATTGAGCGGGCGTTGGCGCCGACCCACGTGCCGCACCCGGCTGCCGCTCCAAAAAAGAAGCCCCCGAGACCTGCTGGTGCTCGAGGGCGCAAAACCCCGATCGCTGTCACGAATCGGGCCGACCCAGGGAGGAAAGGTCGGAGAGCTGGATGCTCTGCGGCGAATTCTATGGGTGGGTTGGACGGGGGGTAGAGAGACGCACTTTGCAGCTGCTCGCCGCGGTCCAGGTGCGTCTCTCGGGGGCTGTGCTTACCGATCCATAAGATGGATCAATGCCTCTACAAGAGTGCCCTCCCGACGAGCTCTTGGCCCCCACGGCGCTAGCCGATTCAACCGTCCAAGCCTCGGGTTGGACGGCCACCTCGATCACTGTTCCGCGCGCGGCTGTTGACGCATCGACGCTGAATTCCATTGGCTATGACGCCGGCCGGGAACTGCTCGATGTCGAGTTCACAAGCGGCCGTGTTCTCCGGCACGCCGGCGTGCCGCCAGACCTTGCTGATGCCCTGATGCAGGCGGATTCAATCACCCCGTTCTACGAGCGCCACGTCCGCCACAGGTTCCCTGGGGTCGACGTCACCGAAACCTCCACTTCCTAGAGACTGCATGTTCAAAAACCTGATTCCCTATCGCATCGCTGAAGGCTGGAACGCCAGCGCGGAGGAGATCGCCGAGAAGCTGGCCAAAGAGCCCTTCCTGGCCTGCGCGCCTACCCAACCGCTGGCCGTGGGCTGGGTGCCGCCGCGCGGCATTGAGCACGCGCCCTTCGTGGAGGTCGTCGACGGGCACTGGCTGCTGAAACTCAAGCGGGAGCAGCGCCTGCTGCCGTCGTCTGTCGTCAACGAACGGGTCGATGAGCTGAGCGCGCAGATCGAGGAGCAGACCGGCCGCAAGCCCGGGAAGAAGGCCAAGAAGGAGCTCAAAGAGCAGGCCGTCCATGAGCTGCTGCCGCGCGCGTTCACGAAGACGACGGCGACCCAGGTCTGGGTGGCGCGCCACCTCGGCCTGCTGTTCGTCGATGCAGGCTCCAGCAGCCGTGCCGACGAAGTTGTCACGCTGCTCATCCAGGCCTGCCCTGGACTCAGCCTGCAGCTGGTGCAGACGGCAGAGAGCCCGGCCGCCTGCATGGCTGCTTGGCTGATGGACGGTGTCACGCCGGAGGGCTTCCAGATCGAGCGCGAGTGCGAGCTCAAGGGCAGCGACGAGCAGAAGCCCATCGTGCGCTACGGCCGCCATCCCTTGGACATCGACGAGGTGCGGTCGCACCTGACCAGCGGCAAGATGCCGACTCGACTGGCGATGAGTTGGAACGAGCGCGTGTCCTTCACGCTCACCGAGGCCTTCGTCATCAAGCAGATCGATTTCCTTGATCTTGCCTTCGAAGGGCGGCCCGCTGCCAGTGGCGACGAGGCATTCGATGCGGACCTGGCCTTGGCCACCGGCGAATTGGGCCGGCTGATGCCAGCCCTCATTGACGGTCTTGGTGGTGAGCACGATGGCATGGTGGCTGCGGGCACCGCGTCACCGGCCGCGGCAGCCCGTACCGAAAGCGAAGGCGGCCAGGACGCCGCAGAGCAGCTCGAAGCTGTGGGCAGTGCGATGGCATGAGCGCTGTGCTTTCGTCTCGTGAAGGGCTCGCGCAACAGCCGCCGGTCGGCACGGCCCCCTTCGATGACCTGTTCCGCGACTTGATCCAACTGGCGGAGCGTGCGCGGCAGTTGTCGCTGGTGGTCCAGCTCAAAGAGTTCCAGGGCCAACTCAGCGAGATGGCGCGCCGGTACCACTCTGGCGACGCCGGAGCAGTCGATGGCTTTCTCACCGAGTGGCAGGTCGAGCAGCAGCTGCGCGACAGCATTGAGCGGCGACCGGCGCCGGAAGCCTGTGGGGGAGTCGCCGGCCTGGTCGACGCATGCCGGCGTGATCTCAATGACCTGGTGCGCGACGGGGCCACCAAGAAGCAGCGCTTCGAACGGCGCATCTCGGTGCTGGCACATCTCGCTCAACTCGAAACGCTTGCCGGTGCAGGTGTGGCTGGTGCGGTCCCATTCCTCAGCGATGGCGCCCAGGTCGTCCATGCCGACGAGGTTGCGACCTGGCCACCTGAGAAGCAGCGATGCATGACCATCCAGTTGTACGGGCTCACCGCTGCGACGGCGGCTCGTCTGAAGGCCTCGCGTCCTTCAACGTCGGTCCACCGCGTTGCCGGCGATGCGCCTCCAGCTCGCCAGTCCGGGCCCCAGAAGAGCAAGGGAGGTCCGAAGGTGGCAGCGCAGGGCCTGTCCAACTCGATGGCTCGAATCCTGGAGCGTGCGCCAGAGGGCATGCAGGACTTGCCAGAAGACCTCAGCCCCTACAACACGTCGTTGCGGTCGCTTGAGCGGCGTGGGCTGGTGGAGCTGGCGCGCCACCCGACGCGAATCAACGCGCATGGCTTCGCCGCGTGGTGCTGGCGCC
>RXJW01000058.1:0-42514 GCA_003963005.1 Burkholderiales bacterium
TCGCCGCGCGCTCCGCCGCCTTCCAGTCCGTGCTGACCTCGCCGACTCTGAACTCAGCGATGTCGCGCAGAAAGTCGAGGCTCGGCAAAGGCTTGCCGGGGCACATCAAACCGAAGCGCGCGTTGGCGGTGTTCCGGCTCAATGCCCAGCCGTGATTCGCAGGGTCGCGGCGGTGCGCAGCGATGTAGTACCAGACGGAACGCGCATGTTCGGTTCCTTCATGCCACTGGCCAAGCCACCACATCGCGTCGCTCGAGCCGGCTTCGGCCCAGCTGGCGATTCGCGCATAGGCCTGGTCGAACGTTGGCTGCTCTGCCGCTGGCACCGCTACGAGATCACCAACCGGCACTTCGACGGTCGCCCCCGTCTCCCAGTTTGCGCACCAGAGAAGTTCTCCGGTCGAATAGGTGGGGTCCGCCATCAGAAGCACGGCCGCACCGGCCTCCGTTCCACCTACGCCGCAGAGGCGCACATAGGCCTCTCTACGAGGCTTCGCGCGTCCCCTGCCGGCGACCGCTGGCCCCAGGTTCTCGTTGCTCCGCTTGTCCACCCATTCCCTCCCGTTTCATGCGAAATGGGAAGTCTCTCTGCCATGTGGCGGCAGGCTCAAGAGACGCACCGGCCGAGGCGACAGCCAGGCTGGCGCAACGCCATCTGGCACAAGGCGCGGGCCTGGATCAGCCCAGCAACTTCTGCCCGGCCGGCAGGTCGATGATGTCCTCGATCCAGTGTTCAGCTTCGATGTGCCGGAGCGCATCCTCCAGGGATGGAAACGGCTGCACGCCGTCCTCGAAGCCATGGCGCATGCGGACGATCTTGGCGGCACCGGATTTCACGGACCAGCGGAGCTCCAGAGCGAAGTCGCTGCTCTCGCGATGCCGGACGCCGAAGCGCACCATGCCATGCTTCGGCTTGACATGCGGTGCGAAGAACCGCACCCCGGCCGCGGCCCGTTCAACGGCCCCCGCCTCGCCTCGGTTGAGCTGGACGTACAGCACGGTCTGCTTGGTGTCGGCCCACTGCATTCCCCACCCCAGGCCATGGGCCTTCGCCAGCGCCTCGCCGGCGTACCACAGGCACATGCTGCCCCCTGGCGCCATGAGCACGGCCACGTCGGGCGAGTCACCCCACAGGCGAAGTCGCTCGAGATCGTACTCATAGCTGATCGCCGTGACCGCCTCGTCGGCACGATCACTGCGCCGTTCGGCCTTCTTCAGCTCCGCCCGGGCTTCGGCAGCCTTGGCCGTTGCTTGCGCCAGCTGCACTGCCAG
This sequence comes from Burkholderiales bacterium, assembly GCA_003963005.1. Taxonomy (GTDB): domain Bacteria; phylum Pseudomonadota; class Gammaproteobacteria; order Burkholderiales; family Burkholderiaceae_C; genus Pelomonas. The sequence continues at coordinate 1,272 of RXJW01000058.1, forward strand.
CTCGGCCAGGCGGCCGGATTGCTCAGTTTGAATCTGCATGGTCTTCTTCCGTGGCATCTCTGGCTCAGTTCTTGAGGTTGATCTTGACGCCGGCCTTTGCGATCTCGGCGCGCGTGGCGGCAGCCAGGAGGTCCTGCTTGCCGATGACGAGCTGGCCGGTCCACCGGCCTGAATTCGCCAGCCACTTGCGCACGAGCAGGCCCTCACCGCGATAGCCGAGGAACAGGCAGATCTGGCGCGCGCCTTGGTGGCCGTACCGGCAGTGGTAGAGGTGTTGGAACTTGGGAACGATGGTCATGGCGATGACGCGCTCAGGTCGTTGATCGGCGTGCTCTTGCGGGCTGGCACGGGGCTTCAGGCCTCATTCAGGCGCTCGGCGTCGTCCATCCCGTCGTTCTCGCCCTTCTCTGGACGGGCGACGCGCTCCGCTCGCCCCGCGTCGTCTAGAACGACCCACCAATAGACCGCGCAGTTGGGCCAGGCATCGGCGTCGGCATCCACGCCCTTGTCCACGTCAGCCACGACACCGAAGCCCGACAGGTACCCGTCGATCCACTCACGCGGTGGCAGCACGGGCGGCGTCGCAGGCAGTGGGCGGCCCCAGCGAGCAAGGGCCGCATCTCTGGAAGGAAACGTCGCGATCGTGTGCACTGGCGGTTCCCCTGGCGTCAGGCTGCGGCCGCAATCCGCGCGGGCGTCAGGCGCTTCTCGACCTGGGCGATGTCGCTGGGCAGCGGCATGTTGATGAGCTGAAGCAGCTTGCCCGCCGTGGCCTTGATGCCGTCGGCCGTCATCTGCATCTTCCCGAGCACGACACAGCGCCCTTCCCACATGGGGGAGCTGCGGGACGGGCTCACCAGTGCGAGCCGCTCCAGGCCCTTGACGGCCCTGTGCCGCTGCATGACCTGGTGGCCCATCAGCGCGAGGCCATGGAGCCACACGGCCTGGCCGATCACGAGCTGGGCGCGCACGTCGGCCGGCGCGATCTTCCCGTCGACCATCGACGCCCAGTCAGGCACGTAGGTTCGCAGCTGCGCGAAGAACTCGGCGATGGCCAGTTCAAGCCGCTGCAGTTGTGCCGGGTCGGCCTGGCTGAAGTTGGCCTCGCCGATGCCCGTCAGGATGGAGACGAACTTCTTGAAGGCGACCAAGCTCCACAGCTTGGTGGACTTCCCGGCCACCGAGGCGTTCTCGAAATCGATCCGGGCCTGGATGTCGGGCATCTTGGCGAGCAGCGCCAACACCCAGGTGTTGAACGGGTTGCGCTGGTCATACAGCGCATTGATCGCGCTGCTGGGTCGGACCTGCTTGCTGTTGATGTCGGCGAACATCTGCTGGGCACGCTGCAGGCCCTGGTCGTAGTAGATGGAGACCGAGATCGTTTCGTTGGCGAAGGCGGGGTTGCGGCTCAGCGCCGCGCCGATCGCATGGCGGCGGTGCTGCCCGTCGTTGATCAGCAGCGTCGCGGACATCGGGATGTGCAGCATGCCCACCTGGTGGCTTCCGCCGATGGCCTCGAAGCTCATCTCGGCCGAGACGCTGCAGGTCAGCGCCGGCAGCACGTAGTCCCCAGGGTTGTCCACCATGTAGTCCGCGATGGCCTTGGCGCGGCGCTCGTTCAGCAGCCGCTGCGCGCGGTGCTCCGGCGGAACCACGTCCTCATCGAACACGAACAGCTTGGCGACGACCGCATAGGGGATCTGGGCGGCGAAGTACTCCCGCCCGGCCTGGATGCCGCGGACCGCCGGGAAGCTGTAGGTGATCGCGTTGAGGTCGCGCTTCACCTCGGCCTGTACCGCCACGGTCCGGGCCCGCTGCTCGGCGACGGCCTGGCGCTGCGCGCCGCGGCGCTCAAGCTCACGGTTGGCGTCTTCCGCGAACTCGGTGCGCAGCTGGTCGAGGCTGAGCTGGTGGCGCATCAGCATGCTGGAGATGAAGGCCTGGCTGTGCGGCCCACCGGTGCCGCCCTCCTCGGCCAACACTTCGATCATGGCCTCGACGCAGTGCCGATGCCGCTGGTTGGCGAGCGCAGCCTTGAGGAGGCTATCGGAGGTCTCGCCCACCTTCACCGCCTCGCTGGAGGAGATGACCCACAGGGCGTCCCGGTAGAACGCGTCACGCAGCTTCTGCTGCAGACGGCTGCGCTTGAGGTCCGCGTCGATCTTGCTGGAGTGGCGCCCCACGATCTCACCAGCGCTACGCAGCCGGCTTTCGAGCTGGCACGTGGTGAGCGCGATCACGTAAAAGTAGGTCGGCATGTATTCGGTCCTTTGGAGTCTGGCGACAGGCGGCGGCACTGGGGCTCTAGGCCTTTGCCGCGGCTCTGACGCTATGGGAAGTGGAAGTCGGCGCGCCGGCCGTTGGGCCGCTCACTCGCTGGATCACCGCGAGCCTTCGGCGCCGTCGGCCGCGTCCCCGAGGCGGGCCAGGTCTTCCTGGGTATGGGCCACGCCGCCGTAGTTCATCCGCCTGTAGAGGGCCTTGAGCGTCTGTTCATCGGTGTCGTTGGGCAGGCAGATGCGAGTCAGCACCACGCGGTCGAAGCGTCGGAGCTGCTCAGCGCGGGCCAGATCGCGGTAGCCCAGGCCGTCGAACACCGTCAGCGGGCCTTCCACGAACTCACGGATGGCAGTGACTCGCTGCTGGCCGTCGATCAGCCAGCCCGAGCCCTTCTTGACCACGGCGTGCCCGCCCGGGCCGGACGTCCAGTCAGGCTCCACAGTGACGATGGCACCCGGCGGAAAACCCAGCAGGATGCCTTCGATGAAGGCGCGCTGGCGCTGGGCGTCCCAGACTGAGGGCCGCTGCCAGGGAGGCAGCACCAGAGACATCAACTGCCTCTCGCCGGCCAGTGTCATCTCGACGGCCGATTCCTCCCAGAGGCTGGCGATGGTGCGCGGCGCGGCCGCGCCGCTCAGTAGTACATCCGGCAGTCTGCGGGGCATGCCCGTTGATGCAAGGGCCATGGGCTTCGTCCTGTTGGCTTCGTGGGTGGCTGGCGCAGACGGTCAGTGCCCGTGCTGCTTGCCTCCGCCACCATTCGGGCGGGGCCAGCCAGTGATCTACCTTCAGGCTACAGGCCCAGCTCGCATGCGCAACGTCCGCCCACGAGGCCATGGGCCTGGATGCCCATGGCGCCCAGGACTCAGAGGTCGCTGCTCGGCGGCGTCGGCTTTGATGCCGCCCTGCTCAGTGCGGCATTGGCGATCTCCGCTGATCCGGAGCGCGCTGCCAGCAGGCTTTCGCTGTTCCAAGCTGCGTTGTTGATCGCAGCATCGGCAATATCCATGGCGCCCAACCGCGCGGCCAGCAGGCTTTTGTTGAGACGCCACTCATGGCATGCCCAGTCCACTACGAAATGCTTCCTGTAGCGGACCACGAGGAACACGACAGGCTGCACCCCCTGACGAACCTCGCCCTTCCTCAGCGCCTGCTCCAGATCGGCCCTGAAGTATGGGTGAGCCTCATCGGCAGGCATCTGATACTGAAAGGTCAGCGCACCGACCTTAGCCAGGCACATCGTGTTCTGGCCTTCAGGATCCTCGTTTGAGTCGACGTGTACGACATCGACGATGAAGTCATGACCCTGGACTTGAATCTTCAGCATGGCGCTATCCCTCGTGTCCTTCATGCCACGTTCCGCGGTGCACTGCCAAGCTGGGTGCCACCGCCCCGCGCCAGCTCGAGGTCGGCAGCCGCGATCAGCAGTGCGGCCGCCCGAACATAGTTGGCGAACCGGTCTTTCACCTTGCAATCCTCCTCGTCCCAGGGCCACCGAACGCGCCCCTGCTCGTGCCCGACGTCGGCCATGGCATAGAACGCAGCCGCCTGGGCCAGCTCGGCGCTGTCGGAGAGGTCAGCATCGTGCTGGCGGGTGTAGCCCTTCACGTGGATCTGCCGCGCTCGCTCGGCGATGGCCGCTATCGTTGCCTCGGTCAGCTGCGCTGGCATCGCAAATCGCGGCGTTGCTGCAGGCGGATTGCGGAACATAAACACGCCGAAGGAGACGAACAAGGTGCTCATCACAGCCGCGAAAACCCACGACGTGACGGGATCTGCTGGTGGTCGCGCCGGAAAGGCAGGAAAGCTGAAGAAGTACAGCGGGCTCACGACGATGAAGACGGCGGCAAGCCAGCGCGTTGTCTTGGGTTTCATAGCGTTCGTCTCCTTCAGTTGGTGGACAAGGCTGGGTTGAGCTAGGCGTCTCACCGAAGCTGCTGGCGGGTCAGCCGCCCGGCCGCTGGCCGTCCAGCAGCTTCGTGATGATGGGGAAGGTGCGCCGCACCGGGATCAACAGCACGAAGAGCAACGCCAGACCATCTAGGCCCAGAGGCTCATCCCACCACGATTTGACGTAGACGCAGAAGATGAAGAGCAGGCTGCAGACCAGCCCCACCAGCGCGTAGCCGATCATCTGCCTCAGCAGCCGCGTGTAGTCGATTTTTGGCACGATGTGCTCCCTTCCTTTGCGGTCAGACCTTCGCGACCACTTCAGCCGGCGACCTGCACCGAGTAGCCGAGAACGAAGAAGCCCGTCGGGTTGTCCACGATCGTCTTCACGCACTGCTGGAACTCGTCATCCGACGTGTCAGCCGGGCAGTCCCTCCACCGATAGCCATACCGCACGTCAATGGCGCGGCCGGCCAGATCAACATGCGCGGTGCCGGGGCCGACCACGCGCACGTCGGTCGCCGCAATCACATGGCCCTCGCGCGAGCTCACCTCCTTCGCAACGAGCCACCGCTCCATCGCGGAGTTCGTCGGTGCCGGCTCGGCAAGGGGCCTCACGACCAAGTCGCCGGCCAGGCCAGGCCCGCTCGCGCTGCCGGTCGGGGAACTGACGATGGCGACGCCTGCCGCCAAGCTCAAGATGGCGACGATGCCGACCAGTCGTTTGTGTTTCGTCATGGTGCTCATGGTGTGATGTACCTGCCATTGCTGGGCCGGCAAGTTCAAGCCCGCGTCAGTGTCTTCTCGCAGTCCGACGAGGTCCGAGAGACTCACCGGTCCAGGCCCAGCGCGCAGTTGCATCTGGGGCCTGGAGCTGGAAGCCCAGGCCGGTCAGACCTGGCCGCTGGCGTACTCGGCCATGACCCAGTACGCGTACTGCACCAGTTCCTTGTCGCCCATGGCGGCGAGCTTCTCTGCCGGTTCCTGGCACTCCTCAAAGCCACAGGCGTACTGCACGATGCTCTCCCTCTCCTGCGGAGTCAGGGTGCGGCCTTCGGGCCAGTCGTAGCAGCTCAGGCCCTCGATCAGTTGTCCGGCGTTCATGCTCGCCTCCAGTTCAACGGCCGCAGTGCATGCAGGCCAGGTTTCGTCCATCCGTGCCCACGGGGCGGCTGGTGCCGCACTCGCCACAGAAGCGGCTCCAGCCCGGCGCCGCGGGCCGCAGCGCGCGGGGTCCGCTCGACGGCGGCCGCCGGGGCTGCGCGAGGTTGACGCGACTGGGCGTTCGGATACGCATCAGAGCCCCTGGGAGCCGGCCGGCTCAATGAGGCGGCCGTCGGAAGTGCGCCGAATCCAGACCCCGCCACTGGGCGCGGCCTCAAGGTCGCGGAGCGTGTCCCCAAGGCCTTCGGCCCTGGCCGCCAAGGATCGATGGTTCTGTTCCGTCCAGACCAACACGGGCAGCTTCTCTCGCGGGGGATCACCGGCGAGGTCCCTCTGCTCGGCCAGTTCTTCGAGGGAGTCCACCATGAAGCGTCCGCGCGAGACGCTCCCAGCCTCCCATGTGACCATCGGCGCACCTGGTGCCGTGAGGAAGTGATAGATCAGGAACGCCTGCAGCACGTTGGCCTCGATCCGGGGGCCTTTCCAGTTGCCCACGCAGGCGACGACTTCGACGCACTCGTCGGTCTGCTGGCAGTAGAGGTAGTGGTAGCTGGCCATGGCGTGTTCTACCTTTCGGTGTGGGGGTTGGTGGAAGCGTTCGGAGCGCGGCGCCGCGGCTTAAGCGGTCGCTGCGCAACTCAGCCGACCACTGCCTTGCTGGACAGCAGGCCCTGGCGCTCGCAGATGGCCTTCAGGTAGGCGATCTGCTCGGGGCCCTTGACCACGAAGATGGCAGCCTCGGTGTCGCCGGCGTTGCAGCCATCCATGAACACGCTCACCGGATCGGTGTCCTTTTGCGCCGCCGCGATCAATTGCTGGCGCTGGTGGCCTATGACCGCCATGCCTGTTTGCGCTGACCTACGGCGCCGATCCTGACCCGTCTTGCTTGACTTGCCACGGTCGCTGTCGTTGACCATCCCGCTGGTGTTGACCACCCAGCTGACCTTGAGCAACGGCCCTGCTGCAAGTACTTGTGAGTCAGTGCGGGCTCTGTTCTGGCAGTTCAATCGATCCAACGAGCGTGCAAATCTGTTCCGTCGAATACCTGCTTCGGCGGAACGCCAGGATGCGGCTTTTCGCTATGCAGCATATTCCACGCCCAAATGAAAAGCCGCAGCTTTCGTAAGCAGATATCGGTCTGGGCGTCGCTCGCTTCATCCGCCGAAGTTAGTGTTTCATAAGGGTTGAAGGCAAACTTTAGGTCCCACCCATATTTGCCATTCAAAACGCGTTGCGCGTATTCACTCCGGCAAGTCTCGCCGGTGACCTTCTCAGGCCCTGGCTCTATATGCCACAGGACCTCCTCCAATCTACCTATGGCTTCGCTATACAAATTTGAAGGAAAAACATAACGCGCGCCAAGGTGCGAAACGTGATTGAGAAACCTGTGCTCAATGAGTTCGAGTAGTGGCTTCGCTACGCCCCGTTGAGTCCAGAAAACCCCTAAAATCAGCATGCAGCGGTAAATGTACAACGACCACTCATGCGCCTCTGATGTTCGCCCCTGCACCTTGGAAGACTGACAAAGCAATAGCATCGCCGCTAGCGCATCAGCCGTTCCGAATAACTCGAGGGCTGAGGCTAACTTCTTGATGGAACCGGTTTTTCTGCTTTGAATTGCGGGCCGCCATCGATTGATCAGCAGGCGCACTTCGGGGTCCAGTTGCTCTTCAAGCTCGGCAAGGACCTTCACAGAGGAAGGAACCCTTCGCAAGAAGCGCCACAAAACCGAATTGAGTTCTCTGGAGCTACCAGGATATGCCTTGTCTGCGATGTCGACCAGCGAAGCACTGGGCCGATGTTTGCCGCGCTCATACTTGGACCATTTGTTGCGGTGAAAGCGGAGCCGCTCGTCTGTTTTCCAATAGCCCTCTGGCTCAATGACCTGGCCGACTGCGTAGGGCGACGCGCTCTTTGAGCGCGTCCGGAGGCATCTGAGCCATGCGACTGTCGCCAGGGCATCGACAACATCGCGCCGCACGGTGACATCGATTTCCGCACTGGCGTTAAAACCGGTGTGGGCCAAGAACTCAACGAGGGAAAAGCGTTCTGTACCAACGGTTTGGCGCATTTTTCCGCGAGCACCAGAGGGGTAAAGTTCGTGGCGATTGTGACTCCTCGACGGCCTGCCTTTCCAGTCCTAGCATCGTCACCGAGCGCAACTGACGCGAGGACGACGTGACGCAAGTGGACTGCGGCGCACCCGACGCCACCATGACGGAGCATGAATTGCGAGCCCAACTCCTCGAGAGATATGGGCCGGTGCTCGGCGGCGGCGAACTCAGGAAGGTGCTCGGCTTTTCTACAGCGGGCGCCTTTCGACAGGCGACATTGCGAGGCACCGTACCCGTGCCAACTTTCACTGTCCCGAACCGTCGCGGACGCTTCGCGCTTACGCAAGAGGTTGCTCGTTGGCTGTACGAGCGCCGCAGAACTGCAATCGTGCCTGCCTAGTACTCGCCAGCGCACGACTCACAGAAGGAGCCTCCCCATGCAGTAAACCTTCACGCGCTCCGACATCACATGTGTCTGGTCGCGACAGAAAGGAAAAGGGGTCCCAAGAGTTGCAGCTCGTGGGACCCCTGGTGGAGGTGGACTATCGCTAGATCCGCCATCAGTCTCTTCCTTCCAAGCTCGCGTGTCAAGCAGCGCCGCAGGCGTTGACGGCCAGACTCCATCTGGAACTTTGCTCGCCACCCTCCGCGAGCTTGGAGACTGAATGAACAAAATCCGCGACATCCTGCGGCTGGTTCTGACTACGGCACTTTCCGACCGTGAGATTGGTCAAGCCGTAGCTGTGGCCAAAAACACGGTTAGGCGCTACAGGGTTTTATCAGGCAATAGCGGCCTGCAGTGGCCACATATCAGTAATTTGACCGCGCATGAGCTTGATGACCTCATCAACAAGAGAGTCGGCAGTCTCACTACCAAACGCATGCCTGATTTTGCTCACATTCATGAGCAACTTGCTCTTCCGATGGTCACGCTTCAGCTTCTCTGGGAAGAGTATCGACTTCCTTCACCAGAGGATGCACTGTCGTACTCGCAATTTACGCACCACTACCGACAGTTCAAGGGTCACTTGAAACTGAGTATGCGCCAAGTTCACCTGCCTGGCGAGAAGGCGTTTGTGGATTTCAGCGGCAAGCGCCCCTTCTACGTGAATCAGGAAACAGGTGAGAAAGTTTTCGTCGAGTTATTTGTCGGTGTGCTGGGGTTCTCAAACTTCACATTTGCGCTCGCAGTCGAAAGCCAGAGCTCGCCGGATTGGGTTGAGGCCAACGTTCAGATGCTGAACTACTTTGGCGGTGTTCCGAGAATTATCGTCCCCGACAACCTGAAAGCGGCAGTCATAAAACCTGGCTCACATTTCAAGCTCAATCGGATCTACTCCGAGCTCGCCAATCATTACGGGACGGTGATTTTGCCAACCCGGAGCCGCCGCCCTCAAGACAAGGCGAAAGTCGAGGTGTCTGTGCTAATCGCGCAACGGTGGATATTGGCCAGGCTACGCGCGATGCAGTTTTTTTCACTTGGAGATCTCAACGCTGAAGTGCGCAGGCTTTGCGACGAGCTCAATGTGCGGCCTTTCAAGAAAATGCCCGGCTGCCGCAAAGACCGTCTCGAACAGGAAGAGCACCCGAAACTTCTCCCACTGCCATCAGATCGGTTCGAGTGGGCCAACTGGACCGCATCACTTACCGTGGGTCCCGACTACCACGTGAACGTCGAGCGTGCTTGGTACTCCGTCCCCTTCCATCTGGTCGGCGAGACCGTTGAGGCGCGAGCGGCGCTGAAGACTATCGAGATCTTTCATCGCGGCTCAAGAGTTGCCACTCACGAGCGCCAAGCCGAGGGGAAGCCCCGGACGGATCCAGCCCACATGCCGCCGCAGCATCGAGCGTATGCAGAGCGCACGCCCGATCGGCTTCTGGAGTGGGCTCGCTCTGTCGGGGCGAGCACCCTGGCGGTGGTCGAGCATCAGTTCGACCGGCCCGTGCCAGCGCTCGGTCTCCCAGCATGCGAGTCACTGAAGAAGCTGAGCCGCCAGTATGGCGATGACCGACTCGAACAGGCATGTGAGCGGGCGCTGCAGATCAAGTCGCCAACGCTCAAGACGGTTCGCTCTCTCCTGAGCACCGGCCGGTATCGCGACGCACATCCTGACGAGCCTCGGCAAGTTGGCTTGCCGCTGCATCACAACGTTCGCGGCGCCGGGTACTACGCAAACAAGGGTGGCACGTCATGCTGATCAAAAACACAATGGAATCGTTGGCTACGCTCCGTCTTCATGGCATGGCAGAAGCGTTCGAACGTCAGCGCGCGTCCAGCAGTCTTCAGGATCTGTCCTTCGAGGACAGGTTTTCCATGCTGGTCGATGCCGAAATCTCTCGGCGCGAGAGCGGGCGCATGGCCCGGCTGCTCAAGTCGGCGCGGCTCAAGGTGTCGGCCACTCCAGAGGATGTCGACTTCCGAGCAGAGCGTGGGCTGGACAAGAGGAAGTTCAGCACTCTGCTCAACTGTGACTGGATCGGTAAGCAGCATCTCGTCGTGACAGGCCCTACGGGTGTGGGCAAGACTTGGTTGACCTGTGCTCTTGGGCATCAGGCAATTCGCAAAGGCATGCCGGTGCTGTACCGACGCTTCAGCAAGCTGCTTGAGGAGTTTGAAGTCTGTCGCGCCGATGGAAGCCTGCCAAAGCTCAGGGCGCAGTTGGCAAAGGCGCGGATGCTGATCATCGACGACTGGGGCCTGACAGCCCTAGGCACACGCCAGCGGCAAGACCTGTTCGATCTCGTCGACGACTGCCACGGCAACAGCTCATTGGTGCTGACCTCTCAATTGCCCACCGAGAAGTGGCACGACTACATCGGGGATCCGACGATCGCGGATGCAGTGCTGGACCGAGTTCTTCATGCGGCCCATCAGATTGAGCTGAAGGGCGAATCCATGCGCAAGCAGTCCAAACGTTAGGGTAGGCATTGCCGTTGAGCCCTCGTCGTCCACGTGCGCGCGAGGGCAATCGTCTCACTGCCTTGATGTTGAACGTGGCAGCTCAGCGACGCCGCCGCAGGCGGCGTTGGCGTGAACGCTCGTAAAGCTGCTTCACATCTGCCCTCAGCTCCAGTTGCTGGCGAAACGATAGGCGCTGGGTAGCCGGGCGCCAAAACTGCTCATTGCCAACCGCGGGCATCCCGTCCCACGCCATGTCCTCCAGGCGCTGCTCGACCGCATCGGCCCAGGCCCCGATGGGCCCCAGCCGGACCGCGTACGCGGTTCCGACGTGTTCGAGCAGCGCACCCAGCAGCGCCAAGCGTTGCTCCTCATCAAGACAGAGTTTGCCTTCTGACATCTCAATGCACCCTGGCGGGCCGTCATGTCGCGGCATCTCCTCTGCGGTCCAGCTTCTGCCCCACAAGCGAATGTCCAGGTCCTTCATCGTGCTCAACCTCGGCTGTTGCAGTCGCAGCCTCCGCTGGCTTCGTGCATCTGCGCCCAGAACTGTGCGCTGATGTCGATGCCAGCTGCCAAACCAAGCTGGGCCGCGCCGTTGCGAATCGCCATGCACTCTAGGGAGCGGCTTTCGGGAGGTCCCATGAGCACATAGCGGCGGCCCGATGCCGTCGTGACCGCACTAGCAGCCATGTCGAACGCAGCGAGGGCCGACGTCAGGCGCACGACGGCACGACCGGGCTGGGGGGCTCTGAGCGTGCCGAGGTGAAGCTCGCCGGACGGTGCCTTGATCAGGCGCCAGGATTGGACCTCCATGTTCGGCTCGTCCTGCGCCGCCGGCGCGTCTCGAACGTTGACGAAAGTGATGCCTGTGCTGCCCGGATCTGCCCCGTTCACGCGCTGACCTTCCGGGTTTTGGCGCGCCGCGGACGCCGGCTGGGTATGGTGCGATGGCGCTGACGTGGTTCTGTCGGCTCGATGCGCAGGATGAGGTCTTGCTCGATCGGCTGTTCATGGTCCGGCACCATGCCGCAGTCGAACTTCTCGCCGACCGTGTCCACAAGCACGATGCTGTGGCCCACGGCCGACCTGCAGCGCCACACCTCGCGGATCTCGCGCGAGGTCCATTGGCCCGTCACCGACTGCCAGGCCGGCATCATGCAAACGATGCCTTTCACCTGGTGTGGCTCCATAGTGCTGAGCAGTTCGGCCAGGTCGGTATCCCAGGCAATGCACAGCGTGCGAGTCATGCTGCAGTCCGGGTGTTCGGCGTCGACGATCTCCACCGACACGAGAAACCAGGGTGCGTGCAGGGTCAGTTCGACGACGCGCCAGTGCTGGCTGCCTGGATGGGCCAGTTCGGGAGGAAATGAAAACTCGAATTCTGGCTGGGAAACGAACATTGTCGTTGTTGCCGTGAACACTGATGGGCTCACGGACTCGATTGTTGAACTCCAGCGAATTGTTCCGACAGCTTGGCCATATCCAAATTCTTGATATGGCGAAGGGTCAGCTACGGTGCGAAGCTGAGAGATCCCCATGTTCAAAAGTCTGCATAGCCGCCACAACAAGATCTACCTGGACAAGCTACGTCAGCTGCGGGAATCCCGCCAGCTTCGTCAGGCCGACCTCGGCAAGCTGCTGGGCCGCAGCCAGGGATGGGTGAGCTACGTCGAATGCGGCGAGACCACCCTCGACATCATCGAACTCCGCCAGTGGCTTGACGCGCTGGACTACAAGTTCCTTCGTTTCGTCAGGGAACTCGATGCCGAGCTTCGGGAGCTGGAGAAGCTGCGCCTGCGCATCAAGCCGCGTGAGCGGCATTCCCGAGGCGCCTTGCAGCAGCTCCTTCAATCCATTCCGAGGGAGAAGGCTACCGCCGTGCCGGCACGCATGCGCAAGGGCCACAAGGGCTGACCCCGAGATGACGACACCGGAAGAGCGCCAGCGCAATTTGGTCTGGGGGCGCGAAACACTGACCGAGCTCGCGCACGATGATGCATTGCCCCTTGCCTGGCGAAGCGAGGCCACGAGCCTGCTCAATGACTACCCGCCGTTGGCCCGCCTGCAGCAGGCTGATGCTGACGACCTTTTAGCTCTACAAGCCGAGTTCGTCAAAGTCCTGTCGGAGGCCAGATGGTTCTTCATGCGCGTGCGCAGCCACGCGTCCAGTACCGAGCAGCGCAGGTATAGCCTGACCGTCGTGCTCAGGCACTTCGCTTGAGTGGGCACCGCCGTCCAGTCAATGGCTGTCGTCGGCGTCGTCAGGCCGCAACAGACCTGGAAGCTGGTTGCTACGGATGCGCTTGTCCAGGCGCTTCACGAATTTCTCTAGGGTCGTGCCGCAGGCTTGGCACCACAGCGCCAGTTCGAACACATCCAGGCGCCGCTTCCCCGACTCGGCGCGGCTGACTAGGTCCTGGCCAATGCCGAGTTCGGCCGCCAACGCGCGCTGATTCCAGCCTTTGCGCTTCCTCAGTTCCTGGAGCTCTTCCAGCAGGAAAGCGTATTTCTCGTTGTGAAGCGGGCTTCTCATCCAGCAGCGGTTGCCTATGCAGCCGTGCAGGATCAGAGAGATGTCTAAATATGGGAAAACGCCATCAAACCGGTCGCCTTGGCGGGGACCAGCTACCGAGTGTCGGGTGGCGTGCCGTGACGTTTAGACGCGCCGTCCGTCTCGCGACTACCAACCCTAGCGGTTTTCCGCCGTGAGTACGAGGCGCTGTGTCGGAACCGGATGCTGGACGCTGAGCTCGCAGTAGATGAGATGCCTGGCTACTTGGTCTGAGGAGCTGGCGCCGATGGCGGCGGCGGTGCGGGCCGAATTGGGGCGCTGGGCACGATGCCGGGCGACGGTAGGCCGCGGCGGTCGGGAACAGTGTTGGAAGGTTGCGGAAGATTCTTCACTTCGTGGGCCCTTTGCAGGTTGATCGCGACAAACAAGGTGGTCAACGAGACGCCGGCGATGAAGCTGGCGCCGGAGGCACGGTTCATCCAGATCACAAACTGGTCCCAAGGATTGGGTTTGTCGTGAGCCTCTCCGCGCCGGTAGTGGCCCTCGGCAATAGCCTGTTGGAACTCCTGCGCCCGCATGCTGGCGAGAAAGGACAACATGGTGATCACCGTGGCGGCCGTCAGGAGCCCCCACGAGGCATAGAGCATCCACGCGCTCAACGCCTGCCCGATAGGGATGAAATCCTTCAAGAATGCCAGCGAGACGGCCAGGCCGCTCGTGGACAGGGTGAGGACCGACTTGTCGAAGTTCTCGGAGGCGGAAACCTGGCGTTTGCGCACCTCTGCCGTGAAGTCGGCCAACAGTTTCTCGCTCTGGTCGCTCGGAACAAAGGGGGCCTTGCCACACTCTGCCGTATCGACAGCCGGGACAGGTGCCGTCGCTGGCATAGTGGACGGCTTGATCCGCTCGCGAGTGAACTTCAGACGCTGCCGCGCCGAATCCAGATGACCCACGCTCACTTTGGCGCTGGTGCGGGGGCCGGTGGCGGGGGCGAGCGCGGAATGATCGCCGGCGACGTCACGCCTCCGTTGGGCTTAGGCGAGAACGTCTGCGGGCGGTTGCCTAAAGGCGGAATGGACGGACGTTGTGCCAAGCGCTGCCCCTCTGGATTTATCACACTCTAAATTCTAGGTGTGCTCGGCCAGCCGCTAGCGCCCTGTTTCTGGTGACGCCGGCCGAGTTACAACCTTGGCAAGTAGGGTCGCCCTAGCCCTTGGGCGCCGGATCGGTCTTGACCACCAGCAGCGCCCCGACCAGCAGTTCGGCCCACCGGAGGCTGTCGAAGACCAGAGCGCGCAAGATGGGCTTGCTGCCGTGGACGTCGCCCATGTGGGAGCGGAGCGTCTGCATGACGTAGGCACCCCTGACGAGCGCCCCCTCCAGGTTGCGCGCAAAGAGCCCTGCGTCAGCGGGCTGCCATTGCAGTTCGGCTAGGCGGCCTTCCAAATCCACCAGGATGCCACGCGCGGCCATGGCGCGTTTGCAGCCTTCCTGGAACGTCGCCCTTGTGGGATCGCCTAGATTGGCTTCGCGATAGACCTTTGCTACGGCGGCGTCTACAGCGCCGGCAGCGGCGGAGATGGCGCCCCCAAGATCGCCGTCACGAAGACGCTGGGCAGCCTTCAGCAGGTCCGGATGGGCATCGGCGGGCATATCTTCCAACGCGCCGGAATCGAACAGCGCCACGGGAAGCAACTTGCCATCGATAAACGACCAACCCAGCCGGCTCAGGTGGCCGGAAAGCTTCTCCTCCGCTTCGGGCTCGCGGCTCAGTATCTCCTCTATGAGAATGGCGAGAAACCGGGCCGTGTGCTGGGCATCCATGTCCCGCAACTGGCGGTCGATGGCCGCGAGGAGCTGGCCTTTGGTGACATTGGAGCCGCTGCCCTGAACGAGATCAGCTGCCGCGGTCACGTCAAAGCCGGCAAGCCCGGCGATGTCCTTGATCTCGTCGAACTTAAAGCCTTGCAGGCAGGTCCGCGCCGGCGGCCAGGCGCTGGTCAAGGCAGTAGGCGAATGTGTCGGTACGGATTCCGCACGTGTGTCTTCCTGCGGCCGGTCATCCGCCAGCGTGCCCGGGAAATAAGTGGGGCCGCGCTGCCAACTGCGGACGTCCGCGGCCAGCTCCGTGAAGGTGCTGAACTGAAGAATTTTTTCGCCCGGGCTTACAGAGGCCTCCTCCAGCGCCACGTTCAGCGACGAGCCCATGTGCCAGGCCACGGTATCCATCATGTGCCGCAACACCTCCAGCACGACCTCGGGTGTCAGCTCAATGGCCTCGGCCAATTCATTGACCTTGTAGGGCCGCAGCTGCGTCTGCAGGTACTGCGCCCGCAGCGCTGCATAGATCCGCTCAATGTTCGCAAGCCGTTCCCGCGCCGCCGGCGTGTCGATCAGCGGGACGGCAGTGGACTGGACGTAGTAGTGGTCGTTGTCTCGCTTGAGCCAGCCCTTGGCCTCCATGCCGTCGAGTTCTGCCCAATGCGGCACGTGCATCGAGCGGAACTTGTAGTAAGGCACGCCGCCGCGGCGTTCCAGCATCTCTCCAAGGAGTTGTCCGAGCAGCTCGCCCTGCAGGGGTGTTGGCTGCCCACCAGCCAGATCCGCGGAGTTCATGACGGTGTCCCTGATGCGGTCTTGGGCCTCATCAGCCGAAACATCGCCGCGCCTACGCAAGCCTGCAGTCGGGCATCGTCGAGCGCGCTGAGTTGGTCCAGCGTTACGACGCCGATCTGAATCAAGGCCAGGCACTGTCCACGCGACAAGCGCGGTCGGATGCCCGCCAGCGGCAGGGCGGCCTCCGGAAGCCCGAATTCCAGCCGGGTTAACAGCACGTCTAGGGCCGTGAGGAAATCAGGCTGGTCGGGAAACAGCGCGGCCAGAATGCGGTGTGCAGAGCGCAGATGGAACCGCGTGCCCTCGGCGATGCTCATGATGTCGCCGTACCGGATCGCGCCCTGATAGGGGTTGGCCGTATAGGTCCGCTCCAGCACGTCCACGGGCACGCCCTCGACCCAATCGAACAGGATGCTGGCGCGCTTGCTGCGCCGCCACAGCTCGTGTTCGTCGGCGCCATAGCGCTGGAGGGTGCGGGAGACGCCATCGCCGTATTTCTGAATGACGTCCGAGACGCGTGCCGCCTCGCTGCGGTTGCGCGTGTAGATCGGGGTGTAGATGTCCGACATTTCCGCCAGCACCTGAACAAGCCCGAGCACATTGATCGGTGGCGTCGCTGCGAGGTCGAGGCCGCGCATCAGCTCGACCATGCGCAGTCCCGACTCGAACGACAGCGAAGAGGCCCCGACCGCCTGGCCGAGCATGGTCAGGTGGACAACGTCGCCTTCCTTCTCGGCCAGGCCAGCTTGAAGCAGCCGCGCCACGAACTCCGCAATTCGTTGCGAGATCGCCGGGACCCAGCCAGGGTGAGCCCGCGAGGCGGCATAGCCGCCGAAGGTGTTGACCAGCAGCCCGGGAATCTCGTCTTCCCGGACCGCTCGCACTTGGCTAAGCAGCCGCAGCACCCACGTCGCCATCGCGGCGTCAGAAAACGATGACCTCACGTCCTCGGGGGCGCCCATCACGTAGCGCTGAAAGAGCCTCGCGCGCTCCATGGAGGTGTCCGCCAGCAGGATGGCCTTGCCAGTCTCATTGAAGCCAAGGCGGCCCGCGCGACCGGCCATGTTCTTGTACTCTGCGATGGTGAAGGGGCGTCCGTCCTCGCCTAGGAACTCCTGTTCAGCCAGGATCACCGTGGACGCCGGCGTGTTGATGCCTGCGGCCAGCGTGGTGGTCGACGCCAGCACATGGATACCCCCGTTCAAGTCGCGAAACCCGCGCTCCACTGCCTCGCGCTCGGCGCGCAGTAGGTTGGTGCTGTGAAAGGCGGTGCCGCCTTCCAGGCAGGTGCGCAGGTCCTGCGACGCGGCCGTGAGGTCCTGGTCCGGCAGCGCCTCCAGGGCCGACGTCGCCGGGCCTTTGCCGATCTCCGCAGCCAAGTAGCGCGCGCAGCCTTGTGCGGAACCTCGCTGGTTGCGGAAGATGATGACCTTTTCTCCGTTGGCAACCAGCTTCTGGACCAGTGGCACCAGCATGTCCTGTGTCTCGGGCTTTGCCTTGCGCTGGCGGATCTCATGTCGCGCCAGCAGCGCCTCTACCTTGGTCGACCCGTCGACATCCCGAAATTGGAAAGTGCCTGAACGATCCATGACGCCCTCGATCAGCGGCACCGGCCGATCCTGGGACAGCAGCACCGGCATGTCGAGCCAGTTCTCAAAGCCATTGAGCCTGCCAAGCACGGCCGAAAGCACGATCAGCTGCGGCTCGATGCCTCGTGTTCGTGCTCGTAGCAGAAGCGCCAGGATCAGCTCAACGATGATGCCGCGTCGCGGGTCGGTAATGAACTGACCCTCGTCGACCACGACGAGGCCCAGACGGCTGAGTACATGAGGTGCACCGAGGGCCAAGTTCAGAAAGGTCTCGTAGGTGAAAAAGCCAAGGTCATAGCGGCCGCCGAGCACATCCCCCACGCTGTCCGTGGCGTCGCCAGTGCAGCGGATCACCCGCATGCCCGCGGCGCCGTATCGCTCGCTGAACTCTTCGAGCTTCTCGTTCACGATCGCCCGATACGGCAGCAGGAATGAACCGCCCCGCGTTCCGCGGAGGCCGTTTGGTTTAAGTCAGACGGTCGCGGCCTGACCAGCGCGTTGACGATGGTAGTTGGCCTCGAACTCGGCCGGCGGGATGTAGCCCAGCGGCTCCATCAATCGATGGTGGTTGAACCAAGCCACCCATTCCAGCGTTGCCAGCTCCACCGCCTGCTTGGTCTTCCACGGCCCGCGTCGGTGGATCACCTCGGCCTTGTAGAGCCCGTTGATGGTCTCGGCCAAGGCGTTGTCGTAGCTGTCGCCCTTGGACCCCACTGATGGCTCGATGCCGGCTTCGGCCAGCCGCTCGCTGTAGCGAATGGACAGGTATTGCGAACCCCTGTCGGAGTGGTGCGTCAGGCTGCCGTCGTCGGACGGCTTGCGGTCATACAGCGCCTGCTCCAGCGCGTCGAGCACGAACTCGGTGTGCATCGAGCTGCTCTGGCGCCAACCCACGATGCGCCGGCTGAACACGTCCACGACGAACGCCACGTAGACCCAGCCCTGCCAGGTCGAGACGTAGGTGAAGTCCGAGACCCACAGCTGGTTGGGCCGCTCGGCCCGGAACTGTCGGTTGACCCTATCCAGCGGGCATGGCGCCTTCGGGTCAGGGACGGTGGTACGCACCGCCTTGCCTCGGCGCACGCCCTGCAGGCCCTGCTGGCGCATCAACCTCTCGACGGTGCAGCGCGCTACCGCCACGCCTTCGCGGTTGAGCTGGCGCCAGACCTTGTCGGCACCGTAGACCTGCATGTTGGCCTGCCACACGCGCGAGACCTGAGGCGCCAGGCTGGCATCGCGCTGCGCGCGTCGCGAGCACAGCGCCGGGTTGCGCTGGCGGGCAGCATGGCGCCAGTACGCCGACGGGGCGATCTGCATGACGCGACAGATCGACTCGACCCCGAACTGCAGGCGATGCTGGTCGACGAAGACCTTCAGGACTTGATGCGGCGGTCGAGCTCCGCCTGGGCGAAAAACGCGCTGGCCAACTTCAAGATCTCGTTGGCCTTGCGCAGTTCACGCACTTCGCGCTCGAGGTCCTTGATGCGCTGGGCCTCGGCCGTTGAGACGCCTTCGCGCTGGCCAGCATCGACTTCGTGCTGCTTCACCCAGGTGTGCAGCGTCTGAGGCACGCAGCCGATCTTGGCCGCGATGGACTCGACTGCGGCCCACTGCGACGGGTGCTCGTGACGGTGCTCCAGCACCATGCGCACGGCGCGCTCGCGCACCTCAGGTGAAAACTTCGGGGACTTCCTCATGGCTCCATTCTCTAGAGTTGGAGCCTCCTCGATACCCGGGGCGGTTCAGGAATGCCGCCTTCTTCCCAGCCACGACGGACTGCACGGCGGCCAGCTCGCCCACCATGGTCTTGCCCGAACTCGTTGGTGCGACCGTCAGCAGCGATTTGCCGGCCAGGACACCGAACTCGTTGACGGCGCGCAGCTGCAACGGATTGAGACCGCCTTGGAAGCGAGCCTTCCACTGGTCGACAACCGCATTAGGGAAGCCGTGAGCCAGCAATTCGTCGAACTGCCCCGTGATCCGCTCAACCGCTGTCCAGGGAAAGGCGGCCTGGTAGTTGTCTCCTCGCTTGAGACGCGGGAAGACCAAGCCACCTTGGACCGCGCCGAGGAACACCGGTGTCTGGGAAACGCCGAGGCGCTGCGCCTCGACGCGTGCGATCTGGATGATCTGGTCGGCTACGGCCGGGAAGCTGACGTGATCGTCGTTAACGCCAGTCATGGCCTGGATCACCGCGAAGGTCAGCAGCCCGTGGCCGGTGCCCGGCTGCTCCCAGGCGACTTCACGCGCGGTGCATGCAGACAGCAGGATGCGGCCTTCGCCAGCGATCCGCTCAACAGCGAAAACACTGCGCGGCTGCGCAGCAACCTGGAGCACCCGGCCAGGCGCGTGGCCGCTGAAGCAGCAATCCAGGATGCAGAGGACCACTCTCGCTTGCGTTGCCTTGAATGCGTCCGCGAGATCCGCCATGGACAGCGTTGAGCCCGGCAGGTCGGCCGTCGTAGTGTCGTAGAGCGCCAATCCACCATCCGGCGATCCGTGACCAGCAAAGCTGATGACGAGCACATCATCGGCTGTCGCGCTGGTCAGGGTCCCGAAAATGGCCTTGGAGACAGCCTCCTTGGTGGCGTGCTCATCGATGAGCAACTGGGCGCTCAAGTCCGGTACCGAGTCCATGAACAGCGCGTTCAGCGCCTTGGCATCGCGCACAGCGCCGGTCAGCTCGTCGATGTTCGGGTCGAGCTGTTTGTTGATGCCGACGAAGATGGCTTTGACTGCCATGGTTTCCTCCCTGCAGCCGGATCTCTGGCGTCCGACTCATGCGGATGATGATGCTAGGACATTGCCCGCGCCACTGGGTGGTGGCTGATGACTGCATTTCCAGTCAATGGGGGGCAAACGTGGCTCGACCATCGGCAGCGCCACACCGACTTTGGCAGTGTCCGGAAGCCATCTGCCTCAATGCGCGCGATCGGCAGCACAGCCGTAGCCAGGCTATCTCAAGGTGTGAGCGGCACCTGGGAGCCTTTCAGTGCTGCAGCAAGCATGCCGTGGAGATTCCCGGTGCCGGGCTCGGTGAGACTCTCGGCCCAGAGGGCTCGGAGCGACCGCAATCCATCACCGAAGATGGCGTAGCAGTCCATGCCGTGCTGCTGCGCCGAGCAGTAAGCGATACCGGCGAATCCCTGGCCGAGTGCCTGCATAGCAAGCTCTTGCGTATGGTGCAGACGAAGTGACTGGAGCACCGGCCAGCTGCTGGCGTGCATGCGCAGATCCAGCAGCTTCAACGGCGCCGCAGTCTGCAAGCACAGCAGTGCTCTCTGTGCCGCTGCCTGCATGGATACGCTGATGACTTCACGTCGGCACAAAGATTCATAGACCGCGGTCTCGGGCGCTTCGGCAAAGTAGCCTACCGACACACCGGCGACATCAAAGCGCCCGCTCAGCAGGCCCGAGGGCGGCAGTAGGAGACGCCCGATCCGCACGGTGCCACGGCGGGCGCGGATACGTTGAACGCGATAGAGGACGGTGGGAGCGGGTAGCTCAAAACTGGGTACAAATTCGAGGTCGGCAAGCTTCATGCGGGTCGATCAAGTGCCCTCCGCCAATGCCAGTGCGAGGACGCGCGCCGTATCGCCTTGTTCGATCGCCTGGCGAGGTGTCCGTCCGTTGAGACTGCCAAGAGGCGTCTCTAGAAACGACAACAGAGCCCAGCCTTCGCTGGTCCCCAAGGCCTGGGCAAGCTCGGGAATCACATCCCACAACGCGGGCTCAAACTGCCATTTCGGCAGTCGAAAGCCGCGACGGGTTTGGGTCAAGCCGATGGCTCGTCCCTTGGCGATCCATGCGTTGATGGTCACGCGGGTGGTGCTGGCGAGCTCGGCAGCCTGCTCCGTGGTCACCATGTCGCCAGCCTGCAAGCGCTCAGTGCGGGCAGCGAGGCTGCCGGCCAGTAGTGCGCGAGTTTGAGTGGCAGAGACATAGGGCGACGGTCGCTGTGTGGCGCGGGGCGCGCTTGCTGAGCTTTGTGCGGATGGGTAAGTGCTGGAGGTGGACTTCATGGCAACTTCGATCGACCGATTCAAGGGGCATTGCGCGCATTGACCTTCGTCGCGCCGAAGAAACCGCGCGACAACGCTTGCGCGTGAGCCCGCTTGAGCTTTATCACCGGGCGGGCAGGTTCGCCACAGGGATGCACGACGACAGTCTGCGCCGGCGTCTGCTGAAACACGCGGCGCATGTAGTCAAAGTAGTTGGCTCCCGATCCACGCCTGCTGATCATCACTTCGGCGAGTACGGGGAGTTGGTGCCGCCGACCACAGTTGCCAGCAACCACTTGAAGTGCATCAAGCACCTGCTCCAGGGGAGCCTTCAGGACGATCATGCGATCCTTTCGTTTGGCAAGTTCGTTAAGTTCGATTATGCCAAGTCAACGCCACTCCTGCTCGGCCTGAGGCGCCAGTGAAAGGGGAGCGCAATGGCGTAGCTAGGAGTGCAGGCGAGCGCCTCCTTCAGAGAGTTGAAGCGATACCTACATTGCTGTAGAATTTCCTACATGCCACAGACAATCACCCCATGGGTGCTGCTCGTTGTTTCATTGCCGACCTCGAGTGCGACCGCCCGAATGCGCATCTGGCGCGGATTCAAGGCGCTCGGCTGTGCTGCGATCCGCGACGGTGCTTACCTTTTGCCTGCCAGCGCAGAACGCGAGCAGGCCCTGCAGGCCCTGGCTGATGAGTGCCAGCGCGAGGGGGGCAGCGCGTGGCTGATGGCCGTCGAGCCCCGCACCGCGGACGAGAACGAGGCCTATCGCCACCTCTTTGACCGCCAGTCGGAGTACGCGGAATTGCGCAAGGCCTGGCAGGAGGCAAACGCTGGTCTCGCATCCTTGAGCCCAGCAGAGCTGGCCCGGCTGCAGCGCAAGCAGCTGCGCGAGTTCGACGCTCTGCGGGCCATCGACTTCTTCCCCGGGGAGGCCGCCGCAGAGGCCGAAGCGGCGTGGGCGGACTTGAACAAACGCATCGAGAGCTTGCTGTCACCGGGCGAACCGCAGCAGACCGAGGGACGTATCCCGCGGCTGAAGATCACCGACTACCAAGGGCGGCTTTGGGCGACGCGCAGGCGGCTGTGGGTGGACCGGGCCGCAAGCGCCTGGCTGATTGGTCGCTTTATCGACAAGGAAGCGAGCTTCCTCTGGCTGGCCAAGCCCTCGGACTGCCCCGAGGGCGCCCTGGGCTTCGATTTCGACGGCGCAGCCTTCAGCCACGCAGGCGATCGCGTGACCTTCGAGACGCTGATGGCGAGTTTCGGCCTGGAATCCGACGGTGCATTGATGCGCCTTGCCAAGGTCGTCCACGTGCTCGACGTCGGCGGCGAGCCTGTGCCGGAAGCCAAAGGCTTCGAGGCCGTGATGTCCGGTGCTCGGGAGCGTCTGACAGACGACGACGCTCTCCTGGCCGAGATGAGCACAGTGCTGGATTCGCTCTACGCCCACTTCCTGCGCGAGACCGCAGCCTCCCAACACAAGGCAGCCGCACGATGAACACGCCCGAGAACACGCCCGCGCTGCCGCGCTACTCGCTGTGGCAGATCGTGCGCTACATGCTGGCGCTGGGCACCTGGGGCTTCGGCGGTCCTGTCGCGCTGGTGGGCTACATGTACCGCGACCTTGTCGAGAAGCGCGGCTGGATCACGGAAGGCGACTACAAGGAGGGCATGGCCCTGGCGCAGTTGATGCCGGGCCCGCTGGCCGCCCAGCTCGCCATCTACCTTGGCTACGTGCATTACCGCGTGCTCGGCGCGACGTTGGTGGGCATCGCCTTCGTGCTGCCATCCTTTCTGATGGTCGTGGCCATTGGCGCAGCCTATGCGGCTTTCGGCGGCATTGGCTGGATGCAGGCCGTGTTCTACGGCGTGGGCGCCTCGGTCATCGGCATCATCGCGATGAGCGCCTACAAGCTCACGACCAAGAACATCGGCAAGGACAAGCTGCTGTGGGCCATCTTCGCCGTCAGCGCTGCGGTCACGGTGGTGACCAAGTCCGAGGTGATCTGGATCTTCCTGGGTGCCGGCGTGCTGGTGTGGCTGCTACGAGCGCCACCGAAGTGGCTCGCGCGCGGGCAGGCCAACAGCATTGCGGCGCCGCTGGCAGCGTTCTTCGCGA
This sequence comes from Burkholderiales bacterium, assembly GCA_003963005.1. Classification (GTDB taxonomy): domain Bacteria; phylum Pseudomonadota; class Gammaproteobacteria; order Burkholderiales; family Burkholderiaceae_C; genus Pelomonas. Next base: position 24,403 of record RXJW01000058.1, read on the forward strand.
TTGACAACCTGGACTGGCACAAGCTCGGCCAGCTTGGCGCCTACTTCGCCTATGCCGGGAGCTTTGTGTTCGGCAGCGGCCTTGCCATCGTGCCGTTCCTGTACGGCGGCGTGGTGCAGGAGTACCACTGGCTCAACGACCGGCAGTTCGTTGACGCCGTGGCTGTCGCCATGATCACGCCCGGCCCCGTGGTCATCACGACGGGGTTCATTGGCTATCTGGTCTCAGGCTTCTGGGGCGCCACGGTCGCGGCAGCAGCGACGTTCATCCCTTGCTACCTCTTCACCATCTTGCCGGCGCCGTACTTCAAGAAGCACGGCAAGCGCCCCGGGATCGTGGCCTTTGTCGATGGCGTGACGGCAGCCGCCATCGGTGCGATCACGGGGGCTGTCGTCGTCATCGGTCAGCGCTCCATCAGCGACGTGGCGACGGCCGCGTTAGCCCTGATCACCGTTGCCGTGCTCTGGCGCTTCAAAAAGCTGCCTGAGCCAGTTGTCGTCGCAGTCGCGGCGATCGCCGGGCTGGTGCTTTACCCCTTATCCCACGCTTGAAGACAGGAGCTCCCATGGACCTGCAGATCGCCGAACTGCCCTTTGACACCATGGGCCTGCACGGCCTGTCAGACAAGCTCCTCCTCAGCCATCACCAGAACAACTACGCCGGCGCGGCCAAGCGTCTGAACGCGATTCGCAGGCAGTTGAGCGATCTGGACTTCGGCCAGGCGCCGGGCTTTCAGCTCAACGGCCTGAAGCGCGAGGAGCTGATTGCCACGAACTCCGTGCTGCTGCATGAGCTGTACTTCGCCGGCCTGGGCGGGGATGGCGTCACCATGGCGCCGGCCATGGCGCTTGCACTCGATGCCAACTTCGGCAGCGTCGAGCGCTGGCGCGAGGAGTTCGTCGCCTGCGCCAAAGCCCTGGGCGGTGGCTCGGGTTGGATGCTTCTGGTGTTCCAGCCCCGCGAAGGAACATTGGTGAACCAGTGGGCGGCTGACCACACCCATGCCGTTGCCGGCGGCGTGCCCATCCTCGCCCTGGACATGTACGAGCACGCCTATCACTTGGACTACGGCGCGGCCGCCGGGGCATATGTCGACGCGTTCATGAGCAATATCAACTGGACCGCGGCCTACGAGCGTTACCAGGCTGCGGTCCATGCTGCGAGCGAGACGCTAGGGACCGATGCCGGTGCCTTGGCGGATGCCCTGGTGCTCGACGTCAGGCGTCACGGCGTTTTCGCGCAGGCCGAGTCCATGATCCCAGGCGCTCGATGGTGCGATCCGGCTGCGGTGGGCACCTGGGCCACCGACCTGCCTTCCGACAAGCCTGTGGTTGTCTACTGCGTCTATGGGCATGAGGTCGGACGATCAACGGCAATGAGGCTCCGGGCCGCGGGGCGCAATGCGCGCTTCTTGACTGGCGGCATCGACGGCTGGACCGCCTCCGGCCGGCCTGTGGTGGGCAAGCTTGCTGGGTGAGCCAAAATGCGAGGCGAGCCCAACATCGCATTGCTCTACCCGGGCGACCGAGCCGCACGCGACCGCAACGACCCGGCGGAGAGCCGCTTCGCCGCGCTCTACGCTGCCTTCACAGCCGCAGGCGTTCCAACTGAGCCGGTCATCTACAACGATGACTGCGCCGACGAGGTCGCTTCCCAATTGCGTGGCGTTCAGGCCGTGCTCGTCTGGTGCAACCCCATCGAGGGCGGACGCCGGCGCGACCGGCTGGATGCGCTGCTGCGCGATGCTGCTGAGTCCGGCGTGCTTGTCAGCGCGCACCCGGACGCGATCCTCAAGCTGGGCACCAAGGACGTCCTGGTGGAGGTGCGTGACCTGCCCTTTGGCAGCGACGCTTTGCGCGTCGACAGCTTGGCCCAGTTGGCGATCGAGCTGCCGCAACGGCTGCAACGCGGTGCGCGCGTGTTGAAGCAGTACCGGGGCCAAAGCGGCAATGGCGTATGGCGCGTCGAGTCAGTCGAGGGCTCACCGCTGATGAAGGTGCGGCACGCCCAGCGTGATGCCGAAGAAGGTCAACTCAGCATGGCTGAGCTGCTACGAACACTTGCACCGTACTTTGAGCCCGAAAACGGTGGTCACATGGTGGACCAGGCTTGGCAGCCTCGGCTCGTGGATGGCATGGTGAGGGCCTATCTCGTCGGAGATCGCGTCGCTGGCTTCGGGCACCAGGCGGTCAATGCGTTGTATCCGGCGAGTGGAGACCAACCTGCACCGGCACCGGGGCCGCGCTTGTACTACCCTGCGGAACATCCACCGTTCCAAGCGCTGCGCATGCAACTTGAGTCGGGATGGATTGAGCTGCTTCGCACCCGTGTAGGCCTGGCCCGCGAACAGCTTCCCCTGCTGTGGGATTGCGACTTCATGTCGGGCGAACGGCCCGGCAGTTTCGTGCTCTGCGAGATCAACGTCAGCAGCGTGTCGCCTTTCCCGCCCTCAGCCATACAGCCGGTGGTAGCCGCGCTGAAAGCAAGGCTCGGCCTCTAGCGCGAACCAGTCGGCTCTCAATGAAGCCGCAAATCGGCGATCAGCTTTGACTTCAGGGCGCGGGACCGCGCGCCCTCGGTGTCGCCATCTGCCCATCCATAGCTGCTGCCCCAGGCCCAAAGCGAACCGTCGATCTCCAAGAATCGCACTTCGCCAGCGCGAAGCTCGACCGTCTGGACCTGCCCTTGACCCTGCCAATCGAAACTCAGCCGGTGCGATCCAGGCGGCAGCCGGATACGGGCCAGTGATCTCGGGATCGTGTCGACGCGTCCGTCCTGGCCTATCTGGACGGGCAGGACGTTTCTGGTATCCGCCCAGCGATTGCGCACCAGATAGAGCGTTGCAACGCCAGGGTCAGCGGCGAAGCGCTTAGCCTCGGCCTCCAAGGCATCAGACGGCACGGCGCTGTTCGTGCAAGTCAGCTGCGGCCTGTAGGACTTGCCGATGCGATAGCAATAGACGCCGTCAGGCTGAACGGAGCGCGTCGATGCCGCCGCGCAGCCACCCAAGGCGACCACGACGGAGATGAGAATCAAACTGGAGCGCTGCTGTTGTCGCACGGCCGCGTCCTCAGTGGTTGTGCCCGTGATGCACGTCCGGCACATGTGCATGGCTGTGCCGCATCGGCTCGTGTCGGTGGGCGTGGCTGTGTGCACCAGCGGGCATCACGTCATGATGGTGATCGTGGTGGCCGTCATCATGGCGATGGGCATGCTCGTGCTCCAACGCCTCATGCTCGTGTTCGTGATCGTGCGACTCAGCCAGATGCAGGGCCACGCCAGCCAACATCAACAGGCCGCCCAGCGCCATGCCCCAGCCCGCTGAACGGTCACCTAGCGCGAAGGCCAGCGCAGCGCCTATGAACGGCGCGAAGGCGAAGACCGAGCCCGTGCGTGCGGCGCCGAACTCCCGCTGAGCCAAAAGGTAGAAGCGCAGGCTCAGGCCGTACCCGGTAGCGCCCACGGCCATCAGCCCCGCGGCGGCGGCCCAACCTGGCATCGGCTCGCCCGTGGCCAGCGCCAGCACCACGGTGGCGGTCGCACCCAGTGCGGCTTTCGCCAGTACCACCTGGGCGGGGTCGCGCTCGGCGAGGGCCCGAGACAGGGTGTTGTCCATGCCCCAGGCAGCGGTGGCAGCCAGCACAGCCAGCAACCCCAGCCACTGCCCGCTGGACGCCAAGCCCTGGTCCAAGATCAACAGCACCCCGCCGGCAAGCAGCAACAGCATGGCGACCCAAACACGCCTATCCATCGTTTCGCCATACAGGCGCCACGCTAGGACGGCCGTGAACAGAGCTTCCAGCGTCAGCATCAGCGATGCCCCAGTGCCGCTGGTCCGCTGCAGACCCCATGCCAGCGCCACGGGCCCCAACACGGCGCCGAACAGGGCGACCAACAGCAACCGCGGCACATCGCCACGCAGCACCCGAGCTTCCTTGCTGACGTGCTGGCGAAGCAGAGCCCCGATGACGGCCGCCCCCAAGTACAGCAAGGCAGCCGTGGTGAAGGGACCGAGGCCCAGCCCGAGCTTCTGCACCATCGGCGTGCTGACACCAAACAGCGCCGCCGCCAGCAGCGCAAGCAGGCCGCCTCGAAGTGCTGGGAGGTTCCAATGAACAGACATGGTCGGTACAGCCCTCAGGGCTGCCCTCCGTGCCGCACCAGGCGTTTGTGGAAGCCGGTGATGGTGACGGTCACGGTGACAGGCTGCTGGCCCTTGTTCTTCCAGAACCAGCCATGGGTGCCGGCAAACGGCGCGACAAAGGTGCCGGCGCCTTCGCGCTGAGCGCCTTCGATGTCGTAGCTGGTGTACTCCGACTGCGAGCCGGTTCGCTCGCCATGCAGGTCCACAGCCACATCAGCGCTGGCCGTCCACTGAAACACCAGGCCCTGACCCGCGTCGAGTTCGGCTTGCACCTCGGCGCCCTTGCCGGGTTTGAGCGTCACCGTCACGGTCTCGGTGCGGGGCCCGGCAGCCGCCGGCTTGACCGCCTGGGCGTCGAAGCTCTGGCCCGGCTGCTTCCCGAACACGGCCTCGGACCTGGCGGCCAGCGTCGCGTTGTCGCGCGGTGCGTCTGACGCCCAGCCTGTGGCGCCAACAGTGAGCAGCAGGGCTGCAGACATCGAGCGGATCAGGATGCTCATGGCGATCTTCACTTGACGGTGAACCGCACGGTAGCGGTCTTGCCTTCGACGTTGTTCAGCACCGCGACCACCTTGGCGCCGGGGGCGATCTTCACGCCGGTGGCGCGCAGCTTGTTGCCTTCGGTGGCCTTCACATCGACCTCGGTCTTCTGCGCGCCATTCAGCACCGTCAGCTTGCCCGAGATGCCCTTGGAGGGCATGTCCTCGTCGTGATCCACGAGGTAGATGGTGGCACCGTCGGCCTCCACCACCAACTCGAAGTTCACGTCATTGGCGACCTGCACGATGCCGCCGTGACGGGGTGCCGCCGATCCGTGAGCCATCGCTGGGTTCATGGCCAGGGCGCTCGATGCCAGCAGGGCGGCAATCAGCAGTTGCTTGGTCTTCATGATGTTCATCTCCAATGTTTGCGCGGCGCTCTTGCACAGGCGGCGCCGCAGGGCCATGAGGTTCAAAACGCTTCCTGGGCTTGCCCAGGGGAGGCGTTCTCTTCCGGAGTCAGCAGGCGTTGCAGGGGTCTCTCGCCCACCAGCCAGAAGATCACGGGTGTGAGGATCGTGTCCAGCAGGGTAGAACTGACCAAGCCACCGAAGATGACGACCGCCACCGGATGAAGGATCTCCTTGCCGGGCTCGTCACCTGCCAGCAGCAGCGGCGTCAGCGCGAAGGCCGCGACCAATGCCGTCATCAACACCGGCGTGAGCCGCTCCAGCGAGCCGCGCACGATCATGGGCTGGCCGAAGCGTTCGCCCTCGAAGCGACACAGGTTGATGTAGTGGCTGACCTTCAGGATGCCGTTGCGGGTGGCAATGCCGGCCAGGGTGATGAAACCGACCATCGTGGCCACCGACAGCGTGACGCCGGCCAGCCACATCGCCACGACGGCGCCGATCAGCGCCAGCGGGATGTTGGCCATGATGACTCCCGCCAGCACGGCCGAGCGGTAGCGCGTGTAAAGCACCAGGAACATCATCGCCAGCGACACACCCGACAGCACCACGATGAGCTGGGTGGCCTGTTCCTGCGCCTGGAACTGCCCCTCCAGGCTGATGAAAGCCCCCGTGGGCAGGGTCGTCTTGGCAATGACCTGCCGGATATCGCCGATGACGCGGCCCATGTCGCGACCATCGGTGTTGGCGTAGACGACGATGCGCCGCCGACCGTTCTCGCGGCCGATCTGGTTGGGTCCGTCGGACTCCTCGACCGTGGCGATGCTGGACAGCGGTAGCCGCCCGGCTGGCGTGTCGATCAAGGTGCGGGCCAGGTCCTGAGGGCTGCGCTGGTCGTCGGGCAGGCGCAGCACCAGGTCGTAGCGGCGCTGGCCGTCGACGATTTGCGCGCCGTGAGCGCCGTCCGTCAACGCTTGCAGCACGCGCACTGCCTCACCGGGCGACAACCCTGCCTGGGCCACCTTGCGCTGGTCCAGCCGCACGGCAATTTGCGGGATGAGCACCTGCTTTTCAACGGTCAGGTCCACCAGGCCGGGTACGCCGGTGAGCCCGGCGCGCATCTGCTCGGCCAGGCCGCGCAGCGTGTCAGTGTCGTCGCCGTAGATCTTGACGGCGATCTGGGCGCGCACACCGGAGAGCAGGTGGTCCAACCGGTGCGAGATCGGCTGGCCGATCGCCACCTGCGCCGGCAGAGAGGCAAGCTGGGCGCGGATGCTGGCCATCACCGCCTCGCGGTCCACCGGCTTGCCGTCGCGGCGCAGGTCCACGTCGATCTCGGCCGAGTGCACGCCCTCGGCGTGTTCGTCCAGCTCGGCGCGGCCGGTGCGGCGCCCCACCTGCGTGACCTCGGGCACCTGGGCGATCAGCGTCTCCGCGAGCGCGCCCATGCGGTTGGCCTCGGCCAGCGAAGTCCCCGGGTTGAACATCAGCGACAGCACCAGCGAGCCCTCGTTGAAGGCCGGCAGGAAGGCGCGCGGGAAGAACGGCACGCTGGCCGCCGCGGCCGCGACGGCCAGCACAGCCGCAGCCATCAGCAGCCGGGCGCGCGGGAAGGACCAGGCCAGCAGCCGCCCGTCCCAGTGCTTGAGCCGTGCGACCAACGGGCTGTCGCCATGGTCCAGCCGCTTCATGCGCGGCAGCAGGAAGGCGCTCAGCACCGGCGTGACGGTCATGGACACCCCCATCGACGCCAGGATGGACACGATGTAAGCGATGCCCAGTGGCGTGAACAACCGACCCTCGATGCCCGGCAGCGCGAACAACGGCACGAAGACGAGGACGACGATCAGGGTTGCGTAGACGATGCCAGTGCGCACCTCCACGCTGGCGGCGCGCACCACCTCTAGCACCGGACGCGGCACAGGCAGCGAACGGTTCTCGCGCAGCCGGCGCTGGATGTTCTCGACATCCACCACCGCGTCGTCCACCAACTCGCCGATGGCGATGGCCAGGCCGCCCAGCGTCATCACATTGATCGACTGGTCCAGCAGGCGGAACACCAGCGCCGTGACCGCCAGCGACAGCGGAATTGCGACCAGCGAGATCAACGTCGTGCGGGCTGACAGCAGGAAGGCAAACAGCACGATGGCCACCATGATGGCGCCGTCGCGAAGCGCACCGGTCACGTTGGAGATCGAGGCCTCGATGAAGTCCGCTTGGCGGAACAGGACCTTGGGCGCGCTCAAGCCCTTGGGCAGGCCGGGCTTGAGTTCTTCCAGGGCCGTCTCGATCTGGTGAGTCAGCTTCACGGTGTCGGCGGCCGGCTGCTTTTGCACGCTGACGATGACGGCCGGCGCACCCTTGTAGCCCGCATCGCCGCGCTTGAGGCCTGCCGCGAAGCGCACGCTGGCGACCTGCTCCAGCAGGATGGCGCGTCCGTCCTTCCAGGCGACGGCGATGCCTTGCAGGTCTTCGATGCGGTTGGTGCGGCCCAGATGCCGGATCAGGTACTCGCGGCTGTTCAGGTCGATGAAGCCGCCGCCCGCATTGCCGGCAAAGCCGCGCAGTGCCTGCTCCACCTGGGTCAGCGACACACCCAGCTGCGCCATGCGGGCCGTGTCGGGCTCGACGCGCAGCGTGCGCACCTCGCCTCCGATCGGGATGACCTGCGCCACCCCGTGGATGGCCAGCAGGCGTGGCCGCAGCACGAAGTCGGCGTACTCGCGGGCTTGCATCGGCGTCGCTTGCCCCGCGCTGAGCGGCAGCGCGATCAGCATCACCTCGCCCATGATGGACGAGACCGGCCCCATGACGGGCGTCACTTCGGCGGGCAACTGGCCGCGCAGCTGCGCCAGCCGCTCGGACACCTGCTGGCGGTTGCGGTAGACGTCGGTGCCCCAGTCGAACTCGGCGTAGACGATGGACAGGCCGATGCCCGAGGTCGACCGCACCCGGGTGATGCCGGGCATGCCGTTGAGCGCCGTCTCGATCGGGAAGCTGACGAGTTGCTCCACCTCCTCGGGCGCCATGCCCCCTGCCTCGGTCAGCACGGTGACCAGCGGCTTGTTCAGGTCGGGGAAGACATCGACCGGCGTGCGCCAGGCCGTGTAGCCGCCGTAGGCCATCAGCAGCGCGGCAATGGCCAGCACGAAGAGCCGGTTGCGCAGGCTGGTGAGGACGATCCAATTGAACATGGCCGTCTCCTCAGCGGATCTGCGCGATCAGTGGTGCGCCTTGCACCACGACGCGGTTGTCTGCTGCGAGGCCGCGGGTGACCAGCACGGTCTTGGCGCCAAGCGGCTTCACCTGCACCGGCTGGGGCGTGTAGCGCTCCGCGCCGGTCTTGATCCAGACGACGGGCTCGTTGACCGGGCTGCGGACTACGGCCTCAGCTGGCAGCACGACACCCTTGGCGCTGTCCTTCAGCGCCACGATGACGCTCACCGTCTGGCCGACAGCCAGCGGGACCGACTTGTCGCCTTGAGCGCGGAAGCTTAAGGGCAGCGTGCCGTCGCGCAGCGACCGGGGCACACCGGCCAGCTGCAACTTGACGCCGCTCACGCCCGCCAACTGGGCGCCAGCGATGCGCTGGCCCAGCGTGACGTCGGGCGTTTGCGCCTCGACCATCAGGCGCGCGGGGTCCACGATCTCCACGAGCACGTCTCGGGCGTCGATGACCTGGCCTGCCGCCAGCTCGGAGCGGGCGATGACGCCGGACACCGGGGCCCGCAGCGGTTCGCGCGCCTCCAGGCTCGCGGCGATGCTGCGCTCGCGGGCAGCGAGGGATTCGGCTTCCAGGCGTGCGGCCTCAATCTCCTTGCGCGGCACCGTGCCCTCCAGCCCTTCCAGCCGCTTGAGCCGCTGCTCCGCGAGTTGGCGACCCGCGCGGAGCTCGGCGCGCTGAGCCTCCTGGTTGGCCTGGGAAAAGGGATCGGCATGGTGATGCAGCCAGGCGAGGATGTCGCCCTTCTGAACGGCCTGGCCTGGGACCGGCAGACCCTTGGGCCCCGGCTCGATGCGGCCGCCGTGGCTCGCCTGCACGCGGCCGCTGGCGTTGGGGTCCTGAACGACGCGGCCCGGCAGCTCCAGCGTGGCCGCGGCTTCGGTCTCGGGCGCGATCAGTGTGCGCAAACCCATGCGTCGCTGAGCCACCTTGGGCACGTTGACGCTGCCGTCGGGCAGGCGCGCGAGGCCGGATGCATTCGTCGGCCCCGCCTGGTCGAGGTGTTCGCCATTGGGGCCGTGGGCGCCGGGCCCAGCGAAGGCGGTGATAGCGGCCACCAGCAGGCCGAGGGTGAGCAGTGGGTGCTTCATGCCTGGCCTCCGTTCCAAGTCTTGGCACCGGCGCGGCGGCGCCACGCGGCGACGGCGATCAACATAGCGGCGATGACGCCCACCCCCGTCCATAGCTTGCGCGAGCCGGTGGTGTGCTCGTGGCCGTGGTCGTCGCCGCCGGCATGGTCGTGGCTGTGCGGGGCCTCGGCAGCTTCCTGGGCTTGTGCCGCGCTGACCTTGAGCGTGCCGTCCAGCAGGTCCGACTCGTTCCCGTGGATGACCGTGATGACGATGGCGTGCTCGCCGGGCGTGGCCAGCAGCTTCAGCATGGCTTCGTCAGCCACTGCGTAGTCACCAATGTCATCGTGGAAAGGGGCCTTGGCCTTCAGGCCGCCACTTTCAACTTCAACTTGTGCATTGAGCACCGGTTCGTTGGTGGCGAAGCGGTCGATCAGCATCGAAAACTCGCCGCCGCCCAGCGTCGCAACCAGCTCGAACTGCTCGGTCTTGGCTTCGAGGCGCGGCCGGCTGTTGCCCGGCGCCGCCGCAGTGGCGGGGGCGTCGAGGTGTTCGCCGTTGGGGCCGTGCGCGCCAGGGCCGGCGATGGCGCTCAGGCAAAAGCTGGTCGCTAGCACGGCGGAAGCTAGCGTGCGCAGCAGAAGGGTGCGGGTCATGGGAGCAATCCTTGGGCTTGTTGGAGTCGCGCCTGGGCGAGGCGCAGATGGGCTTGCTGGCGTTCGCTGGCAGCCTCAGCTTGAGCAGCGGCGCCCAGTGCCCGAAGCAGTTCGGGCAGTGGGGATTCGCCGGCCTTGAAGGCCTTTTCGATGTGGCCGGCGCGCTCGCGCAGCAGCATGGCGCGCTGGGCTTCGAGTTGCGCTTGGGATTCAGCCGCTTGCAACTGCGTGCGTGCCAGCTGCAGTTCAGCGGCCAGCCGGTCGCGGATGCGCTGTTGCTGGGTCAGCGCGAGATCCACCTCGGTGAGTGCTGCAGCGATGCGCGGTTGTGCGTGCGTGTCCGTGCCGAAAGGCAGGCGCAACGAGACACCGACGCTGCTCTGGGTGGGCATGCCTTGGCCGGGGCGTTCCTGGCGCAGATGCACGCCCAGCTCGGGGTTGTCCCCGCGCTGGACCTGGGCCAGCGAGAGCTTGCGCTGGGCGCGTTCGACGGCGCGTGCAGCCAGCTGAAGCTCCGGATGGGCCTCGTCGAGATCGAAGCCGGATGCCGCGCGGGGCGGCTCCGGCTCAGCAGGAATGGCCAGCCCGGTCAGCCATTGCCATTGGGCTTGCTGGGCACGCAGCTTTTGCTGGACTTCCGCTTCCTGCGCCTGGCTGGCGAGCCACTCGGCGCGCGTGGCCATGGCGTCTGCCGGCGCGAGGTCGCCGGCCTTGACGCGACGGTCCACGTCCTCGGCGAGACGCTGGAGAAGCTGGTTCTGAAGCGCGGCCAGACGGTGCTCTGATTCGAGTCCGGCCAGCTGGCCCTGCGTTTCGCGAACTTGGCCGGCAAGGCGCAGCCGGGCAGCTGATTCCGCCGCCTGCGCCCATTCGAGTTCAGCCTGCGCCGCCTGGCCGGCTGTTGCTCGAGCGCCGATGCGCCAAACAGGAAGAGCAACCCCCAGTTCAGTCTCTCGTTGCCCTTCGGCGGCGCTGCCCCGGCCTTGGCGCTGAGAGGCTTGAAGCGCCGGTGGCGCTGCGAGCCAACTGCTGGCGACCGTCTGGTCAGCCTGCGCCTGGCGCTGCTGACCTTGCGACTGGGTGGCCTCGATGGAGCGTTGCCAAGCGGCAGCGATGGCCTGAGCGAGGCTAGGCCGTGTTGCAGCGGGAGATACCGCGGGTAGAACAGGCTGGGCCTGTGCGGCGCAGGCGAGCGCGCTGGCGGCAAGGGTGCCGCCAACGAGCCATGGGACGAGCCATGGATGAGTTTTCACGAGAGTCCTGATGCATGAGGACAGCAACGCGCGACGCATCGGCACGAAGCCGAGGGGCGAACGCAGTCACCGCCAGAGCGAACGACAGCCGCGCTTCAAGCGCGGGCAGCAGCGGAGTTCAGGACTTGGATTTGGGCGGTCGCTCGGGACCGGCCAGGAACGGAGGGGGCAAAGCAGTCGCCGTCGCCTGAGCAGGCATCTCTGGAGGCAGCTGCGGCAGCGTCAGATTGACAACCCCAATCAGCGCCGGTGCACAGGAACTGGCGTCACTGGCCAGGTGCTGGGCCGACGCGACGGAACGGTCTTTATGCACACCGTCGTCGTCGTCATCATCGTGGCTATCGTGATGGTGAGCTTCGCCTTCGAAGTGCATCACCGCGTGCTGGTGCTCGCGAGCGTCCGCCATCACCACGGCAATGCCAGCATGGGCCAGCGCTTGCCAGCACATGCAGAGCATCAGGATGAGGGTGGTCAAGCTACGGCGCACGGCAGAAGTTTACCCGGGTGGACCTGCACCCGACATCTGCCAAGACGGCTAAATGACGGCTCCACCGCCGAGAGTTGTTCGCAGTAGCGAGATATCCGTCACAGCCCGAACATCCGTCCTCATGACGGATGCAGCTGGCGCGAAAGGCTGTCGCTGCACGCGAAGCAACAAGAGAATGGACGAGTCCAAATTCGAACGAGCTCAGAGGCGTATGTGCGAAGCACAAGCAGCTGGCGCTGAACGACGATGAATCGCTTGCCTTGTTTTGACGTCTCACTGGTAGAGGCGGTATGCCGTGTCCTTGGCGACACCAGCGAAGGCCTCACGGGGCCTGAGATCGGAAGCATCCTTGCGGACATGCAGGTTGAAGATCCATCGCCCGGATTGACCAAGTGGAAGCGCCTCTTCAACGCGCTGGCGCACCAGCAGAACAAGCATCAAGTGGGCAACCACCTTGTCATGTTCGTCAATCGAGCCATGAAGCCCGCCCGATTCGTGCAGCAGCCTGAGAAGTTCCGACGCATGCGAGATGGGCTCAACGTTGCCATGTCACTCGCCGGCTACGCGGTCAACGAGCAAGGCCAGGTTGTTCATACGACCAGGGAGACGACAGTTTCTGGCGCGCTCGCCCGAGCCAAGCACCTCGCAGACACACTACACGCCCGCGGCACGCACCCGCAGGTCTTTGTTTACTGCACGGCGGAGCTACTGGCGGAGAACTACTTTCACGCAGTGCTTGAGGCAGTGAAGGGGGTCGCCGAGCGGCTTCGCCAGATGTCCGGACTGACGAACGACGGTGCGGAACTTGTCAACCAGGCGCTATCGACGAAAGCGCCGATCATTGCCATCAACGGCCTGAAGACCGAGACGGAGCTCAGCGAACAGAAGGGGTTCGCGAATCTGCTCGTCGGCGTCTTCGGGGCAATCCGCAACCCGACGGCCCATGCGCCGAAGGTGGTGTGGCCCATGCCGGAGCAAGACGCCCTCGACATCTTCGCGCTGATCTCCTACGTGCATCGAAAGCTTGACCTCGCAAGCAAGGTCTGAATTGCGGCAGCGGTCTTGAACTGCATCAGGGCTGCTGAGCAGCCACCATTAGATTGGATCAAATGGCGGCTTCACTTGATGGAAGAGCTGTGCAGGCTTGAGCCTATGCAAATCGTTCAGCTTCGGTCGGCACGCCCCACCTGCGTCCCGCCCTCGGTGTCGCGCTCGAACCACCGCGAGCCGCAGTCTGCGCCCAAGACAAACTGGACCGAAGGGAGGTTTTTCGTACTCGGCGTAGCCCCGCGACCCCGCCAGCACTAGCGTCCGGAACAGGCCTTCGGCGTGACTTGTGGGAGCGGCTTTGGTCCCAGAGTGCTGCATTGGATTACCGGTGGCAACTCAGACCGATTCATTCTGCCGGCTCGGCCGTGGAAAGATGCTTTCATTAAGAGTAGCGGCTGATCCAAGCGAAATCGACCACCAATACTCAAATCAGCGACCCTCGGCTTGGTTGTCCACAGGAAAGTACAGATCAACCAGCAGTCTTAGCCGCCTCCAGCCCTGGGACCGGTCAACACAAGCGGGGACATGCTTGTGTGGTCAGCTGACACCGGCACAGGTGGTCAGTCAGACCGGAATACGCAATCAATTGCGCGACGGTGCGGCGCCCGTGGTCGCGGACGCTGGTGCGGTGCAGGGTGTCAGTGCTCATCACGAATCCTTTCCATCCGTCCGACGTGAACTCCTGCAGCGTCGACGGAGAACCCGCGTTCCGGGCTGCGCTGCAGGCGATGTTGCGATTGGTTGGCATGGGGCGGTCGCCTCTGCCACGGCCAGGCCGGCACACGAGGTGGGCAAACGACGCACGCTGCCTGCACTGGGTCAGCCCTCGCCTTCATCCAGGGCGGCGACGTGGTCCGTGCGGTGGAACAGTCGCGCCGACGGCACTTCCTTGGCGACGCGCACCCACTGCCCGGCGACCCGCTGCGCCATCTCGATCACCACGTGCTCTGCGCCGACCTGGCGGACGATCGCCGGCACGGGCAGCACGACGCCGCGCATGCCCGCGTCGACCGCCCAGTTGACCCGGTCACCCGGCTGAAACACAGCGCGCGGCCCAACCGCGTCTGCCCCGGCGCCGGCGGCGCCCTGGACGATCTGGCTGACGGACCCATGCTCGCCAGGCGTGGAGACCGGTAGGGCCTGACCTTGCAGTTCAGGGGTTTTGTCAACCGGCGAAGTCTGCATTTCGGCAGCTTTGTCAACCAAGCCGGCGTGCTGCGCAGACGACGATGGGCCACCGGCAGAACGCACGGCCTGCACGCCGTCCCTCTCGGTCTCAGGTCGCTCCAGGTACTTCTTCGCCAGCAACTCCACGACGGTGAGGGAGCGGGACCATTGCCGCATTGCACCCGGCGTCGCACCAAAGGTCCGACCGCTCCGGATCACGTCGTCGCAGTAGTCCCACATCTGCTGCAGCGATTCGAGCGCACCCTCGACGTCAGCAACGCACGGCTCGGTGAGCCCGTAGGCCCAGCCCGATGGTCGTGGTTTGAGGTGCTGCCGGCCGCTCATGTCAGTCCGTGCCGCCAGCCGTTGCCGGGGCCTGGACGGCACCAGGTGCGATCCACGGGCCCAAAGGGATTGGTGAGGCTGCCGATGCGGCCAAGATCTTCGCCTGGGCATGCACGATCTCGTGGAGCGCCTTGCCAGCACGCTCAACATGCGCGATCGCATTTGCTGTCGGGCCGGCCTTCATGCCGTGCTCGATGGCGGTGGCGTAGAAGCCCTCGGTGTAGCGCAGCAAGGCTCGCAGGTGGGCGTCGGCCTGGCCGGGCATCGTCTTCAGGTCGGTGGCCACCGCCGCAGTTCCCGCCGCAGCGGCGGCGTGCGCCTCGGCCGGGAACAGCTCGGGCCTCTGCCCCACCACCTGGGCCCAGGCTGCCCGGGCCGCCGAGGCGGCTTCCTGAGCCTGCGCCAGGGCCCGCTCTGCGTTCTGTAGCGCCTGGTAGGCGGGCTCGAACTTCCACACCGACAACGCGGCTCTGCGGGCCAAGTCCTCGCTCATGACTGGAGCTCCGGAAGCATGGCCGGTGCCGGCCGGGCCAGATCGCGTGCCTTCATCCAGGCCCGCCCATCGTCCGTATCGGTGCCCTGCCCTTCCTCGAGCCGGTGGAGGATCTGCGCGGCTGTTTCGGTCGCCAGGACCGCTCGAAGCGCGGCCATCGCGCCCCCCTCATCACTGGCCCCAGCCGCAGGGCGCGCAGACGCGCCGTCCAACACATCGGCTGCCAGGTTGTAGAAGGCGCGCTGGCAACTGCCCGGCGAATCCAGGCCGACAACGAACGGCAGGGTGAAGGTGGGTGACTTCACGCTGATGCTGCGTTCGTTGATCCGCTCGAAGCGCCAGCCGCTGGGCCCCTGCGCCAGCTGGGCCGTGGCCTGCACGATGGCATCCAGGCCCTGGGGTGTAGTCATCAAACTCATGGAGGACCTCCGGTCAGCCGCGCCCGTTGCGCAGCGCGCTGCCACGAAGCCAGGCGCGCGCAGCCATGAAGCTGCCCAGGGGCATGGCGATGACGTACGGCCAGATGCCCAGCATGCTGACCAGCGACTCGTAGGGCAGCTCGGGCGGGTCGGGCGTGAAGTTCACCAGGCCGACGATGGACAGGGCCAGGACGGCCAGGCCGCCGACGAACGAGAAGCCGTAGAAGCGCAGGACGAAAGCGAGAGTGCTCGGTGGGTTCACAGAAGTCCCTTCGGGAGTGAATTGAAGACACGTTGTCGGCCAGGCCGCCGGGCTGCCATCCGCATCAAGCGGCCACATGCAGGCCCCTGCTCATCGTTCGAATCTCGATTGAGAAGGACACAAGGAGGCGAACCGCATCGCGCGCCCTTGCGGAAGGCGCCGCCACCGATTGCCCGCCAAGATGGTCAGCCAGTTCCATGAGCACGTTCAGCGGCAGCACGGCGCTCTCGAACAGCTTGCCGATGGGCCCGGATGGCTGCTTCCAGGCGAGCTCGGTCATGTGGTCGGCCTGCAAGAACCGAAACTGATCCAGACGCGCGGACGCCGGGGCCTGCCCATGCTCAGTGATGACGAGGTCGAGCAACCCGATGTATGCGCGGCGGTAGCTGGTGATGAGCTTCCGGATCGTGCGTCTCGCCAGGCGCCCATTGCTGGAGCTGAGCGCGAATTGCTTGATCTGGCCCCAGTGAAAGACGATCTCGCGACCATTGGAGTCGCGGAACTTTGCGATCAGGGGCGCAGTGGGGGATATCAGCTGCTGCCGACGAAGACCTTGTTCCGGCTGCTGCTGGTCTTGTGGCGACGGGCGCTCTTTCCCGATGCCTGGTGCCGTGGCATCCGAAGACACCAGCCAGGACGGAGGTCCGTCGAGTGGCAACTCGTCACGCCGGGCGGCGAACGGAGCCAGCATGCGCTGGAAGTGATCGAGATGCACCTCCGATCGGCCATGCCGTTGAACCGCAGCGACCCACAGTCGAAGGTATGGCGGGAAGCTGCCGGCGTCTACGGTTGCCAGGGCGCCCAAAGCCAGGTCGAGACAGGCTCTTTCGGTGATCCACGACTTCTGATGAGCCAGGACCAAGCCGGCCACGGCGACTGCAAGAATCCCCAGCCGTTCCGCGGACACTGGGACGGACGTATTGCTTTCGACGGCATCCCAGTAGTTGCCCTCCAGGTCATCAACTCCGAGTGTGTCG
This sequence comes from Burkholderiales bacterium, assembly GCA_003963005.1. Taxonomy (GTDB): domain Bacteria; phylum Pseudomonadota; class Gammaproteobacteria; order Burkholderiales; family Burkholderiaceae_C; genus Pelomonas. Next base: position 40,838 of record RXJW01000058.1, read on the forward strand.
ACCCAAAGCCAGCTGTTCGACAGGTCGGTAGTTCCCAGCCTGTCGACCCAATGCCAGGTGCTCTCGACTACGCGCCGCACCCGGTTCTCAGCGAGCGCCAAGGCAAGCCAAGGCAGCTCGTCGGCGAGCGTCCAGAAGGCCTGTTTGCGGTCGAGGCTAGTCATTGAGAACGCGCCCTTCTCCCTTCAGGCTCGGGAAGCCTGCTGGAATGGAGACTCGCGCCATGAAGGGCGCCAGCGCCTCGGCGTCGAGGCGTCGGTGTTCGACCAACGCATCGGTCAAGTCCGAGAGCACGTCGAGGTTGTTCTCGAAGAACTCGGCAAGCAGCGCCTCCTGCTCACGCTGCAGGTTGTCCAGCGCCACCTTGTTGAGCAGGACCTGATCCGCGCCTTTCGGCTCGTCGTAGAACAGGCCCTTGATGCCGTTCGACAGATAGACATTGGCCAACGTAAGCCACTTGCTGTAGTCCGACGTTCCGCCCAGCGTTTCGCTTCCCAGCAGCACCCTCTGCGCGACTCTGCCGCCCAACAGCATCAGCATTTGCCACTCGACGAACGTTCGGCGGACCTCCAGGTGATCGCCATCACCCACACCGGTCACATAGCCGAGCGAGCCTGTCTCATGGTCCAGCTCGACCACCACGACGAAGTGGGCGGGCAATGCAGCCAGGGCTGCGTGCGGGAGCGTGTGCCCTGCCTCGTGGGCCGAGGTGGACCTGATGTCGTTGGCTGACAGTTTCGCCCTGGGGTTGGCCTTCACGTAGTAGCCTGCAGCGGGCAGTCCGATGCTTTCAAACGAGCGCTCGAGAGCACTGGTTCGCCACGGTGAGCTGGCGAGGCCCAGCGTCACGCGCACGAGGATCAGCGAGACAGCCACGGCGGTTGCGCTCAGCGCGTCAGCGGTTGCCCACGTGATCACCGAATCGCCCAGTTGAGCGAGTACCGCACACACGCCCGTCAGCACGGCGAAGCCGACAACGTAGTCCGACAGCGGCGGCAGGCCACCGAGGGTCAGCGCTCGAAAGCTGGGCACCATGATGACGGCAAGCACGCCCAGGCGTTTGGTGCAGTCGAAGATGGCGTGAAGTAGCGGGGAGGCATCCTTGTCGAGCTCGATGGACATCGCGAAGAGGAAGACGACCGCAAAGAGCAAGGCCCAGGGCGCCCATGTGTTGTCGTTCAACCAGTGCTTGATGCGGTCGATTCGCGGAGTGCCCGGACTGCTCATGAGGTGCTTCCAGAAGGTGTGTGATGCGAGGCAGCGCTGTCTCGGTCAGCCGGCGGCGCTCAGCGCCAAGCCAAGAGCCCGGCCGGCGCCGCCCTGGCTGGAATCAGCCTGGACCTGCGTCCCGAAGTTGCGCTGCAGCCAGAAGCACAGCTCGGGAAAGGCGGGCAGGCCGCGGGCCTTGGCGTAGCCGTTCGGTCGCTGGGCGCAGAAGCCGGCGTGGGCCAGGCCGTTGATGCCGAGGTAGCCCCGCGTGGCCAGCTGCAGGCGCACGAAGGCTCCATCGCCGTCGTACTCATCGTCTTGAATGATGGACTTCGGCGGCAGCCCCAGGTGCTGGCCAGCAGCCCAGGCCCAGGCCGTGGCCTCCGGGTCGCTGCACTGAAGGGCGGCGCGCTGCAGCTCACCATCCGGGTCCTGGGCGAAGTCGACGTGCTCGCAAACGAGCCGCTG
>RXJW01000058.1:42564-45039 GCA_003963005.1 Burkholderiales bacterium
GAGATGTTGCGCTGGGCGTAGGGCCGGAACTCGCCGGGGAGCGTGGCGAGGTGCCCGGCCTCATGCAGTGCGGCCGAGGCGCGCGCATCAGGGGCGATCAGCAGCACGCCGTCAACGATGTCGATGCCGGAGCAGAAGCCGTGCGCGCCGGGCTGCCAGCGCCAGGGCAGCCCGATGCGGCTCAGGAAGCCGGTGACCAGCATCAGCTCGGCGGCGCCTGGCGTTGTCGGCGAGGTCGTCATGAGGCTCAGCGGTCCGACGAGGATCGACCCGAGAAGCCAAGGGCGCCGGCGATGGCCAACACGCAGGTGATGACCATTGCATTGACTGCCGTGCGTTCGTCCCAGATCAGCATCGCACTCCATGCAAGAGTGCCTGTGGCAATCGCAAGGAGGGTGAAGAGCGGATGTGGCCGCTCGGCCGCAGGTCCCGCCGCCTTGTCCGCCGCGAACGCGCTGGCGCACGTGACGGCCAGCCACGCGATGGTGGCCCAGCCGCTGGTCACCAGGTTGCCGAAGTGAAGTGCAGCCCTGAGGGCAGTTCTCACCTGGTCCGCATGATCGATGCCGACCCTGATCGTCCAATCGACCAGCGCGAAGGCTGCTGCAAGCGCCAGCAGGGTGGCGGCGCCGCGCACTACCCAGGCGGCTGCAGTCGGTCGGGCTCCGGCGCTCTGCGCCGGCTCGTAGCGGCGGTAGAGCCAGCTGGTCTTGGCGCTGGGGGTGTCAATGTCCATCGGTGCGTTCATGTCGGTTTCCCTCCTCTTCGTGGTCAGCCTCAGGTATCCCAAGGTCAGGTGGGGCGAAAGGCGCGCAGCGCCTCCACCGTCTCTGTGGACAGCTCTTTGAACTGGTAGCCCGCGCCGCACTCGCCGCAGCAGGTGTCCATGTCGTCGAGCACCATCTGCACCAGTTCAGTGGCGTTCAGCGCGTTGGCGACGCGAGCTGCAAGCTCCTGCGCCCCATGACCTTTCACGACGACGTGGGCCGCCGTGTCGTCTGGGTTCTCCTCATCCCACACAAGCCAGCCGCCGTGCGTCTCTTCTGCGAGCCATTTCTGTTTGGGCATGGTGTTCCTCATTTCCAGGGTATGGGCGTCACGGGCGGGGGTTGGTGGGCAAGAGCCGGACGTCACCCAGCTCGCGAGCTTTCGCGATGGCTCGCAACCTGAGGCATTCGGCGTGGAAGGCGCGAGTCAGGCGGTCGCCCTCCTCACGCTCGGTGGCGTCATCGGTCCATGCCAGCTCAAGGTGCCCGGCCGCCTCCTCGTAGGCGTTCGCTCGAGCGCGCAGTTGCTCGGGGGTCAGCTTTGCCATGTGCGAGGCTTGGGGGCTTGAAAGTCAGAGGGCCTGGACGGGGGAATCCACGCCGATGCCGCGCTCACCGCGCCGGTGGCAGTGCGGACGCTCGGCGTTCTCTTCGCCCATCGCCACCATCAGGGCGAGCAGAGCCGCGCGCGTCTTGGGACTCTTACCCCCGCTGGTGCAGAACTCCACGCCAGCCGAGGCGCCGCCGTTGGGGCTGTTCGGGTCTTCAATGACGTAGACGATCATGTCGCCGTCATCCTGCTGGATGACGCGCAGCCGGCCTCGCTGGCTCATGTCCTCAAATCGTTCGGCTTCTCTGCTCATGGGAATACCTCAGTTCCGGGGATGGGACGGTCAGGCAGGCGCGAGCCAGGTGCCGAACTTCGGCCCCTTCACGGCACCGATGCGCTTGAGGACCGCCGAAATCGGCGCGGAAGTGGCACCGTTTGGTGTGCCGCCATAGCAGCACCACGGCTCTGAGATGCTCGCGGCAATCTGCGTAGGTGTCAGCGGGCCACTTGCAGCTTTCAGGACGCGCAGCACGGCAGCGTTTCGGTGTTGGGTGTCGTAGTTCATCTTCAGTTCCGAAGGGCGGGAATCAGCGCGACTTCGCGCGCCAGCCAGAGCCATTGCAGGCAAAGCACTTGCTGCCGTAGACGCGGGACCAGTTGGCAAGCCCTCCAGCACCACCGCAGCGCTCGCACTTCACCGATACGAGCTTCGGCTGGCGAGCCTCCTTGCGCCGAAGACGCGCGGCCTCCTTCTCGTTGTCCCAGTAGGGGATCAAGCCGGGGTAGCAGCGGAAAGGGCGCCGCAGTTCTTCCCATAGCTGTCGCCCTACGCGGTCAAACTGCTCCTGTGAAGAGGTGGGGTCCATACTCGTCGTTCGGGGATCGAAAACCCTACGGCCCAGCCTGCCTGCTCGCGGAAGCCAGCCGGGGCCTGCCCAGCTGGCCCGCCGGCCCGGACCGTCACTGGCCCGTCGTGAAGCTCCAGGTCTTGGAGTGGGCGACGCCGTTGAAGGTGCCGGCGAAGGTCACCGTGTAGCTGGTGTTGGCCAGCAGGGGCGACTTCGGCACCAGCAGCACGTGGTGGCGCTGGTAGTACTGGTCGTTGGCCGAGTCGTCAGCCTTCTCGATGCCAGCGGCCACGGTGATCGAGCTGGGCGC
>RXJW01000200.1 GCA_003963005.1 Burkholderiales bacterium
ACATGCCGCCCACGATGCTGAGCACGGCGCCGGCGATGGCCAGGGGCGGGCAGAGGGTGCCGGTTGTCATCAGCATGGCGCTGGCGGCGGTGCTGGCGGCCGCACCGGCGACCTGCAGGGCGTTGCCGTGCTGCAGCGCGTCACTGAGCGCGAGTGCGCCACCGACCACCCCCAGTGCGCCACTGACCTGACCCAGCGTGCCGCTGAGCGGAACCTGGTTGAAGGCCGAGTAGGCCTGGATGGCGTTGGCGCCGAAGCTGGCGCCGGCGTCGGCGATGGCCTTGAGGTCGCCGGCCTTGAGCGCATCGGCCAGGCTCAGGCCTGAGGAGAGCAGGCCCAGGCCCGAGGCGACGCCGGCCAGATCCACGCCACTGCCGCCGGTGTTGAGACGGTTGTACAGGGCCAGGGCCGTCTGCACATGGCCCAGGTCGGATTGCTGGTCCCAGTTGAGCAGGCTGGAGAACAGGCCGATGTCGCCTTGGGCTTGGGAGAGCTGGGCGTTCTTGGCGGCCAGCTTGGCGGCCTGGTCGCTCTCCAGGTCGGAGCCGTTGATGGCGTGGGCGGAGGACGGGTCGGTGGGGTCGCGCGCGTCGATGCGGGGCGGTGCGGGCGGCAGGGCGCCGGGGCGCTGCAGGCTGGAGGAGCCATCTCTACCACTGTCCTCGTCGGGCTCGTCATGCGTTGTGCTTGACGAACGCGAGCCAGTGATGATCACGCGATCGTCCACGATGGGGGCGGGCGCCTTCGTGGAACCCTGCAGCACCTGCAAGACATCGTCGAGGCTCGCGTTACCGTCACGCAGTAGATGAGCCTGCGCGGCGTCCAGGGGCTGGGTGCTTTCTCGCGCCGCACTGACGCCCGTCGTCGACAAGACACCATCTGGCCGCAACTCCACGATGACGACTTTGTCGCCGCGATCTGCACCGACCTCGTGAGCGATGAAGCGAACCGTTCCGTCCCGAGTCACCTCGCCGACGCCTTTGTCAGGTGCCACGACATACTCGCGAACGATGGGTGCCACGGCCCGTCCCATCTCGCCGGTGCCTCCATCTTGGCCGGCCGGGAAGTACATCTCCTTGACCCGTCCCGTCGCCGGATCCACATAGGCGCGGACGATGAAGTTGCCCGTTTGGATGGGATCCCCGTTCAGAGGTGCACCGTTGGGTGACAGCCCGGCCATGACATTGCTCTGGCGCTTCTCGGCCAGCCAGGTCAATGCCCGGCCGTACTCGGTCGCGCTGGACATGTCGGCCCGGTACATTGCCAACTGCGGTGCGTCGATCAGGGCACCGAAATCTACTGCGGGTAACTGCGTTGCCGGGGTGAGGCCCTGCTGACGTTCAGACGACTGCACGATGGCGCCCATCGGGTGGTGCTCGGCCGCGTCGGCCCCCGCCATCGCCAGCCCACCCACGACTCCTGCAGGGCCGGTGACGGGGCTGGTGAACACCGCGCCGATGGCCGTTGGGAAGGTCAGCTGGGCATTGGGTGTCGCTTGAAAGGAGGTTTCCTCCAAATGCGTGCCCGCCATGCCAACAATTGAGAACGCATTGGCGACGAAGCGACCGGGCTCTGTCACGTACTTGTCCTGGAGCTCAGGAAAGGTCTCGCGCACCTTGGCCTTCATGGCCGCGAACTCAGGAAACTGGGTCAGCGAGCTGATCCCTGGGCCGTCGATGTTGGCGCCGTCGAGGCCGAAGAAGCTGTGGATCAACTCAGAGAGCGCGCCGCCAAGGGAGTGGCCGGTGACGTCGACGCGCTCGCGGATTTGGTCGAGAGTCGGGTTCTGTATACCCTCCTTCTGCAGATCACTTCGAATCTGCTTGACCGATTCGAAGGCAAAGCTCAGGGCATCCGTCATCTCCGGATGCCAAGCCGAGGCAAAGGTCGACACCTTGACCAGCAGGTTTTGTGCGGCCAGGGCGCCGTCAGCAACGAGGTCCCCCGTGAGATCGTTCGTGCCCGCCACGGCGATGCGGTAGCGACCGCTGACAGGGTCCTTGTAGAGGGCGGCTTGGAAGTCTGGGCTAGTGGGCCGGAAGTCCAAGACCGGCACTACGCTGAACTGCGCCGTTTCCAGTGCCGGCGTGCCCGGCCCGGTGCCGTAAACGGCACGTGCCTCACTGCTGTACTTCAGGATGGTTCTGTAGTCCATGTTTCAGGGCTCGCACAAGACGTAAGAGGTCACTCAGCGGTGCAGGCCGAGGGCTCGCTTGCCGAGTTCCTCGACGTTCATGCCTCGCGTCTTGTCCGCGGCGCGGACTTGATCAGAGAAGGCTTCGGGTAACTCGATCACGTGGGCGAACTCGGACAGCGCTCGGTCATCGCTTTTCTTGGTGTCACCCAACTTGCGCACCACGATCACGAACCGTCTGACATCTAGCTTCTCCATCCGGGGATTGGTGAAAAAGCCCGTCGAGCCTTGAAGGGCGAGGTAGTTGATGCCTTCGAAGACTTCCTCGTAGAAGATCTGCGGATGCATTCCAACGATCGGCCAAACGACGCGCTCACCCTGGATGCCGTCGAGCCCAAACTGACTGATTTCGAACGGACCGAGCGCTCCTGGGCGCGGCTTTGCCTTTGCGCGCCTTAGCGAGGCATCGAACTCCCTCGCAGATTGCGTCAGCAGCATTGCTGACGGCAGGTTCGCCGCATGGTAGTAGGGCAGATCTCTGGCCTTGGGGAGCAGTCCGGTTGGCAAATAAATCTCAAACCTCAACTCCTTCATTCGCGCGCACACCTCGGCGCGGCCACCCCAACCGCAGGTCTCTTCGTCAGCGTCCTCGACGATTCGAAACGCCACCGCCTCAGCTCCCTTGAGGTCGGGACTGATGAACTGCGGGGGCATGCAGAACTTGCGCGCGAACTCCGGCGTCACCACCCACAGGAAGTTGTCCTTGGTGTAACGCGCCTTGCCGGGTCGGGGGCCGCTGTAGTAGCCATTGGGGCAGTTCTGATACTTCGCCTTGACCTCCGCGTCGGTGAGCATCCGGACGCTGGGTGCGACGGTGGTTTGTGCTGCGGCGGGATCCACGCCGGCCAAAGCGGCGGACCACAGCAGCATCAGCGCCCCAGCCAGGCGGCAAGTTCCATCGGCAAGGCTCATCGAATCGCTCCTCCCTGATCTCGCGTGCTGAGGCGCACGCCATGCATCGAGCCTGGGTGGACTCAAGCGGCTAGCGGCAGCTGCTCGGCCCTTGCTGTGTTGTCATCCGAGGCGTGGCCGGACATTGGCACTGGAGCGCCCTGCATGTGCGCCCTTGCGACGGACGCACTTCCCGAGGCCGCCAGTCGTCGATGGCAAGCATCGACGTGCATCACGGCGCCGGCCGAGCAGACACGGCGCCTGCCATCGACCGAGCGATGCCCATCGGCCCACACCAGCTGAGCGGCGCGGAAGTCAATGGCGACGACACCGGCCTCCGCGAGCGACAGGCTCTCGGAGGACTGGTTGATGCCGTCGCGATTGACGTCGAGCCACAGCAGCAGGGCGGAGAAGGCGGGGTCATGTGCGTCGAGCTGGCCGTCGCCATTGGCATCCAGCCAGCCGACATCATTGATGCCGCGCCCCTGGCCCTGACCGGTGAGCAACTGCGTGCCGTCATGCACAAGGCCGTCCCCGTGCGAGTTCAGGGCCAGCACGGCGTTGTCGGGCCCGACCCAGGCCGAGCGCTGCAGCAGGCCGTCGCCGTCCACGTCGAAGAGCCGTTCGTGGTCATGGCCAGCCGGACCGAGCGCGGCCTGCAGCAAGGCTTGAGAGGCCGGCGTGGGGGCGGCTGTGGCCTGCAGCCGTGCCAACAGCCCGGGGGGCAGTTCGGTGCTCAGGGTGTTCAGCGAGCGCTCGAGGTGATCGGCATGCTCCTGAGCGGTGAGCGGGGCCAGGTGCTGCGCGCTCTGTCGCACGAGGTCCTGCATGGCGGGGTCGCCCTGGGCGAGCTGCCAGCGCTGCAGCAGCGTGGCGGCCTGCCAGGCAGGGATGACGGCATCGTGCTGCTGGACGTGCCGGGCCAGCACCGACATCAGCCCGTTCCCGTCCAGCCCTGGGTAATGGCCTTCGGGCGTGGTGACGGTGAA
>RXJW01000078.1 GCA_003963005.1 Burkholderiales bacterium
TGTCGATCGCGCCGATGAGCTGGGTCAGGCGCTGGCGGGTGCTGGCGCTCATGCCGAGGTTGAAGAACAACAGATCGAGCCGGTCGATCAGGGCGTTCGCGTCCAGCGCGGCGAGCGGGGCGAAGTCGATGTTGAGCCGATGCTGCTCGGGCCAGCCGTAGCCGCCGCTGCGAATGAGCTCCGCGAAGAAGTTCAGCGAGCCGGCCACCGCCGTCTCGCCGCTGATCTGGAACTCGGGCGCCACCCAACCCTGGGCAGCGATCGGGCCGGCGGGGCGGTAGGCGGGCGAGTAGAAGTTGAAGACGGAGGGTGCCAGCAGCGGACTCTGGCCGAGTGCATCGTCGGCGCTGTCCAGGTACTGGATGCGATTCAGCCCGCTTGCGCTCTTCGCCCCCAGGCCGCGCAGGAAGTTGGCGAAGCGGATGACCGGCTCGCGCTGCTTGGCCACGCTGGCGGCGGGCGCGTCACCGCGGGCTTCGGCGTCCAGCAGCACGGCACGCAGCACGGCCTTCAGGTTGCCGCGCACGCCGGCGCCGTCGTTGATGAAGACCGCCGCCACGCGGCCGACGTAGGCGGGGCTGGGGTTGCTGGTGACCAGGCGCTGGATGAGCTGCTTCGCGAAGAAGGGCGGCACGTTGGGATGCTGGAAGATCGTGTCCAGCGCATCGGCCATGTCCTGCTCGGGTGACTGGCCGGCCGGCAGCCGCTTGCCGTCCAGCAGGGTCTTCTCATCCGTCGCGTGGTAGCTGGACCAGGACTTCATCGGCACCACCCACAGCGACTCGTCGTTGTCGTCGTGGTTGTGGAAGAGGTCGGGCTGGCTGTTGTCCAGCCCGCCGTAGCTCCAGCCGCTGAAGGCCTTGGCGAAGCCCTTCACCACGGTCTCGTCGTAGGTGGGCTGCGTCTTGCCGGCGGCGTCGAGCTTCGGCGTGCCGTCGGCATTGAGCTGCACCAGGCCGATGGAGAACAGCTGCAGCACTTCGCGGGCGAAGTTCTCGTTGGGGTGCGTGCCGCGTTCGCGGTTCTCCTTCTCGCTCTCCAGCAGGTTCAGGTAGTAGCCCATGGCGGGATGCAGGGCCACGTCCTGCAGCAGCGTGCGCCAGTTGCCGAAGGCGTTGCGGTTGAGCATGTCCAGGTAGCTGCTCATGGCGACCGGACGGATGTCCGGCGCGATGTTGCTGATGACGAAGATCTGCAGCAGCGCCCAGCTCATGCGCGCGCGGAGCTGGTCCTCGCCGGTCAGCCATTGCTGCCAGATGGCCTCGTAGCTGGCCTCTTCGGGCACGTAGGGCTTCTGGCCCGGCTGCTGGTCACGGCCGCGCTGGCTTGCGAGGTAGTCCATGTGCAGGGCTGCGGGGCGGGCGAACTGTGCGGTCATCCAGGCGTCGAAGCCCTGGGCGACGAGCGCGTCGACCTGCGCCGGGCCGGTGGCGCCGAAGGTGCTCTGGCTCAGGAACCGCGCGGCATCGCGCCGCGTCGGCGGCGGCGCCGAGGGCGGGCTGCCGGCGCCGGGCGTCGCCGGCGTGGCGGGCGCCGGGCTGCCCGCATCGGCACCACTGCCGCCACCACCGCCGCATGCCGCCAGCAAGGCCGTGGCCGCCAAGGCCGCCGCGGCGCCCGCGCCGGCGACGTCTTCGGGTGGCGGTGGGGCGATGGGTCTGCCCTCGGTGATGTCCGTGTCCACGCGGCCTCCCTGGTGATGGACGGCAATGTAGGCAGGCTGGACGCCGACCGGCGTGAGCAATCGTGTGCGGATGTTGCCGGCGCCAACAGCGCCCGACCGCCGCTAGCCAGGGTGGCCTCATTCAAATCCAGGGGCCTGGGCGGCAGGGCATGGCACCCGCGCTCGGCTTGGCCGGGGCAATCGGCGCGGCCAGGCGGCGTTGCCGCGCAGATGCCTAGCCGGTGAGCCGCTGGTACTTCTGCATCAGCGTCTCGCGCGACTCGACGTGCGCCGGATTGACCGGGATGCAGGCCACCGGGCAAAGCGTGACGCACTGCGGCTCGTCGAAGTGGCCGACGCACTCGGTGCATTTGGCCGGGTCGATCTGGTAGTACTCCGGGCCCATCGAGATCGCCTGGTTGGGGCAGGCGGGCTCGCAGACGTCGCAGTTGATGCATTCGTCCGTGATCATCAACGCCATGCCTGGCCTCCATCGGCTTGACGGACGAATTCGGCAAGCGCCTGAAGGCGCTCGCCGCGCGCGGCGGGGCAAGGCATGCCTTGCCAATTCCCGCCGCGCGTGTCCGTGATCATCAACGCCATGCCTGGCCTCCATCGGCTTGACGGACGAATTCGGCAAGCGCCTGCAGGCGCTCGCCGCGCGTGTCCGTGATCATCAGCGCCATCGCTCAAGCGCCCTTGAACTTCGCGTTCAGCCGCGCCAGCACCGCCGGCGACACGAACTCGGCCACCTCGCCGCCCAGCGTCGCGATCTCGCGCACGAAGGTGCTGGACGTGTACTGGTGGCGCTCGCCCGGCGTCAGGAAGATGGTCTCGACCTCGGGCATGAGCTTGCGGTTCATGCCGGCCATCTGGAATTCGTATTCGAAGTCGCCGCCGGTGCGCAGCCCGCGCACCACCACACGGCCCTCGTGCGCACGCACGAAGTCGCGCAGCAGGCCGTCGAAGGCGATGACCTCGACGTTGCCGAGTTCGGCCGCCACCTCCTGCGCCATCACCAGCCGCTCGTCGAGCGAGAACATCGTCTTCTTGTGGTGGCCGACCGCCACCGCAAGCACCAGGCGCTCGAACATGCCGGCAGCGCGGCGCATCAGGTCTTCGTGGCCGAGCGTGATCGGATCGAAGGTGCCCGGGTAGACGGCGGTGATGGTGGTGCGGGAGGTCATGTCAGTGCGGCCTGCAAGGCAGCGAGCGGCGCGAACGTGGGGGCTTGATCATCATGCTGGATTGTCCTCGCGCCGGAGCAGGCGATAGTGGACGGCGCCCGCCCGCCCCTGTCGCCAGGTGGTGAAGCCCGCCGGTGCGGCGATGTCGTGGGGCGATTCGACGTAGATCAGCCCGCCGTCCGCCAGCAGCGGGCGGGCCGCCGCGAGTGCGGCATCGAACAGATCGGCAGCAAACGGCGGGTCCAGCAGGACCAGGTCGTAGCCGCCGGGCGGCTGGGCGCGCATCCAGGCCAGCGCGTCGGCCGCGTGCACGACGAGGGTCGTCGCCTTCAGGCGCTGCGCGCTCGACCGCAGGCCGGCGGCGAGCTTGGCGTCCCGCTCGACGAGCACCACCTGGGCCGCATCGCGGGACGCCGCCTCGAAGCCGAGCGCACCGCTGCCCGCGAACGCATCCAGCACGCGCCAGCCGGTCAGCGTCTGGCCGAGCCAGTTGAACAGCGTCTCGCGGATGCGGTCAGAGGTCGGCCGCAGTCCTGGCGCGTCGGGCACGGGCAGCTTGGAGCGGCGCCACTGCCCGCCGATGATGCGCACCTCGCCCATGGCTCACTGCCGCACCGGGATGCCGCGTGCGGCCATCAGCGCCTTGGCTTCGCCGACGGTGTGCTCGCCGAAGTGGAAGATGCTGGCGGCCAGCACCGCATCGGCCCCCCCCCGGGTGATGCCGTCGGCCAGGTCGTCCAGCGTGCCCACGCCGCCGGAGGCAATGACGGGCACCGGCACCGCATCGCTCACGGCGCGGGTCAGTTCGAGGTCGAAGCCGCTCTTGGTGCCGTCGCGGTCCATGCTGGTCAGCAGGATCTCGCCGGCGCCGAACTCGGCCATCTGCTTCGCCCAGGCCACGGCATCGAGCCCGACGTTCTTGCGGCCGCCGTGCGTGTAGACGTCCCAGCCCGGGCCGCGCGCGGCGAGGTCGTCGCCCTGCCGGCGCTTGGCGTCGATGGCCACGACGATGCACTGCGCACCGTAGCGGTCGCTCGCGGCACGGATCAGCTCGGGGTCGGCCACCGCAGCGGAGTTGAAGCTGACCTTGTCGGCCCCCGCGTTCAGGAGGCGGCGCACGTCGGCCACCGAGCGCACGCCACCGCCCACGGTCAGCGGGATGAACACCTGGGCCGCCACCGCTTCGATGATGTGCAGGATCAGATCGCGGCCGTCGCTGGTGGCGGTGATGTCGAGGAAGGTGAGTTCGTCGGCGCCCTGTTCGTTGTAGCGGGCGGCGATGTCCACGGGGTCGCCCGCATCGCGCAGGCCGACGAAATTGACGCCCTTGACCACACGGCCGGCGGTGACGTCGAGGCAGGGAATGATGCGCTTGGCCAGCACGTCAGGACTCGGCCAGCAGTTCGTCCGCGCGCTGCTGGGCAGCGGTGAAGTCGAGGGCGCCGGTGTAGATGGACCGGCCGCAGATGACGCCTTCGACACCGTCGCTCTCGACGGCACACAGCCGCTCGATGTCGGCGATGTCGGACAGGCCGCCGGACGCGATGACCGGGATGGTCAGCGCCTGAGCCAGCTTGACCGTGGCCTCGATGTTGATGCCGGTCAGCATGCCGTCACGGCCGATGTCGGTGTAGATGATGCCTTCCACGCCGTAGTCCTGGAACTTGCGGCCGAGGTCGATCACCTCGTGGCCGGTCAGCTTGCTCCAGCCGTCGGTCGCGACCTTGCCGTCCTTCGCGTCCAGGCCCACGATGATGTGGCCGCCGAAGGCCGTGCAGGCATCCTTCAGGAAGCCGGGGTTCTTCACCGCAGCCGTGCCGATGATGACGTAGGACAGGCCGTCGTCCAGGTAGCGCTCGATGGTGTCGAGATCGCGGATGCCGCCGCCGAGCTGGATCGGGATCTCGTCGCCCACCTCCTTGATGATGGCCTTGATGGCCGGCTCATTGACCGGCTTGCCCGCGAAGGCGCCGTTCAGGTCGACCAGGTGCAGCCGCCGCGCGCCGGCATCGAGCCAGCGCCGCGCCATCGCGGCCGGGTCCTCGCCGAAGGTGGTCGAGTCGTTCATGTCGCCTTGCTTCAGGCGGACGCAGCGACCGTCTTTGAGGTCGATGGCAGGGATCAGCAGCATGGCCGAGTGCGGAAGGGAGGGGGGAGGGAGGACAGGGGCGAGAAGGTGCGGACCCGGTCAGGGCTTCCAAAGCAGGAAGTTGCGGTAGAGGGCCAGGCCCAGCGCAGCACTTTTCTCGGGGTGGAATTGGGTCGCAAAAATGTTATCCCGGGCCACTGCACAGGTAAAGGTGAGCCCGTAGTCGGTCTCACCGGCGCTGTGCTCGGACTGCGCCGTCGTGGCGTAGAAGCTGTGCACGAAGTAGAACCAACTGTTGTCCGGAATGCCATCCCACACCGGGTGTGCACGCGGCTGGTGCACGCGGTTCCAGCCCATCTGCGGCACCTTGAAGCGGCTGCCGTCGTGTTGCACGCGGCCGTCCAGGCGAAAGCGCTGCACGCGCCCGGGGATGAGGCCGAGGCCCGGCGTGTCCTGCTCCTCGCTGTGGTCCAGCAGCATCTGCATGCCCACGCACACGCCGAGCAGCGGCTTGCTGGCCGCCGCCTCCAGCACGGCCTCCTGGGCGCCGGACGCGGCGAGTTCGGCCATGCAGTCGCGCATCGCGCCCTGGCCCGGCAGCACCACGCGGTCGGCCGCGCGGATGACGGCCGGGTCACAGGTGATGGCCACGTCGAAGCCCTGGCCTTGCGCGGCATGGATGACGGCCTGCGACACCGAGCGCAGGTTGCCCATGCCGTAGTCGACGACAGCCACAGTCTTGGTCACAGCGAGCCCTTCGTCGACGGAATGACGCCCGCCGAGCGCGGGTCGACGGTGGTGGCCATGCGCAGCGCGCGGCCGAAGGCCTTGAAGATGGTCTCAGCCTGGTGGTGGGCGTTGTGGCCCTTCAGGTTGTCGATGTGGACCGTGGCGAGCGCCAGGTTGGCGAAACCCTGGAAGAACTCGAAGGTGAGCTGCGTGTCGAAGGCGCCGATGCTGCCCGCCGTGAAGGCCACGTCCATGTGCAGGCCCGGGCGGCCGGACAGGTCGATGACGACGCGCGACAGCGCTTCGTCCAGCGGCACGTAGCTGTGGCCGTAGCGCGTGAGGCCGGCCTTGTCGCCCACGGCCTGCGCGACCGCCATGCCGAGCGTGATGCCGACGTCTTCCACGGTGTGGTGGCCGTCGATGTGCAGGTCGCCTTCGCAGTGGATGTCCAGGTCGATCAGGCCATGGCGGGCGATCTGGTCGAGCATGTGATCGAAGAAGCCGATGCCGGTGTGCAGCTTGGACTGGCCCGTGCCGTCGAGGTTGATGCGCACGGTGATGCGCGTCTCGCGGGTGTTGCGGGTGACTTCGGCGACGCGGGGGGTGGCGGTGGAGGTGCTCATAGACAGGCGGTCAGTTCGGCCAGCAGACGGGTGTTTTCGTCGGGCGTCCCGACCGTGAAACGCAGGCAGTTCGCGAGCAGCGGGTGCAGGCCGGAGACGTTCTTGATCAGCACGCCCCGGGCCTTCAGTGCGGCGAACGTGGCCGCTGCATCCGGCACCCTCGCAAGGATCATATTGCCCTGGCTCGGCCACACGGTCACGCGGGGCATCGCAGCCAGCGCCGCGCTGACGCGGTCACGCTCGCGGCGCAGTTCGGCTGCCTGGACTGCGTACACGTCGGCATGCTCCAGCGCGAAGAACGCCGCCTCGGCATTCAGCACGCTGATGTTGTAGGGCGGGCGCAGCTTCTCGACCTGATCGACGAGTTGCGCATCGCCCATCAGGTAGCCGATGCGCACACCGGCCAGCCCGAACTTGCTCATCGTGCGCATGACCAGCACGTTCTTGCGACGCGCCATCAGCGCGAGGCTGTCAGCGCTGGCGAAGGGCTGGTAGGCCTCGTCCATGACCACCAGCCCCGTGGACGCCTGCGCGATGCGCTCGATGACGGCGGCGTCCCAGAGCGTGGCCGTGGGATTGTTCGGGTAGGCCAGGTAGATGAGGGCCGGCTGGTGGCGCTTGATCGCAGCGAGCATGGCGGGCTCGTCGAGCTGGAAGTCGTCGGCGCGCAGCGGTACGCCGATGAACTCCAGCCGGTGCTGGCGGGCCAGCGCCTCGTACATCACGAAGCCCGGCACGGGAGCCAGCACGCTCGCACCCGGCGTGGCCACGGCGAGCGTCAGCAGGCCGATCAGTTCGTCCGACCCGTTGCCGAGCGTCACACCGACTTCGTCGCCCACGCCAGCATGGCGCGCCAGCGCGCGCGCCAGTTCGGCGGTGCGCTCGGCCGGGTAGCGGTTCAGCGCGAGGGCGCCCAGGCGGGCGCCGAGCGCCTGCTGTAGCTCGGCGGGCAGGCGGTAGGGGTTCTCCATCGCGTCGAGCTTGAGGCAGCCGGCGCTGGGCTGCACGACGTAAGCGTGGGCCGCCCGCACGTCCGGGCGGATGCGGTCCAGGGCGAGGGCGAGCGGGTCGGTCATGGGGCGTCGGGAGCGGGAGTGACGAGGGGGTTGAGCACCTGCACGCTGTCGTAGACGGCCTCGTGCGGCAACGACAGGCTGAGCAGCACCGTGCAGCCCTGGGCCTTGGCGCTGGCCACGATCAGGGCATCGGCAAAGGGCAGGCCGAAGCGGCTCTCCAGCGACCACGCGGATTCGACCGTGGCCTGGTCGGTCTGCCAGGGGCGCCAGTGCTGGTAGCGGCGCACTTCGGCACGCACGTCGCCCTGCGGCATGGGTGGCGACACGCGCTGCGTGGCGACCAGGTAGAAGTCGTTGAGCACCTGCACCGACACCCGGCCCTTGCGCGTGGCCCAGAGGCTGCGCAGCCAGCCGAGCACCTGCTCGCGCTCCGGCGGCCGGGCACCGTCCTCGCTGAAGAGCAGCACCGAGGTGTCGACGAAGACCGGCGCTGCGCTCAAAGCACACCTCGGCCGGGGTAAGGCTGCCCGTTGGACGACCAGCTCCGCTCGCGGTGCTGCCAGTCCTGCAGCGCGCGCTCGTAGGCGTCGTCGTGCCGCATCTTCTCGGCCAGCAGCTCACCCAGCAGGCGGCTCACGCTCGTGTTGCGCCGCGCGGCTTCGAGCCGGGCCCATTCGGCCACGGCGTCATCCATGGAGACGGTCACGTTCTTCACGCGCCGAAGGGTAACACGAAGTTCGTGGAACACGAACTTCGTGTGACTTCACCCCACCCCACATTCGGAGGGCACCCCAGGGCCTTGGCCCACAGCGCCTCGGTTAGCCTGGACATCCCTCCACTCTTCGACCCCTGATGTCCGCATCCCGCCTCGTCAAGCAGCCCCTGCTGGCCACCGCCGCCAAGCTCAAGCGCACGGCGCGCGCGCTCGGCAAGCTCAAGCCCCAGCCGGTCCATCCCGCGCAGGCGCTGCACGACATCAAGGCCCGGCGCGTCGCGCGCCGCAGCGCCTCTGGCCTCCAGCTCGTGCTGGCCGACCGGGTGGACTTCCTGAACCCCGCCCACTGGGATGCGCTGGCGGCGCAGACGATCTTTCTGTCGCGCGACTACCTGCGCGTGCTGGAACAGCATGCACCGGCGAACGTGGAGCCGCGCTACGCGATGGCCTATGCCGACGGCGAGCCGGTGGCCGCCCTGCTCCTGCAGCGGGTGGCAGTAGGCGGTGCGCAGCTGCGCAAGCCCGGCGCCAGGCGGCTCGTGGACGCGCCGATGGCCGGCTTGAAGGAACACCTGCTGGTGTGCGGCAACCTGCTCGTCTGGGGGCCGCGCTCGATGGCGCTGGCGCCGCACGCAGACCCCGACCAGCTCTGGCACGGCATCGGCGAAGCCATCTACCGGCTGCGCCGGGCGGACAAGCTCAACGGCCAGTCCGACCTGGCCTTGATCAAGGACCTCGCCATGCCGGGCACCGAGGTGCCGTCCGCCCTGCGGCTGCTCGGCTACCGCACGGTGGAGACCGAGCCCGACATGGTGCTCACGCTGCGCCCCGAGTGGCGCAGCTGGGACGACTACCTCGCCAGCATGACCTCGGGCTACCGCAGCGGCGCCAAGAAGCTGCTGAAGGACTGCGCTGCCGCGGGCGTCACGCTGCGCGACGCCACGGCGGACGAGATGCAGGCCCGTGCCGCCGAGCTGCACGCGCTGTACGGCCAGGTTCATGCAGCCCAGGGTCTGCGGCTGGCGACCCTGACGCCGGAGTACCTGCCGGCGATGGCCCGGGCCCTGGGCGAGCGTTTCCGCTGCCGCGTGGCCGAGCATGCCGACGGACGCTGGCTCGGCTTCGTGACCAGCGTGCACGACGGCGACACGACGCTCGGCTACTACATCGGCTACGACCGCGCTGCCAATGCCGATGCGCCGCTGTACCTGAGCCTGCTGCAGTCCACGGTGCAGGATGCCATCGCCTTCGGCTCGAAGCGCCTGAGCCTGGGCCGCACGGCGCTGGAACCCAAGGCCAAGCTCGGTGCCAAGCCCGAGCCGCTGAGCTGCGCGGTGCGCCACCGCGTGTCGGCGCTGAACTGGATCACGACGGCCCTGACCCGCACCGCCGAGCACGACGAGCCGCCGGAGCGCAGCCCGTTCAAGGCCGCGCCGACCGACGCGGCCTGAAGGTCACTTCAAGCGGAGTTCGGCCGCCCGGGCATGGGCCTGCAGGCCTTCGCCGTGCGCGAGCGTGGAGGCGATGCCGCCCAGCACCTGGGCGCCCTGCTCGCTGACCTCGATCAGGCTGCTGCGCTTCTGGAAGTCGTACACGCCCAGGGGCGACGAGAACCGCGCCGTGCTCGCGGTGGGCAGCACGTGGTTGGGCCCGGCGCAGTAGTCACCCAGGCTTTCGCTCGTGTAGGCGCCCATGAAGATCGCCCCGGCGTGGCGCAGCAGCGGTTCCCAGCGTGCGGGTTCGGCCGCGCTGATCTCCAGGTGCTCCGGCGCGATGCTGTTGCTGATCTCGCAGGCCTCTTCCAACGAGCGGGTGTGGATCAGCGCGCCGCGGCCCTGCAACGACGCCCGGATGATGGCCTCGCGCGGCAGCGTCGGCAGCAGGCGCTCCATGCTGGCGTGCACCGCCGCCAGGAAGTCGGCGTCCGGGCTCAGCAGGATGCTCTGCGCGAGTTCGTCGTGCTCGGCCTGGCTGAAGAGGTCCATCGCGACCCAGTCCGGCGGCGTCGTGCCGTCGGCAATCACCAGGATCTCGCTCGGGCCCGCGATCATGTCGATGCCGACCTGACCGAAAACATGCTTCTTGGCCGAGGCCACGTAGGCGTTGCCCGGCCCGGTGATCTTGTCCACGCGCGGCACGGTGGCTGTGCCGTAGGCCAACGCCGCCACGGCCTGCGCGCCGCCGATCGTGAAGGCCCGGTGCACGCCGGCCACCGCCGCCGCGGCGAGCACCAGCGGGTTGCGCACGCCGTCCGGCGTGGGCACGACCATGATGATCTCCTGCACGCCGGCCACGTGGGCGGGGATGGCGTTCATCAGCACGCTGCTCGGGTAGGCCGCCTTGCCGCCGGGCACGTAGATGCCGACGCGGTCCAGCGGCGTGACCTTCTGGCCGAGCAGCGTGCCGTCTTCGTCGCGATAGCTCCAGCTGCGGCCCGAGGCCTCCAGCTGGCGCTCGTGGTAGGCCCGCACGCGCTTCGCGGCGGCCTGCAGGGCCTCACGCTGGGCAGCGGGAATCGACGCCAGCGCCGCCTGCAATTCGGCCTGGGTGATCTCCAGCGAGGCCATGCTGTCGACCGTCAGGCGGTCGAAGCGGGCGGTGTAGTCGAGCACCGCCGCATCACCCCGCTGGCGCACGTCGGCCAGGATGTCGGCCACACGGCCTTCGATGGCGGCATCGGTCTCCGCCGACCAGTGGCGCAGGCGCTCGAACTCGGCGGAGAAGTCGGCAGCGGCGGTCGAGAGTTGGCGAATCAGACTCATGCGGTGACGGCGCCGGCAAAGGCGTCGATGAGGGGGCGCAGGATGTCGCGCTTGAGCTTCAGCGCGGCCTGGTTGACGACGAGGCGGGAGGAGATGTCCATGATCTGCTCCACTTCCACGAGCTTGTTGGCGCGCAGCGTGCCGCCAGTGGAGACGAGGTCGACGATGGCGTCGGCCAGGCCGGTCAGCGGGGCGAGCTCCATCGAGCCGTAGAGCTTGATGAGGTCCACGTGCACGCCCTTGTCGGCGAAATGCTGGCGGGCGATCTCGGTGTACTTGGTGGCCACGCGCAGGCGCGACCCCTGCTTCACGGCGGCGGCGTAGTCGAAGTCGGCGCGCGTGGCCACGCTCATGCGGCAGCGCGCGATCTTCAGGTCCAGCGGCTGGTACAAGCCGTGCGAGCCCCCTTGCGCGAGCGCCTGCTCGTGCAGCACGTCACGGCCGGCCACGCCGAGGTCGGCGCCGCCGTACTGCACGTAGGTCGGCACGTCGCTCGCGCGCACCAGCACCACGCGCACGCCGCCGCGGTTGGTCGGCAGGATCAGCTTGCGGGAGGTTTCCGGGTCTTCGAGCACCTCGATGCCGGCGGCGCGCAGCAGGGGCAGGGTCTCTTCGAAGATACGGCCCTTGGACAGGGCGAGCGTGAGGCCGCTCATTGCGCCCACTCCTCGGGGGTCAGCGTCTTCATCGACAGCGCATGGATCTGCTCGCGCATGCGGTCGCCCAGGGCCGCATACACACGCTGGTGGCGCTTGATGCGCGTCAGGCCGGCGAACTCGGCCGAGACGATGGTGGCGAAGAAATGTCGACCGTCGCCCTCGACTTCGAGATGCGCGCAGGGCAGGCCGGCGGCAATGAAATCGCGTACGTCGAGCGGGGTCGGGTCGGCCATCACGGGTCCTTCTGGAAAACCCGTGATTCTAGGAAGTGTTGCGACACCGGGCCTTCGGCGCCCCCCAAACCCCGATTCAGGACCGGATCTTGTAGCCGCGCTGAAGCAGCGACAGCGCCAGGCCGGCGGTCACGGCGAAGCTCGTCGCGACCACGCCAAAGCTCAGCCACGGCGACACATCGCTCACGCCGAAGAAGCCGTGTCGGAAGCCATCGATCATGTAGAAGAACGGGTTCAGGTGGCTGACCGTCTGCCAGAACCCGGGCAGCGAATGCACCGAATAGAAGACGCCCGAGAGGAACGTCATCGGCATGATGATGAAGTTCTGGAAGGCGGCGAGCTGATCGAACTTCTCGGCCCACAGGCCCGCGATCAGGCCGAGCGTGCCCATCAGGCCCGCACCCAGCACCGTGAAGATCAGCACCCACAACAGGTTGTCCAGGCCCGGCGGTGCGAACCACGCGGTGACGAGCAGCACGCCCGTGCCGACCGCCAGGCCCCGCACGATGGCCGCGCCCACGTAGGCCACGAACCAGGCCAGGGGGGACAGCGGCGTCAGCAGCAGGAACACGAGGTTGCCGGTGATCTTGCTCTGGATGAGGCTGGACGAGCTGTTGGCGAACGCGTTCTGCAGCACGCTCATCATCACGAGGCCGGGGATGAGGAACTGCGTGTAGCCGACGGTCTCGTAGACCTTCACGTGGTCTTCCAGCGTGTGGCCGAACAC
Organism: Burkholderiales bacterium; assembly: GCA_003963005.1. Taxonomy (GTDB): domain Bacteria; phylum Pseudomonadota; class Gammaproteobacteria; order Burkholderiales; family Burkholderiaceae_C; genus Pelomonas. The sequence continues at coordinate 12,404 of RXJW01000078.1, forward strand.
GAGCAGGTACATGCAGGCGGTGAGCACCGGCGCGGCCACGGTCTGGAAGCTGACCTTCCAGAAGCGCAGCACTTCCTTCTTGAAAAGCGTGCTGGCGCCGTTCATGCGGCTTCTCCCTGCATGATGTTGAGGAACACGTCTTCGAGGTCGGCGCGGCCGATCTCCAGGTCTTCCACCGGCACGCCGGCGGCACGCAGCGTGGCGAGCGTGGCCTCCACCTCCACCGCGTCATGCGCGGTGACCTGCACGATGCGGCCGGTCACGCGTGCCCGGGCGGCCACCTCGGCCGGCAGCGCCACGTCCGTCTTGAAGCGCAGCATCGTGTGCGCCGTGCCGGCGAGCAGCTGCGAGGTGCGGTCCAGCGCCACGAGGCGCCCGCCCTTGAGCATGCCGATACGCTGGCACAGGGCCTCCGCCTCTTCGAGGTAATGCGTGGTCAGCAGCACCGTGTGGCCCTCCTTGTTCAGGCGGGCGATGAACTGCCAGAGCGTCTGGCGCAGCTCCACGTCGACGCCGGCGGTGGGCTCGTCCAGCACGATGACCGGTGGGCGGTGCACGAGCGCCTGTGCCACGAGCACGCGGCGCTTCATGCCGCCGGAGAGCTGGCGCATGTTGGCGTTCGCCTTGTCGGCGAGGCCCAGGTTGGCGAGCAGTTCGTCGATCCAGTCGTCGTTGTGCTTGACGCCGAAGTAGCCGCTCTGGATGCGCAGCGATTCGCGCACGCTGAAGAAGGGGTCGAACACCAGCTCCTGCGGCACCACGCCGAGCGCCTTGCGGGCAGCGGCGTAGTCGTCCACCACGTCGTGGCCCATCACGCGCACGCGGCCCTCGGTGGCTTTCGCGAGGCCCGCGAGCACGCTGATCAGCGTCGTCTTGCCGGCGCCGTTGGGGCCGAGCAGGCCGAAGAACTCGCCGCAGGGGATGTCGAAGCTGACGCCGTTCAGCGCCTTGACCTGCCCTCCCCGGTAGGTTTTCTTGACGTTCTCGAAAGAGATGGCGGGCGGGGAAGCGGTCGAACTGGGCATAAGCGCACGATTCTAGAAGTCGCGCCTTCCCGGGGGCCGTTCACTGCCAGAATCACCCACGATGCCCACCCCGAAACGCCCCCGCCGCACTGCCGAGCGCATCCTGGAGGTCACGCTGGACCTCTTCAATGCCTTCGGCGAACCCAATGTGTCGACGACGCTGATCTCGGCCGAGCTCAAGATCAGCCCGGGCAACCTGTACTACCACTACCCGGCCAAGGACGAACTCGTCAACGCGCTGTTCGGCCGCTATGAGGCCGAGCTGAGCGAACTGCTCGCCGCGGCCGACAACGTGCGCCACGTGGAGGACGCCTGGCTGTTCTTCCACATGCTCTTCGAGCTGATCTGGAAGCACCGTTTCCTGTACCGCGACCTCAACGACCTGCTGTTCAAGAACCGCCGACTGGAGACGCATTTCCAGACCCTGCTCGCGGCCAAGGAGCAGGCGATGCGCCATGTACTGTCGGGCCTGCACCTGGGCGGCGCGCTCAAGATGGACCTGCGCGAAGCCGCGCCCACCGCCAATGCGATGGTCGTGGTGGTCAGCTACTGGCTGAGCTACGAATACGTGCGCGACCCGCGCCACGCGCTGGAGCCCGACCGTGCCGGCAGTGCCCTGATGCGTGGGGCCTTCCATGCGCTGTCGCTGCTGCTACCCTACCTGGAGCCTGCGTCGAAGGACCATCTCTTCGCGCTCGCCGGCCAATACCAACAAGTACCCCCATCCCAGCCCTGAAGGAGACAACCGCGATGGCCAAGTGGACCGCATTCCCCTACGACAACAGCGCCTTCGTCTACACGCCGGCCACGTTGAAGAAGCACTGGGCCCGGCTGCATGCCGGCGACGCCGAACCCTTCCCCAAGGACGCGAACGTGGTGCAGGCCTGGATCCATTTCCACGCCGGCGAGTTCCAGGCCGCCTACGACGCCGGGCTGGCCGCGGGCGGCGCCGGCATCACGGTGGCCAACAAGGCCCAGGGCATCTACGCCAACTACCTCGAGAAGAAGGAGAAGGTGAAGCTGGAGATGTTCCTGGAGATCGCCGAGCGCGCCGAAGCGCAGCAGGCCGAAGAACCTAAGAACGCCAACGCCTACTACTGGCAGGCCTATGCCCTGGGCCGCTACGGCCAGGGCATCAGCGTGGCCAAGGCGCTGGCGCAAGGCCTGGGCACCAAGGTCAAGGGCGCCCTCGAAAACACGATCAAGCTCGCCCCGAAGCACGCGGACGCCCACATCGCGCTGGGCGCCTTCCACGCCGAGGTCATCGACAAGGTCGGCAAGCTGCTGGGTAAGACCCAGGGTGCGGACACCGCCACCGGCCTGAAGATGTTCGAGCAGGCCCTGAAGCTCAACCCGACGAGCGCCATCGCCATGATCGAGCGGGCCAACGGCCTGGTGATGCTGGAGGGCGACAAGCGCATGAAGGAAGCCGAGACGCTTTACGCCGAAGCCGCCGAATGCGAGGCCATGGATGCGATGGAGCTGCTCGACATCGAGCTGGCCAAGGAAGAACTCGAAGAGTGAGCAATCTTTCACGGCCCTTCGCGCAGGCCGTGAACTGCGTCACAGGGCCCCTCCCGCCTTTCGGGGGTGCACGCCGCGGGCCCGAGGCGTAAGCTTCGCTCTCACCAGCCACCCCCCACCCGAGACTGCGCCATGAAGTTCCTGATCCCCGCTTTCGCTGCCGTCACCGTCTTCGCCGCCCAGGCCGCCAACAACGCCACGCCGGAACAGGCCGAGCTGCGTGCCGAGTGCGCCAAGAGCTACGAAGCCACCAGCAGCATCGCCACGCCGGTCGCCGCCAACGAGTACCAGTTCGTGTATGCCAACGGCAAGTACAAGGGTGAGGCCAAGCCGGGCAAGCTGCTGCCGTGCACGAACGACCAGTACGCCGCCTACCTCGACAAGGCCGACCCGGCCAAGGTGATGGCCGCCTACCCGACCGCCGCCGGCCGGCCGACCGCCAAGAAGAAGGCTGAGCCCTTCCGCCTGTAAGCCAGGCTGCGGCCCCGCAACAAGGCGCTCTGCGGAGCGCCTTTTGTTTTGGCGCGGCTGATCCGGGCGGCACCGACGGCAAGGAGCGCCCGGCGCCTGTCGCGACCGCCCGTGCCGTGGACCTGCCGGTGACCGAGGGCTGGGCTTGCAGGGCTTGGTCGGTGCAGGCGCGGCGGGGCCGCGTGATGCGCGCCCGGGCTTCGTCCCGGTGCCCCTAGCCCAGCGCCTGGACAAGCCGCCGGGGTGCGACCAGCCGATAACTCCGCAGCACCGCTGCCTCGATGTCCTGCCAGTCGATCAGTTCCCGGTCCACGCGGATGCCGAACCAGCCCTTCCTGCCGATGTAGGGCGGGAGGTAGTAGCGATCAGGCTGGGCGCTGGCCCGGTCGATGTTTTCACCGAGTTCGGACTTCACGCAAATGGACACGATGCCATCGGCATCATGTCCGTTCAGGAAATACGCGAAGAGCTTCTTGCGGACGCGGTATTCGATGAAATCGGCGTGCAGGCATCGCGTCACCTCGGGAAGCTGCGCGCAGATGTCGCCGAGCCGTTTCACCCTCGCATCGTCTGTCATCGGGTTGCGCATCGTCGGACGCTCCTGGGCGAAGGCTTGATCTCGTCGGTCCGCGCGGGCGCACCGCCCAGGCCCGTCCGGTTGAACCTGGCCATGAACCGCCGGCCGCTGCCCGGCGGGGCCGACTGCACCGGATTCACTTCCGCAGCAGCGCCACCGAGTAGGGATGAAGCTCGGCCACCATGACGCCGTCCTGAACAGTCGGATCCGCTTCCATGAAAGCACGCGCCTCCGCTTCAGACCGGGCCTCGAAGATGACGATGCCGAAGGTGCGATTCAAGGGCTCATCCGTTCGTCCGGCCAGGATGACCCGGCCTTCCTGGGTGGCGGCCTGCAGTCGCTTGAAGTGCGCCGACACCGAGTCGTTGTCTCGGGCCGTCCATGCGGCGGCGTCGTGCAGGCGGGGCACGAGGCGCAGCACGTAAATGAACTGCTTCGGCGCCGCCGCGCCCTGAGCCGAGGCGTCAAGCGAGGCCATGGCCAACGCCGCAGCCGTCAGAACGGCTCGGAGGATGCGAGATCGAGTCGTCATGTTGCATTCCCACTCCTGGTGACGGGACGAAACATTCGCGCCTGGCCCGCCGTCGGCGCGGTCACAAGGACGCGAAGGCGCTTCTGGCCGCCAGGCTGCACGGCAACCCGGGGCGGCGTGCCCGCTGCAGCGCCTCAGGCTGCTGGACGATAACAGGGCGCCGACGATCCGGGTGAGGCCGGCCGCGCCACGATCAGAAGCCGTCCGACCCCCACGGCAACATCAACGACAGCAGCAGCAACTTCTCGAACTCCGGCGCGAAGTTCTCGATGATGGCCTCCGGGTCGGGGCACAGGCCGGTGTCGGTGATCAGGCCGAACTGCACCCGCCCGGCATAGGTCAGGATGCTCACACCCATGCCGATGTCGCCCGACTGCGGCACCCAGAACATCACCTTCTCCACCGTCGAGCCGCAGAACTTCAAGGCCTGCGCCGGGCCCGGCACGTTGGTCATGACCGCGGTGGCCTTCTTCGCGAAGACGTTCAGCATCGCGTGCTGAACCGGCTTGATCAGCAGGCCCGCGACCGACAGCAGCCCGAACGCCATCACCGGCTGGAAGCTGCCCTTGAGCTCGCTCATGCGGGCCCGCACGGCGAACAGACGCTCGATCGGGTTGGCGATGCCGATCGGCAGCACCAGCGGCACGAGGCCGAAGCGATTGCCGAGCTGCCAGGCGTGCTCCAGCGGGCGCAGGTTGACCGGCACCATCGCGCGGATTTCCTTGCCGGCCGGGTCCTCGCCCTTGTCGGCCAGGTACTTGCCGATCGCGCCGGCCGCGCAGGACAGCAGCACGTCGTTGATCGATGCGCCGAGCGCCTTGCCCACGGCCTTGACCTCGTCGAGCGACAGGCTGTCGTCCCAGGCCACCGTCTTGCCCACACCGGGCTTGCCCTTCAGGCGGGTGTGCGAGTCATCGGGCATCAGCGCGAAGGCGGCCACGTCGGACACCGCCTGGTAGCCCATCCGGGCCATCTCCAGCGACGCATCCATGGGCGTCGTGCCGTGCATGGCGAGGTCCACGCCCTTGGCCATGCCCTTGCCCGTCACGCCGATGGCCTTGACGGTCATGTTGGTCATCGGGCGCAGGAAGGCGTCGAGCAGCCAGTCCGTTTCGTGATGCTCCTCCGGCACGCGCACCTTGCGCTGCGGCGGCGCCTTGCCGCCATCGGTGATGGAGAGCATCACGGCGATCAGCGCGATGCCGTCGGCAATGCAGTGGTGGATGCGGGCAATCAGCGCACTGCTGCCGTCGCCCATGTCCTCGATCAGCTGGAACTGCCAGAGCGGATGCGCCGGGTCCAGCGGCTGTGAACACAGCTCGCCCACGCGCTCGCGCAGCACGGCATCACGGCTCTGGCCGCGCAGCGGCAGCGGCACCTCGGCAATGACGTGGCGGGCGATGTCGAAGTCCTTGTCGAGCACCCATTGCGCGCCGAGCAGTGCGTCTTCCTCGACCTTCTGGCGAAAGCGCGGGTACTGCAACAGCCGCTCAGCCACCCGCTCGCGCAAGGCCGTCAGCGTGATGCCCGGGCGGATGGACCACACCCCGACGATCATCATCAGGTTGGCCTCGGTATCCATGCGCAGCCAGGCGGTGTCCACCTTGGACATGCGTTCGCTCAACGGGGCCACGGTGTCTCCTCGAAAGTTGTTCTTCGGGGCCTAAACTCGCTGGCCCGTCGCCCGATTGTCATGAGAATCGGCGCCCCTGATCAGCCTGGAGAACCCCGTGAGCCTGAAAGAGAAATTCGAAGCCGCCGTCGCCGACTCCAAGAACCTGCCCGAGCGGCCCGACAACATGACCCTGCTCAAGATCTACGCGCTCTACAAGCAGGGCAGCAGCGGCGATGTCGACGGCAAGCGCCCGGGCTTCACCGACATGGTGGGCCGCGCCAAGTGGGACGCCTGGAACGAGCTCAAGGGCACGTCGACCGATGACGCGATGCAGCAGTACATCGATCTCATCGAAAGCTTGAAGTAGCCCACCCCGTACCGGCTTCGCCGGCCTTGCAGGCCGCGCCGAGCCAGAGGCTCGGCTCTTCGGCAGGCACGAACGGCGTGCCGTTCGTGTCAGGCCTCAGCCCCTCAAGGGGGCGCCGCTGGCGGCCTGGCAAAGCCAGATCCGCGGCGGCCGCTGGGTTGTCCGACCATTCGGCCTGCGCACGAGGCCGTTTGTCTTTGCAGCGTTGACTTCAGCCGGCCTTCTTCTTGGCCGGTGCCTTCTTCTTGCCGTCGGCCAGCAGGGTGTCAAGCTCCTTCTGGATCTCGGTCTCGATCGTGCCCTTGAAGGCGCCGAGCAGGAAGCCGAGCTGGGCGACCAGCTCGAAGTGGTCGGCAGCCACGGTCAACTCGCCCTTCACGCCGGAACGGGTGAACTCGACGGTGTCCTCGTCATCGCCTTCGATGACCGTGCAGGCCATGTCGAACTTCTCTTCGACCTGCTCGGCCCATTGCCAGGCAATTTCGCGGGCCTTCTTGAGCCCCAGGGCATGTTCTCGGTGAATCCGGATCTCGGCCATCGGCGGCCCTCCTTGTGGTGTGCCGCGCACTCTACCGCTGCTGAAAGCCCGGGACGCGCCGCGCTGTTTTTGCACGGATACTCCGGCGCCGAAAGCCGGGTCGACGAGCCCGCGCGCGAGGGAGACCGCATGGGGCCTGAGGATCACAAGCTGCCGCACACCGACGCTGTGAGCGAGGGACTGCGCCATTTCAACGCCCCCGAGCCGGACCACGAGCAGGCTGTCTACTGGTTCACGTTGGCAGCCGAGGCCGGTGATGTCGAAGGCCAGGCCCTGCTGGCTTTCTGCCAGCTCGAAGGCCTGGGCTTGCCGCGGGATGTCGTGCAGGCCCGCGCCCGGCTGGAGGCCGCGGTGTCGCAGGGCAGCCTGCTGGCGCAATTCCACCTCGGTCGGGCGCTGGTGTCGGGCTGGGGCGGCGAGCCCGATGCCGCCCGCGGCGTCGCGCTGTACCAGGCGGCCGCCGCGCGCGGCCACGCCGACGCCACCTTCAACCTCGCGGCCTGCCTGGATGCGGGCTGGGGCTGCCAACCCGACCGGCTCGCGGCCAAGGCGCTCTTCCTGCGGGCCCGGGCGCTCGGCAGCCCGCTGAAGGCGCCGGGCCTGCGCATCCGCCAGCGCGAGCTGAGCCCCGTGCGCGAGCTCGCACGCCGCCTGGAGGACGGCACGGCACTCGCCGGCGTGCTCGCGCAGCGGCAGCAGGACATCGCGCGCCAACTGGAGCTCGCCCGGCAGCCCGCGCGCCAGGCCATGCTGCAGCGCCAGCGCCGCCACCGGCTGCACATCCGGTGGCATGACGCCGTGGACTACGCTCGCGCCTTCCTGTCCTCCGTGGTGGCCACGCTGCTCGACGGCCGTCGCTCCGGCCACTTCGCCCACGACTCCGGCCCCACCTCCATCGCCTGACCATGCCCGCTGCCCTGCCCCTTCGCACCCATGTCACCGACGCCAGTCCCCTCGTCTACGGCTGCATGGCCCTGGGCGGCGACTGGTCGGGCGGCCCGATCACCGAGGCCGATGTCGCCCAGGCCCATGCCGCGGTCGAAGCGGCCCTCGAGATCGGCATCACGCTGTTCGACCACGCCGACATCTACCGCCGCGGCAAGGCCGAGACGGTGTTCGGCGAGGTGCTGCGCCGCAACCCGGCGCTGCGCGCGAAGCTGCGGCTGCAGAGCAAGTGCGGCATCCGCTTCGCCGATGACGACCATGTCGGCCGCTACGACCTGAGTGCCGCCTACATCGAAGCCAGCGTCGACGGCATCCTGCAGCGCCTGGGTGTGGAACGGCTGGACATCCTGCTGCTGCACCGCCCCGACGCGCTGATGGAGCCGGCCGAGATCGCCCACGCCTTTGGCCGCCTGAAGGCTGCGGGCAAGGTGAGCCACCTGGGCGTGTCCAACATGCACGCCGGCCAGATGCGCTGGCTGCAGACGGCCCTGGACGAGCCGATCGTCGTGAACCAGCTGGAGCTGAGCCTGGCAAAGCTCGACGCCATCGACGTCGGCACCACCTTCAACGACCCGCAGGCCGCGACGCGCCCCGGTGGCATCGCCTGGGCCGGCACGCTGGAGTACGCGCAGCAGCATGGCATGCAGCTGCAGGCCTGGGGCTCGCTCGCGCAGGGCCGCTTCAACGACCCGGCGGCCTCGCCGGCCGCCCAGGCCGTGCACGACATCGCCCAGGCGCACGGCACGACGCCCAACGCCGTGCTGCTGGCCTGGCTGCTGCGCCACCCGGCGGGCATCCAGGCCGTCATCGGGACCGGCAACGCAGACCGCATCCGCGCCTGCGGCGATGCGACGCGGCTCACGCTGAGCCGCGAGGAGTGGTACCGGCTCTACGTGACCGCACGCGGCCAGGCCCTGCCCTGAGCGCTGCCGCACTCAGCCGTCGATCCGCGGCGGCTTGGGATGCAGCCGCGCCATCGCCAGCACGTCGGTGTACTCGCCGGCGCGCAGCGCATAGGCCTTGAAGCGGCCCTCGGGCGCGAAACCGTGCCGCTCGTACAGGCGAATGGCGCGCTGGTTGTCGTGGAAGACGGTCAGCTCGATGCGCAGGATCTGCGCCCAGCGGTCGGCGTAGTCGAGCAGCGCCGTCATCAGCGCGTCGCCGACGCCCTGGCCCTGGTGCGACCTGGCAACCGTGATGCCCAGGCTCATCACATGCCGGCGGCGCACTGCCGCGCCCACCGGGTGCAGGCCGGCCAGGCCCACCGGCTGACCGTCGACGACGGCGGCCAGCACCAGCTCGTTCGAGCCCGGCGCCGGCGGGTTGTTGCCCGCCAGCCGCTGGGCCCAGATCTCCTCGCTGGGAAACGGCAACTGCAGCGTGCCGCCGTAGACGTCGGGGTCGCTGAACTGTTCGGCGATGGCCGAGGCATCACTGGCCTTGGCACGGCGAAGGGTCAGGGTCATGGGGTCCTCCTGGGCTGCGCAAGGTAGCACGGCGCACGTCCCGTGCCAGAGGTTTGAGGGCCTCGACGGCCGCATGGAATCGCCCCCAGTCGCGCCCCTCCCGCTCGAAGAGGCCGAGGAAGTCCGGCACCAGCTCGTCGTAGGCGGACAGGATGGCAAAGCTCGCGTTGTTGGCGCGCTGGAACCAGGCTTCATAACCGGGCGCCTCGCGGGGCGCGCGCTCACGCAGCTCGGCCAGCAGCGCGACCTTGGCCGCTGCCCGCGCGTCCACCGGGCCGGCGTAGACGGCCTGCAGGCGCCGCTGCCCCTCGCGCGCCAGCGCCAGGAAGCGTTCGCGCCGGGCGCGCCCCGCCTCGAAGGCCGCGAGCGCGTCGGGCTTGCCCGCAAGCCAGGCCTGCGCGCCCAGTCGCTCGACGGCGGTGGCATAGGCCTCGTTGAAGCCGGTGTCGTCGGCCACGTAGACGCGCTGGTGGGCCAGCTCGTGAAAGATCATGGCCGCCAGCTCGCCCTCGGGGTAGCGGATGAAGGTGTTGAGCAGCGGGTCGCCGCCCAGCCAGCGGCTCCAGCCGAGCGTGGAGTACGCCGGAATGGGCTGCACCTGCACCTCCCAGCCGTCGGCCTGCAGCGCCGCGGCGTGCTCTTCGGCGGCCGCGCGGTCGAACCAGCCCTGGTAGCCGGCGCAGCCCATCAGCGGGTAGCACCAGGTCTTGAGCTGCAGGCTGAACGCCGGCGCTGCCAGCACATTCCACACGACCGCCGCGCGTTGCAGGTCGGCGTAACGGCGGTAGCTGTTGTTGTCCGGCAGCCCGAGGCGCTGGCTGGCGAAGTCGCGCATCTGCTGGGACAAGCGCAGCCGTCCGGCCAGCTCGGGCGGGGTGGACGGGTCGGTCAGCACCTCGCTCACCGGGCGAGACGCCCGCAGCACACCCAGGTGGCCGCCGGCAGCCTGCGTCCAATGACCCAGCGCGCTGCAGCCGCTCAAGCCTGCCAGGGCCAGGGCGGGCAACAGCCGTCGGGCGAGTCGGATCAAGGGCATGGCACTCCCGTCGAGGCAACACGGGCCACCATTGTGGCGAGCCGGCCGGTGCCGATCGGTGTCAGTCGGCGTCCACCGAAGTCAGCTCGATCTCGTCGCCCTGCGGATCGCGGCTGAGCCGGCCGGCGGCGCGCACGCGGCGATGCTGCAAGGCCGGCAGGCGCGCCTCCAGGTCCGGCGCAGGAAGCAGTCGCCATTCGCGGCCGGCGTCATCCAGCAGTACCCAGAAAACGCCGGGCGGGCTGCCCTTGCGGCTGAGCACGCCCCGCCACGTCTGCGCAGCTGTGGGCGCCGACGCGACCGGTGCGGCGCAGCCTCCCGCGAGCAGCGCCCACGCCGGCAGGAGGGCCAGGCAGCTGCGGCGACGCGGGTTCATCGCAGCACCACCGTCAGCACGGCGCCGGCGGGCACGCGCACACCCCGGCGCTGGTAGCGCGTGGCACCGGCCGGCACCTGCTCGTCCAGGTAGGTGTGGCTCGTGCGGCCGAAGCGCGTCAGATTCTGGAGGGGCGCTGCCTTGCGCGTGTCCGCCAGCGCCACGGTGTCCCCGCCCATCAGCCAGAAGCTGTCGGTCTGTATCTGCGGCAGGCCATAGCCGGCCGGTGCATGGCGCTGTGGCATGCCGCCGAAGAGGCTCGTGCCCATGCGCTCCCATTCGTCGGGCAGGCCCTCGGCGCCGAGGCGGCGCAGCACGGTGTCCAGGCAGACATAACTGGTGACGCCATCGCAGCCGGTCACGATCTGCTGGGCCCAGGCGCTGCCGTAGCGGCGGTTCAGGAAGGCCGCGAGGCTGCCGCCGACACCGTAGTTGACGTTGTCGGCACTGCTGGCCCAGTCCAGCAGGGCCGTACCCGCGCCCGAGCGCAGGTAGCTGGGCATGCGCGACCGGATGATCTTGTTGGCGCCCGGGGTGATGGTCTCAGCCAGCAGGTCTTCCGTCGCCATGGCCGAGGTTTCCTCCAGCCAGCTGTCGTGCGAGGTGCTGCGACGGATCGAGCGCTGGTGGTAGTTCACCATGTGCGTCAGCTCATGCACGAGCGTCGACGCATAGAAGGTCGGGTCGCGCGCCAGGCCGGTGCCATTGATGAAGAAGGCCAGGGCCTCGTTGGAGTTGGCGTAGCGCGCGCTGCGCGTGCGCAGCGAGTTGTTGAGCCCGAAGAAGTAGCCGGCCACGCCGCCGTCTGCGCCCATCTGGTCGGTCACGACGATGTGCACGTCCTGCAGGTCGCTGGCCGTCTCCTGGATCAGCCAGGGCCGGGCAGCCACCTCGCTGCTGCCCCACACGTCGCCAAGCAGATTGATGGTGCGGGCGAAGCCGCCCTGGTCACCGCAGAAGCTGTTGCGCAGCGGCTCCAGCTGGGCGGCCTGCACGGTGCGTGCATCGCTGAGCTTCTGGTCGATCCAGAAGACCAGCCGGCGCTTGCCGGCGGCGCAGCTGCTTTGCGCCGTGGCCGTGAACGGCACGGGCTTGGCCGGGTCGTCGAAGAGGTCGTTCCAGACGCGCGTGCTGCCGATCGCCGTGGCCGCCAGGGCCCGGCTGCGGGTCTGCACCTCGGCGGCCGGCTGGCTCGTCGTGGCCCGGTCGGCGTCGTGCAGGTCGTCCAGCCACTGGCGGCGCGATGCGTCCAGGGCATGCGCATGCGCAGCGTCGTGTCGGGCCTCACGCGCGTCGGTCTCGCTGGCCTGCAGCGCCCGCACCCGCGGCTCGGCCGCGCCCAGCGCGGCGGCGAGGCTGCCCGCGGCCGGCAGCTCGCTGGCGTCGGTGTTCTCGCCATTGCTGAAGACCAGCGTGACCGCCTGCCCGGCCTGCACGTTGGCGATGTCGAGATCGAGCGTGCGGGCCGACGTCCCGCTGTTGCGATAGCGCCAGATGCCCACACCGGCATTCGGGCCGGCGTAATGGCCGTCGGCGTCCACCGCGCAGTGCAGCCCGCTGCAGCCGGGCACGAGGGCGCCGTTCGCACGCACGAGTACCGCCGCCGGCGGGTCGACCTGCACGGTGCTGCTGGCGCGCACCAACACGCCGACGCTGTTCTGCCCCACGGCCGTGGCCGTGTAGCTGCCGGCCTGCGCCAGACGGCGCTCCACCACACGCCCGTCGGCCTGGCTGCCGTCGCTGAATTCCCAGCGCCAGCTGACACCGGCCTGCGTGTCACCGGCCGTGAACTGCACGTACTCGCCGGCGTAGACGCGAGCCGACGAGACACTCGGCTTGACGACCGGATCGGGCACGGCCACCGGTGCGGGTGCGGGTGCGGGTGCGGGTGCCGGCGCGGGCGCCGCCCCACCCCCTCCGCCGCCGCCGCAGCCGGCCAGGCCCAGGAGCAGCCACAAGGTCAGCGCCGGCAGGCGCGGGGAACGAGCGAAGGAGAGAGTCATGCGATTCAGAAAAAGGATCATGAGCCTGCATGGCGCGACGCGCCCACGCAGCGGGCCGATTCTTGGTGCGCGGCCCTGGCATCCACCCCGACGCCGGCCCGTTTCGGGGCCGGAGGGTATTAGTGCCCGGTGGCTGTCGCACCGGCGCCGCATTCGGTGTAACGAGACGTCAGCCCGCCCGCACTCAGGCCGCTTCCACCTGCACGAGGCAGTCGTAGAAGGCCGGCGCCTCGCCCATGTCGGTCAGGCGCTGGTGCGTCACCTCGTTGACGTTGGTGCCCTCGGGGCCCAGCTTGCGCCACCACACGCCCAGGCCGTTCACGACGCCCGGCCGCGCACGCGGGCTGACCTTCAGCCGCGCGACGTAGCGCCCGCGATCGTTGAACGCCGCCACGAGGTGGCCGTCGGTCAAGCCCCGGGCGGCCGCATCCTCGGCATGCATCTCGATCAGCGGTTCGCCTTCCATGTCGCGCAGGCTCTTCACGTTGACGAAGCTGCTGTTCAGGAAGTTGCGCGCCGGCGGCGAAATCATCGCGAGCGGAAAGCGCGCGGCCAGCTCGGGCGCGCTGCGCGCACTCTCGTAGTTTGGCACGAAGTCGGCGCCGGCCGCGTTGGCCCGGCCGCTCGGCGTGCGGAAGCCCCCGTCGGCAAACGGCGCCTCGGGAATCGGCAGCGGCTGCCAGCCTTGTTCGCGCAGCACCGCCAGATCGATGTCGGCCGTGAAGGCCTGGGCGGCGAGTTGTTCGTCGCTGTCCTGGAAGCAGGGGTCGGTCAGGCCCAACGCGGCCGCCAGCTCGCGGAAGATCTGCGTGTTGGGCTTGGCCTCGCCCAGCGGCGCAATCGCCGGCTGGTTCATCAGCACGTCGGTGTGGCCGTAGCTGGTGTGCACGTCCAGATGCTCGAGCTGGGTCGTGGCGGGCAGCACGTAGTCGGCCAGGTCGGCGGTGTCCGTCATGAAGTGCTCGAGCACCACGGTGAACAGGTCGTCCCGCTGGAAGCCCTTCACCACCTTGGGTGACTCCGGCGCCACCGCGACCGGGTTGCTGTTGTAGACGACGATCGCCTCGATCGGCGGGTCGGCCTGCAGCAGCGCATCGCCGATGGTGCTCATGTTGACCGTGCGCGGCGTGCGGCCGGCGAGCAGGTCGGGCCGTTCCAGGTCCGGGTGCTTGTAGGGCGCGAACCAGCCCGACGCCGACAGCAGCACGCCGCCACTCGGGTGGCGCCAGGCACCGGTCAGGCAGGGCAGCAGCGCGATCAGCCGCACCGCATTGCCGCCGCCGCGCACTCGCTGCAGGCCGTAGTTCATGCGGATGGCGGCCGGCGTGGTCGTGCCGTAGTCACGCGCCAGGCCACGCACCTCGTCGGCCGTGATGCCGCACACCTCGGCCACGCGCTCGGGCGGCCAGGCCAGGGCCTTGGCGCGGAGTTCGTCCCAGCCGTCGACGTGGCGCTCGATGTAGTCGTGGTCCAGCCAGCCCTGCTGGATCAGCTCATGCATGACGCCCAGCGCCAGCGCGCCGTCGGTGCCCGGCAGCACGGCGATGTGCTGGTGGCACTTGTCGGCCGTCTCGGTCTTGCGCGGGTCGATGCAGATCAGCCGGGCACCTTCGCGCCGGGCCTGGTTCGCGTAGGTCCAGAAGTGCAGGTTGGACGTGATGCTGTTGCTGCCCCAGATGACGATCAGCTTCGCGCCGGCGAAGTTGCGGGTGTGCATGCCGAGCTTGTGGCCGTAGGTCAGGGCCAGGCCCGCACCACCAGCCGAGGCGCAGATCGTGCGGTCCAGCCGCGCGGCGCCGAGCGCATTCCACAGCCGCCCGGCCATGGCCTCGCCCTGCAGCAGGCCCATCGTGCCGGCGTAGCTGTAGGGCTGGATGCGTTGGGGGTCCCGGGCGGCGATGGCCTTCAGGCGCGCGGCGATGTCGGTGAGGGCTTCTTCCCAGCTGACCTGCACGAAGGCCGGCGGCTCATTCTTGCGGCTGACGCGCTTGAGCGGGTGCAGCAGGCGCTCCGGGTGGTAGGTGCGCTCCGGGTAGCGCGAGACCTTGGTGCACAACGCGCCGTGCGTGTTGGGGTGCTCGGCGCGGCCCTGGACCTTGATGACCCGCTCGTTCTCGACGGTGACCTGCAGCGCGCAGGTGTCAGGGCAGTCGTGGGGGCAGGCGCCGAAGACGGTGCGGGTGGTCATGGCAATCGCGGAACTGGAACAAGGCCGCGATTGTCTCAAGACCGGCCGCACCGCGCCCAAGGTCATGGGGCAGGCCCCACAGGCCTCAAAGCTGGCTCATGCCACCGTCGATGATGATCTCGGAACCCACGATGAAGGCGGACTCCGGCGCCGACAGGTGCAGCACGGTCGCCGCGATCTCATCGGGCGTGCCGAAGCGGCCGAGCGGCACCTGGCTCTGGATCTGGGCGACCACGTCCTTCAGTTGGGCCGCATCGAAGCCCAGCTTGGCGTGCAGCGGCGTGGTCACCGGGCCAGGGCTGATGACGTTGACGCGCACGCCTTGCGGCAGCAGCTCGGCCGAGAGCGTTCGCGCCATCGAGATCAGCGCGGCCTTGCTGGCCGCGTAGATCGACGAGCTGGGCATGCCGATGTGCGCATTGATCGAGCCGTTGAGCACGATGGAGGCGCCGGGCGCGAGCACCGGCTGCAGCGCCTGGATCAGGAAGAAGGCGCCCTTGGCGTTGGTGTTGAAGGTGCGGTCCCAGAGGCCTTCGCTGACGTCGGCCAGGGGTGCGAACTCGGCGACGCCGGCGTTCACGAACACGGCATCCAGCTGCCGGCCGGCTGCCGCGAGGTGGGCGCCGAGGCTGCGCGCGCCGAGCAGGTCGGCGGCATCCAGCGGCACGAGTTCGAAGCCCTCATCCACGGCGGGCTTGCCCGGGCGGGTGGTGACGATCACGTGCGCGCCTTCGGCGCGGAAGGCACGGGCAGCCGCGAGGCCGATGCCGGACAGGCCGCCGGTGACGAGGACGGTCTTGTGGGTGAATCGGGAGGACATGATGGAAGCCTTTCGAGTCAGGTGAAGCGGCGGGTTTGCCGTGGACTCGATACTCGGCGCCTGACCGTCTTTTGACGTCCGGCCCGCTGGGCCGACTCGTGCAAGGCCTTCGAACATGCTCAGCGACGACGAGATCCAGTTGATGCAGGCCATCGGGGCCAGCGGCAGCCTGACCCGTGCGGCAGCCCGCCTGGGCAAGGCGCCGTCGACCGTGTCGTACACGCTGCGCCAGATCGAAGGCCGCTTCGACGCGCTGCTCTTCGACCGCCGCCGCTACCGACTGCAGCTCACGCCCGCCGGGGCATTGCTGGTGCGCGAGGCCGCCCGGCTGCGGGACGACATGCAGCGCCTCACGCGGCGCGTCACGCAGGTGGCCAAGGGCTGGGAAGACCGGCTCTGGATCGTGACCGACGAGATCATCGAATTCGACACCCTGCTGCCCCTCATCCGCGACTTCGATGCGCTGGACTCCGGCGTCAGCCTTCGCATCACCCACGAGGTGCTGGGCGGCACGTGGGAGGCGCTGGCCGAGGGCCGGGCCGATCTCGTCATCGGCGCCACGAACGAGCCGCCCGCCGGCGCGGGCGTGCAATGGCGAGAGCTGGGCCAGATGCGCTGGGTCTTTGCCGTCGCGCCACGCCATCCGCTGGCCGCGGTCCCGGGCGCGCTCACCGCGGAGCAGCTGCAGGCGCACCGCGCCGTCGTGGTGGCCGACACCTCGCGGCGCGGCGAAGGCCGCGCCTACGGGCACGGGGCTGGGCAGGTGACGCTGGCGGTGCCGAGCATGGCCGCCAAGATCGACGCGCAATGCGCCGGCCTGGGGGTCGGCTGGCTGCCGCAGGCGCGGGTGGCGACCCTGCTGGCGCGCGGTGACCTGATCGCCAAGCGCGTGGCCGTGCCGCGCGAGCCGAACACGCTCTACGTGGGCTGGCGGGCGAGCGAGGGCCGGGCGCTGGCCTGGTGGCTGGACAAGCTCGACGAGCCGCGCCTGCGCCAGCGGCTGGTGGACGGCATCGACCGCGCGCGCTAACCCGCGGGCAGCACCAGCCGCGCGATGCAGCCCCTGGGTGCTGCCGGCGCGAGCATGGCGCTGCCGCCGTGCCGCTCGGCGATCTCGCGCACGATGGCCAGGCCCAGGCCGCAGCCGTCGCCGCTGGCCTGCACGCGCACGAAGCGCTCGAACACGCGCTCACGCCACTCGGGCGGCAGACCCGGCCCGTCGTCTTCGACCTCCAGCCAGACGTCGTCCGCGGCGCGGCGCAGCCGGACGGTGATCGTGGCACCCGCCCCGGCGTAGCGAATGGCGTTGTCGACCAGGTTCACGAGGGCCTCGCGCAGCAGCAGCGCCACGCCCTGCACGCGCAGTCCCGGTGCGGTGATCTCCACGCCGAGATCGCAGCCGGCCGCCAGCGCACGCGGCACCCACTCCCTGGCCACGTCCTGCACGAGTGCGTCGCAGTCCACCGGCGTCCAGCCCTGGGCTGCCACCGCTTCGGGCTCGGCGCGGGCCAGCACCAGCAGCTGCGACACCAGCCGCGCGCCGCGCACGGCGCTTTCGTGCACGCGCTCCAGGCGCTGGCGCAGCGCCGGGTCGGTGGCGGCCGCGAGCGCGAGTTCGGTCTGGCTCTTGAGGCCGGCCAGCGGCGTGCGCAGCTGGTGGGCGGCATCGCTGATGAAGCGGCGCTGCTGGGCCAGGCTCTGCTGTACCTGGCCCAGCAGTTCGTTCAAGGCGCCGGCGAGCGCGCTCACTTCGGGCGGCGCAGCCTGCAGCTGCACCGGGTCCAGCGCGTCGGCGCGGCGGCCTTCCATCTCGCGCTGCAGTTCGGCCAGCGGGCGCAGACCGCGGCGGATGCCGGCCCACACGCCCGCGCTCATCAGCGCGATGAGCACCGACAGCGGCAAGGCCGTGTCCAGCAGCATGCGGCGAGCCAGCAGCTCGCGCGGTGCGCTGGCGCGCGCGATCTGCACGCGCAGCGTCGAGTCGGCCGCGCCGGCCGCGCCGAGGTGCAGGTCCAGCGAGACGACACGCATCGGCTCCGGCGCCACGGTGTCATAGAAGACCGGCTGACCCAGCGCAGGCTCGACCGGCGGCGGCGGCACATGGGCGTCGCCCAGCAGGAACTGCCCCGGGGGTGAGCTGACGGTGTACATCACGCGGTCGTCCGGGTCGGCGCTCAGGATGTCCTGCGCCGAGCGCGGCAGGTCGACGAACAGACCGCTGGCCGTGGGCTTGATCTGGCGCGCGAGCGCGCGGGCCGCTTGCAGCAGGCTCGCGTCCACGAGTTCATCGGCATGGCGGCTCGCCACCCGGTAGGCGCCGAAGGCCGCCACCAGCCACAGCACGATCTGCGGCAGCAGCAGCCACAGCAGGAGCTGCCGGTGCAGAGAGCGGCTGACCGGCATCACGCGGGCGACGCGGTCGCCTCCAGCAGGTAGCCCAGGCCGCGCACGGTGCGCACGGCCAGGCCCGAGCCTTCGAGCTTCTTGCGCAGGCGGTGGATGTAGACCTCGATGGAGCCGCCGGCGCTGTCTTCGCTGCCCCAGGCGGCCACGATCTGGGGCTTGGTGACGACGCGGTCGCGCTCGGTCACGAGCAGGTCCAGCAGCGTCCATTCGCGCGGGCTCAGCTCCAGCTGCTCGCCGCCCACGGTGGCGCGGCGCGCGCCGCGGTCCAGGCTCAGGCGGCGCAGCTGCTGGCTCTGCGTGGCCGGGCGGCCGCGGCGCATCAGTGCGTGCAGCCGGGCCTCCAGCTCGGGGAAATCGAAAGGCTTGGTGAGGTAGTCGTCCGCCCCGGCCTGCAGGCCGGCAACGCGATGCTCCAGCGCATCCAGCGCGGTCAGGATGAGGATGGGCAGTGTGCGCCCCGCCTCGCGCACGCGCTTGAGCACGGTCAGGCCGTCCACCAGCGGCAGGCCGACGTCGAGGATGGCCACGTCGAAGTCCTGCTTGCGCAGCAGGTACTCGGCCACCGCGCCGTTGTCGGCCCACTCGACCTTGAACGCGGCGTTCAGCAACTGCTGCTGCAGGGCATCCGCCAGCAGCGGGTCATCTTCGGCAAGCAGCAGATTCATGGCGCGTGACTGTAGCGGGCACGGCCGGGGCCATGCCGCCGCATCGACATGCTGGTTAATACGATGTTAAGTTTATTAATTGTCAGTAATCATCGGGGGATGTCCCGCCACTGCCTGCTCGCCCTGCTCCTGCCGGCCCGCCTGGCCCTCGCAGGCCCGCAGGCGGATGTCGTGCACTGGTGGACCTCGCCGGGCGAGGTGGCGGCCAAGCACGCGCTGGCCGACGCCTACCGCGCTGCCGGCGGCCAGTGGCGGGACCTCGCCCTGGTCGCGTCCGAACAGGCCCGCAGCGTCGTGCAGCTGCGCATCCGCGCCCACAACCCGCCGCTGGCGGCGCAGTTCAACCCGTCGCTGGAGCTGGCGCAGCTGGCCCGCGAAGGCCGGCTGAACCCGCTGGACGACCTGGCTGCCCGCGAGCGCTGGCCGAGCGTGCTGCCGGCCGTCCTGATGGAGGCCATCCGCGTGGACGGCCATGTCGTGGCCGCGCCGCTGAGCGTGCACATGCCGGTGTGGCTGTGGAGCTCCAGGGCGGCGCTCGCCCGGGCCGGCGTGAAGGCCGAGCCGCGCACGATGGACGAACTCTTCGCCGCGCTGGACAAGCTCCAGGCGGCTGGCCTGGTGCCACTGGCGCATGGCGGCGAGCCCTGGCAGGACCTGAACCTCTTCACCGCCGTGCTGGCCAACCAGGGCGGCCGCGACCTGTACCTCGCCGTGCTGCGGGACCGCGATCCGGTCGCGCTGCAGGGTGAGGCCCTGCGGGGCGTGCTCACCACGTTCAAGCGCCTGCACCGCTACGTGGACGCGGCCTCGCCAGGCCGCAGCTGGAGCGACACCACCCGCCTCCTGATCAGCGGGCGGGCGGGCTTCCAGTTCATGGGCGACTGGGTGAAGGGCGAGTTCACCGCGGCAGGCCAGCAGCCCGGGCGGGACTACGGCTGCTCACCGGGCCTGCAGGCCCGCGCCCCGTACGTGGTCAGCGGCGACGTGCTCGTCTTCCCGCGCGGCACCGACACGGCGGCGCCGGCGGCCCAGCAACTGCTCGCGCGGGTGGCCGTCGCACCCGCCACGCAACTGGCCTACAGCGCCCGCAAAGGCTCGGTGCCGGTGCGCACCGACCTCGACACCCGCTCGCTGGACGCCTGTGCCCAGCAAGGCGCGGCTGCGCTGCGCGACGCCAGCCGCCTGGTGGGCAACACCGAAATGCTGCTGTCGGCCGACCAGCAGGCCGCGCTCGAACGCGCCGTCAGCGAGTTCTGGCAGCGCGACATTCCCGCCGCCTCGGCGCAGCAGCGCATCGCCGCCGTGCTGCAGAACAACACCCCCCGGAGACTTCCATGACCCGCGTGCACATCCAGGACCTCGGCATCCGTTTCGGCAACCATGACGTCATCCGGGGCCTGAACCTGGACGTGCACAGCGGCGAGTTCCTGGTGCTGCTCGGGCCGTCGGGCTGCGGCAAGTCGACGCTGCTGCACACCATCGCCGGCCTGAACCCGGTCAGCGCCGGGCGCATCCACATCGGCGAGCAGGACATGACCCACGCCGAGCCCAGCCAGCGTGGTGTGGGCATGGTGTTCCAGAGCTATGCCCTCTACCCCACCATGACGGTGAAGGAGAACCTCGCCTTCCCGCTCAAGATGGCCAAGACCCCCAAGGCCGAACTGGAGAAGCGTGTGGCGGCCGCGGCGGACATGCTGCAGCTCCAACCGCTGCTGGCGCGGCGCCCTGCGCAACTCTCGGGCGGGCAACGCCAGCGCGTGGCCATCGGCCGCGCCGTGGTGCGTGAGGCGCAGGTGCTGTTGCTCGACGAGCCCCTGTCCAACCTGGACGCCAAGCTGCGCACCGACCTGCGCCGCGAGCTCAAGCATCTGCACGCGCGGCTGGGCAACACGATGATCTACGTCACGCACGACCAGGTCGAGGCGATGACGCTGGCCACGCGCATCGTGGTCATGCACCAGGGCGTCATCCAGCAGGTGGGCACGCCGACCGAGGTGTACGAGCGGCCGAAGAACCTGCGCGTGGCAGGCTTCGTGGGCTCGCCCGCGATCAACCGCGTGGAGGGCCAGGTCGGCGAGGGCGGCGTGTTCGCGTCGACCGCGTTCACGCGGGCGCTGCCACCCGCCCTCGCAGCGCACCCGCAGGGCGAGGCCCTGACGCTGGCCGTGCGCCCTGAAAACGTGCGCGTCGGCCCTGCCGAGGCATGCGCAGCCACGGTGCAGCTCGTCGAACCGCTGGGCAACCAGCACGTCGTGTGGATGAGCTGCGGCGGGGTCACCCTGTCGGCGGTGCTGCCGGGCCAGCCCGAGGTGCGGGAAGGCGCACCGGTGCGCTTCGGCTTCGAGCCGGCGCGCACCCTGTGGTTCGATGCCGCGGGCGACCGGCTCGAGACCTGAGACAGACTTCACGCCGCGGACGTTTTGACCGATGCATGCCGCGCATCTGTCACGAAGCCCTGCTGGAATCGCGCGCTCGTCTGACGTTTGCTGCCGTACCTCCTCATGACTGACCTGAACCGCGCGGCCCGCCGATGGGCCGGCCTGGCCGCGCTGGCGACCCTGCCCCTGGTAGCGCCGGCGCCAGGCATCGCCCAGACGCCGGCGCCCGCCCCGGCCCCCGCACCGACGACTGCCGCCGAGCGTGCGCAGCGTGACGCCGAGCGCGTGTTCGAGTTCATCAAGTTCCACACGCTGCGGCCGAAGACCATCGAGCCGCCCCGCCCGGCCCGGGCCCCATCCCCGGCGACCGCACCGGCCCCCACGCCCGCCGCGTCGGCGGAGCGCGCCAGCCCGGCAGCGCGGCCGGCGCCGGCAGACGCGCCGGCCAAGCCGACGGCGAGCCTGCCCGCCAGCACAGCGCCGACCACGCCGCCGCCCCCCGCGGCCACGCCGGTGGCGCCGTCCGTCGCGGCTCCGGTGGTGGTCCCGATCACGGCGCCAGAGGCGGCCCCGCCGCCGCCCCTGACCACGGTGCCTGCTCCGGCGCAGGCCCCCGCGACGGCCACCGACGACGACGAAGCCGACGACGCCGCGCTGCAGCTGCAGAGCTTTGTCGCCCCGGTGCTGCCACCGGCCGTGCAGGCGACGCTCGGTGCCGGCGCACGCAACGTCAAGGTGCGGTTCACCGTGGAAGCCGACGGCCGCGTGAGCCAGGCCGAGGCTGCCGCGACCGTGCCCCGGCGCCTGGCCAAGCCCGCCGTGGACGCCATCCTGCAGTGGCGTTTCGCGCCGTTGCCGCAGCCGCGCACGGTCGAGGTGGAGATCGCATTCCGGCGCGACTGATCGGCCAGCGCCGCTCAGCGCGAGGGCAGCGAGAAGCGGTAGTCGAGCCCGAACGAGAGGTTGTCGGCTTCGAACCGGCCGCCCGAACTGCCGCGGGCCTGCACGCGCCCGACGCCGGCGCTGAGCGCCAGCCGCTCATCCATCAGCCACCGCAGGCCGGCGGCGAGCTTGGTGGTGCGGCCATGCACGTTGGCCCCCACGAGGCCCTGGGCCCAGGCCTGCCAGTGCTCGCCCGGCCCGGCCAGGGTCTGCAGGCCCAGCCCACCCAGCATCTCTGCATAGCCGGGGTAGCCCAGGTAGGCGTTGTAGGCGCCCGAGGCCTGCAGCGGCAGGTAGACGCGGGCGCCGAGCGGCAGGTCGAGTTGCAGGCCGAGCATCTGCACCGCCGGGCGCGGCACGTCTCGGTAGCGCAGGCGCGCGTCAGTCTGGTGCAGCACCGACAGCCGAAAGCCCTGGTACGTGGCGGGCCCGGAGGCATCGCCGCCCGGACCAGCCCCCAGGTGCCGCGTGAGACTGAGCCCATAGGTGAGGTTGCGCGAGGTGCCCGTGGGGGCCACGAGTGCGCCGGCACTCAGCGCGAGGCCGACTTCGCGCGTCAGCGTCAGCTCGGCAGCCAGCTTGGGATAGAGCAGCAGGCCGGCACGCGTGTCGATCACGTCCGGCGCGTAGCCACCGGACCCCAACCCCAGCTGGGCATACAGCGTGACCGCCGGGCTCAGTCGCAGCCGCTGGCCGACACCACCGAGCAGCTGGTTGTAGAGCGGCAGGCCGGCATAGCCCATGCCCAATGAGGCAAAGCCGTAGCTGTCCGCCGCGAAGTAGTGGGCGTACTGCAGCTCGGCCAGTCGAATGGTTGCGCGGTTGCTGCCGCGGGGCGCTCGCTGGGCGTAGTTGTCCAGCCCCAGCGTGAGCATGCTCTCGCCCACCTCGCGGGCCGCGACGGCCTCGTCCACCGTCGACAGCCGCTGCCCGGCCGCCGAGAACGGCGCCGAGAGATAGCTGAAGGGCCGCTCGACCAGCAGGTTGAACTGGCTGCTGTCGATGAGCGCACCGCGGAACTTCATGCGCGTCCAGGTCCCGCCGAGCGTGAAGTCGCCGAGGTCGTAGGCCAGCCCGGCATAGGCCTTGGCCAGGCCCCCGCTGCCGGACAGCCGCTTGCTGTGCTCCACGTCGCGACCACCACCGCCACCGCCCAGGGCGACGCCGGCGACACCGAGCACACGTCCCCCGAGCCGCTGGCGCAGATGCAAGCCGATATCGGCGGCGATGAAGCCGCCATAGGCCCCCTGCACGAGCGGTGCCTGAAAGCCGGCCCCGGCATAGACGCTGTCGGTGAGCCGGTGGTAGGCGTGCGCGCCGAGGAAGTCGATCGGGCGATCACCCGGCACGCGCACCGATTGGTACTCCAGCGTGAACAGGCCTTCCGACCGGCGCAGTGCCCCCTGCGCCTCGGCAGAGGGCTGCGCCCGCGCGGGAAGCGCGAGCAGCGGCGCCAGCAGGCAGGGAGCGAGGAAGTGGCGCGCGGCGTGTCGTCGCATGGGCATGAAGGGTCAGCACGTTTGGGGCGCTAGTGCCCCGCACCACCATCCTGCCTCAGAAAACAAGCGGCCGGCGCCATCCCCCTGGATGAAGCCGGCCGCAGGCGCCAGGGCGATCAGTTGCAGGTCGTGCCGGCGGGCAGACGCTGCGTCACGTAAGCAAGGTCACGCACATCGACGACGCCGTTCTTGTCGATGTCGGCGCGGGCATCGAAGGCCGGTTGGCCGGTGCGCTTGCCGAACGAGGACCGCACGATGGCCACATCGGCGCAGGTCACTGCGCCGTCGCCGTTGAGGTCCCCGGCGATCTTGATGCTGAAATCGGCGTTGGACACGTCGAAGAAGATGTTGTCCACGGCCTCGACCTTGATGCGCGCCTTCGTCGTGACCACGGCAGGCAGCGTCACCACCGCACTGCCCGTGTTGGGTGTGCTGGCGGCCAACACCGTCGGGAAGCTCAGGCCGCCGTCGGTGGACAGCGTGATCTTCACGTTCGCCGTGCTGACCGGCGCGACGTTGGTGTTCGCCACCGACCACGTCACCGTCTGCTTGCCGGAATCCAGCGTGATGGCCGTGTTCGGCGAGGTGACCAGGAAGGGACCTGCATTCGGCGCCAAGATGAGCTGCGTGTTGGCGCTGCTGACACCACCTCGGCCGTCGCGGGCCGTCAGCCGGAAGTTCAGCGACGCCGGGTTGGCGTTGACGTTGGGGGTTCCGGTGTAGGCGCTGGTCGGCAGGAACTCCGAGAAGCAGTCGATCTCGCTGGCGGTCGGCGCCGTGGCGTTGGCGAGGGGACAGCTGCCGGTCTCGGCGTTGGTGTTGTTGGCAAGGATCTGCGCCATGTCGGGGAAGACGCGCGTCGGGTTGGTCGTCACGACGTTTTCACCCGGGGAACCGTAGAGCAGCGTGTTGGTGCTGCTGACGTTCGACGCCACACCGAACTGGCGGAACAGCGGGCCGTTGGTTTTGGGCTGGGTGATCAGGCCCGTCCCCCCGGCCGTGCCGGTCGCGCCACGATCGTTCTGCTCCCACAGGTAGGTGACGGTGTCGCCATCGGGGTCGATGGCACTGCCGGTCAGCGCGAAGGGGGTGCGCACCGGGATCGTGTAACTGGCCGGGGCGGTCACAACCGGCGCGTTGTTGCCGGTGGCGATGAGTTGCGAGCCACCGCGCGTCGTCAGGCCGCCTTTAGCCACCTCGCCGATGAAGCCGGTGACGCCGGCGCTGACAGGCACCAGTTCGAGGTTGGGCACGTTGCCGGCGGCCGTGGCGAAGGTGAGCGTGAAGGCGTTGTCGCTGATGCTGCTGGCCGTGACCGTGGCTGCGGCCGGCCAGCCGGGCAGGCCTTCGATGGCGGACTTGAGGCCTGCCGCATTGAAGTTGGTGCCGCGCGTGATCGCGGCACTCAGGTTGCCGTTGTACTTGAACTGGAACTGCAGGCCATTGGTGGTGAAGCCGGTCAACACGCCCAGCTGCACTTCCGCGATATTGCTTTCGGCGCTGGACGTGTAGGCCACGATTTCATCGAAGCTGCGCTGCGACCAGTAGGGGTCGCTGTGCGATTGCAGATCGTCGGTGCCGCAGATGCCGGCGTAGGCCATGATGGACGAGCCCGAACCCGGCTCGACCGATGTGGCGTCGTTGCGGTTGCTCGTCGAGCAGTTCGCTATCGTGCCGTTGAAGGTGTGGTTGCCGCTGAACTGGTGGCCCATCTCATGGGCGACGTAGTCCACCGCGTAGAAATCACCCACCGGCGTCGGGATGCCCGTGCAACCCTGCGCCTTGCCGCTACCGCCGACCACGCCGAGCGACGCGATGCCGCCACCGTCCAGGCCCAGGCCGATATGGCCGATGTCGAAGGCGCTTGCGCCCACCAGCAGTCCCAGCACCTGGCGATTGCGTGTCAGCGTGCCGCCGCCGCAGCTGCCGGCCTGAGTGGTCGTGAAACAGGCCGCGCCACCGCAGGGCCCGTTGGTACCGGTCATCTTGGCCGCCGTGTCGAGATTGAGCTTGGGCGTGTCGTTGATGAGCACGAGGCGGATCGAGGTTTCGTCTTCGTAGATCTGCGTGACGCGGTTGATCAGCGCCACCTTGGCGGCCAGGACATTGGTCGGGTCACCGCCGAAATAGCTCGCATAGGACGGATCGGTCAGCAGCGCCAGCCGGTAGACACGCAGTTGGCTGGCCACGGCCGCCGCCGGCGAGGCGGCGTCGCTGACCACGTGATAGGCCGTCGTGGCCATCGCTTCACCGGCCTGGGCCGCCACCGTGTAGGCGCCCTCGCCACGGCCGGGGTCTGCCGGGAAGGTCGCCGAGATGACGCCCTCCGCATTGGCCTGTACCTGCAAGGTCTGGCCGGTGCCCGTGCTGCCCTCGGCCTGGATCGTCAGCGCGACCGTGGCGCCCGGGGCGAAGCCCGCGCCGCGCACCTCGACGGCATCCGCCGCGTGATAGAAGCTGCGCGACAGGGACAGCTGCGCCGCGATGCCGTCGGCAGCCTCGACCAGCGGTGTGCGCGGATTGGGCAGGTGGCGCCCGTAGTAGCTGGCGTAGACGCTGTCGTCCAGGTGGTAGTAGGGCTCGACATACCAGGCCCCGGATGCCGAGCGAACCGAGGCACGCAGGCCCAGGGGCGAGATGTCCATGCGCAGGGTGGCGCCCGGATCATCCAGCCCCTTGCCGGCGTAGGTCTTGATCTGCGGGTATTGCGCGGCGAGGCCCTCCTCCATGATCGGCGACTCGACCAGGGCGAAGCGCTGGAAGCCGCCCTCCGGATGGGGCAGCGCGATCACCAGGGGCGCCAGGGCCGCGCCGGCACTGCGCTCCAGCGGGGCCGTGGCCGCGAACGCCGTGATGCCGGCCTTGTCGAGCGCGGCGGCGCGGAACTTGGTGGGCTGAATCACCGCCTTGGCATTGCGGGCCGACAGCGGCGTCAAGCGCTCGCTCACCTCGCGCCAGAAACTGGCCGAGGCCTGGGTCACCGCGGGGGTCACGGCGTTGGGAGCGGCGGCGACCGGGATGCTGACGAGGGCCAGGCCGGCCGAAGACATCAGGCAGGCCAGCGTGGCCGCCACACGCAGTGGGCGAAGAGAGAAGCTGTTCATCGACATCCCTTGGGGTGCGTGGGCGGGGTCCGACCGCCCGGCACGACAGTTGGTGGCCGTGAGCCAAAAACAGGCACTTGGAACGCAATCCATGCACAAGCTCACGAACGGACGGGGACAATGTATGCGAGCCAACCCTCCCAAAAGTCCGGGATAACGCGATGTCACCCCCCCAGCTTCGAAGTGCCCTGGCCGGGCTGCTTGGCCTGGGCATCGTCCTCACCGGCTGCACCACGATGACCGATCTGCCTTCCCTGCCCCGACAGATCAGCCTGGAGAGCGACTGCAACGGATGCCGGGTGGCGACCGTCATCGTGCTGCGTGCCGACGGGCAGGTGCTTTGGAGACAGGTCGGCAAGGCGCGACTGGGCACTGCCGACCGAACGCTGGAAGGCCGCGTTGGCGCGGCGGAGTTCGCCGCCATCGCCGGGCTGTGGCGGGCGGGCCGCCTGGGTGACCTGGGCGAGACGGTGGCTGACCCCCAGACCGCCGACGGGCCGTGGCAACTGCTGCGGCTCGAGGGCGCAGACGGTACGGTGCAGCAGATCTTCCGCCGGGGCGACGCAGGCCCCGAGGCGCTGGCCGAGGTCATCGAGGCCATCCAGCAGCTCGCCCGCAAGCTTGGTCTTTCACCCCCCCAAGGTGTGGGAGGACGCTGAGGTTTTTGCAGCATGGGGCGGCAAACCCTCGTGTCCGGGGGGCAGCAGCGCGCTAGTCTCGCGACCCAAGAATTCGTGAGGTTCGTCACAGCCCGACGCGCCCACGGCACCGCTTCCAAGGAGTTTTTCATGTCCCCGACCCCGTTTCGCCTGGCCGCCGCGCTGCTGGCGCTCAGTGCCTGGGCAGCCCCGGCGCTGGCTGCCGGCCCGCAGGTGAGCTTCGCGGCCAACCCCAATCCGGCGCAACAGGGCGGCACGGTCGACATCGATGTGCTGATCTCGCAGGTCACTGACCTGTACGCCTACAACTTCTCGATCACCTTCGATGCCAGCCTGCTGCAGGTCAGCAGCATCGCCCTGGGCAACTTCCTGTCGGCCGGTGGCGCAACGCTCGGGGATACCGGTGCGGTCGACAACACGGCCGGCACGGTCAGCTTTGCCTACAACGCGCTGGTCGGCCCGGTGCCGGGCGTGAGCGGGAGCGGCAAGCTGCTGACCCTGCACCTGAATGCAATCGGCACGGGCAACAGCCCCCTGACCTTCGTGCCGGCCGACACGACCTTTGTCGACAGCAGCAACGCGGTGATCAACGTGACCACGGTGGACAGCAGCTTGCAGGTTGCAACCGCCGTGCCGGAGCCCGAAAGCTATCTGATGCTGGCTGCCGGCCTGGCCGGCCTGGCGCTGTGGCGCCGCCGTCAGGCCGTGGTCTGACCCGGCACGGCACGCGCCGCACCCTGAGCAAGGGCCGCGACAGCGGCCCTTTTGCATGGCACCCGTCGACGGGTCAGTCTTCCTTGTAGATCCGCACCCAGTCGACCTTCATCTGTGCGGGGAACACGGTCGCCGCGTCGGGCGCGCCCGGCCAGTCGCCGCCCACCGCGAGGTTCAGGATGACGAAGAAGGGCTTCTCGAACACCCACTGGCCACCCGCCGGCAGCAGGGCCGGCGTCAGGCGGTGGTAGTCCTTGCCGTCGACCTGCCAGATGATCTCGTTGGGGCGCTTGATGATCGTGTAGGTGTGGAAGTCGGCCGACACCGAGGCGCCCAGGTCGTAGGGCTTGTTGAGGCCCTGTGCACCCGAGTAGCCGGGTCCGTGCAGCGTGCCGTAGACCGTCTTGGGCGTCTTGCCGACGAATTCCATGATGTCGATCTCGCCCGACTTGGGCCAGCCGGCCGTGGCGAGGTCGGTGCCCAGCGCCCAGAACGCAGGCCAGATGCCGGCGCCGTCAGGCAACTTCATGCGGGCCTCGACCTTGCCGTAGGTGAAGCTCACCTTGCCGTTGGTGTGGATGCGCGCCGAGGTGTAGTCGCAAGGCTTGGCGTTCCAGCAAGGGCCGGGGTTGGTCGCCTTCTCGGCGGTGATGACGAGCATGCCGTTGCCGTCGTGCTGTGCATTGCGAGCGTTGGACGTGTAGTACTGGAACTCGTGGTTGCCCCAGCCGCTGGCTTCCGCATTGCCGAGGTCGTAGTTCCAGTTGGCGGCCTTGGGCACGGTGCCGGCGGCGCCGTCGAATTCATCGCTCCAGACCAGGGTCCAGGTGTTGGAGGGGCCAGGTGCCGGGGCTGGCGCTGGTGCGGGTGCGGGTGCGGATGCGGGCGCAGGCACCGGTGCGGCCGGCGCTGCCGTGGCCGACCCGCCACCGCCGCCACAGGCGGTCAGCACGGCAGCGAGAGCCGGCAACGCATGGCGCCAGGGGCTCGGGGCGGGGGTGATCTGGGGCATGGGTGGTCTCCGTGTTGTTCTGTGGAAGGTGAGGGCCTCAACCGCGCCAGTCGCGCAGGAAGGCCCGGTACCACGCGGCACTCGCCTTGGGCGTGCGGGCCTGGGTGGCGTAATCGACATGCACGATGCCGAAGCGCTTGAGGTAGCCGCTGGACCACTCGAAGTTGTCCATCAGGCTCCAGACCATGTAGCCCGCCATCGGCACACCCTGCGCCATCGCGCGGGCGACGGCGCCGATGTGCTCGCGCAGGTAGGCGATGCGGTCGTCGTCCTGCACGCGGCCGTGCTGGAGGGCATCGTCCTTGAAGGCGCCGCCGTTCTCGGTGATGTAGACGGGCGGCAGGCCGGGGTAGTCGCGCTTGAGCAGACACAGCAGGTCGGTCAGGCCCTGGGGATAGATCTCCCAGTCCATGTCCGACACCGGCAGGCCGCGGCCCTTGGCGTTCCAGTCCTCGCCGCTGGCCGACACGACCGTGCGGGTGTAGTAGTTGACGCCGAGGTAGTCCATCGGCTGCGCGATGGCGGCCAGGTCACCGTCGTGCACGACCGGTGCGTCGGCGCCGAGCTCGGCCATCACGTCCGCCGGGTAGTGGCCCTTGAACAGCGGGTCGGTGTACCAGCGGCGGCCGCGCGAGTCGGCGAGGTCGGCTGCGGCAATGTCGGCGGGCATGGCCGTGGCCGGTACGGTCGAGGCCAGGTTCAGCACGATGCCCAGCGGGCTCTTCGCACCGTCCGCGCGTAGCGCCTGCAGCGCCAGTCCGTGGCTCAGCAGCAGGTGGTGCGACACCTGCGTGGCGATCTTGCGGCTCTTGATGCCGGGGGCGAAGTTCCCCTGGTCGTGGCCGAGGGTGGCGATGACCCAGGGCTCGTTGTGCGTCGTGATGCCGGCCAGGCGGTCGCCCAGGCGGGCGTTCACGTGGCGCGCGTAGTCGACGAAGCGATGCACCGTGTCGCGGTCATTCCAGCCGCCGCGGTCCTGCAGGCCTTGCGGCAGGTCCCAGTGGTTCAGCGTCGCCCAGGCCTGGATGCCACGCGCCTTCAAGCCGTCCACCAGCCGCTCGTAGAAGTCCAGGCCCTTGGGGTTGAACTCACCATGCCCCTGCGGCTGCACGCGCGGCCAGGCGATCGAGAAGCGGTAGGCGTTCACTCCGAGCGAGGCGATCAGGTCGAGGTCGCTCTCCAGGCGGTGGAAGTGGTCGCAGGCGACGTCGCCGTTGCTCGCATCGGCGATGGCACCGGGCTGGCGGCAGAAGCGGTCCCAGATGGATTCGCCTTTCCCGTCCTCATGGGCGGCACCTTCGATCTGGAAGCTGCTGGTGGCCACACCCCAGACGAAACCGGGCGGGAATTGGCGGTGCAAAGGAGTCATGAACGGTTCTTACTTGACAGCGCCAGCGGTGAGGCCGGCGATCAGTTGGCGCGAGGAAATGATGAAGAGCACGATCAGCGGCAGCGTGGCGATGGCCGAGCCCGCCATCAGCGCGCCCCACTCGGTGCTGGTGGTGCTGAAGAGGCTGCGCAGGGCCAGCGGCAGCGTGTAGTTGTCGGCCGTGCGCATGACGATCAGCGGGTTCATGAAGTTGTTCCATGAACTGATGAAGGTGATGAGCCCCAGCGTGCCCAGCGCAGGCCGCATCAAGGGCAGCGCGATGCGCCAGTAGATGCCGAGTTCGCTGGCGCCATCGATGCGCGCGGCGCTCAGCAGCTCCTTGGGCACGGTGCTGGCGGCGAACTGGCGCATCAGGAAGATGCCGAAGGCGCTGGCTGCGCCGGGCAGGTACAGCGCGCGGTGCGTGTCGATCCAGCCCAGGGTGTCCATGACCATGAACATCGGGATCATGTTCATGAAGCCCGGCACCATCATCGTGGCCATCACGAGCGCGAACAGCGCCTTCTTGAAGCGGAACTCCAGCATGGCAAAGGCATAACCCGCCATCGAGCAGAACAGCAGCGTCAGCGCGGTGGACATCAGGCCGACGTACAGGCTCCAGCCGACGTTCTTCCAGAAGGGCAGCCGGCCCGTCAGTACGGCGATGTTGTTCAGCAGCTCGCCGCTGAACCACAGCGGCGGCGGCACGTTGAAGATGTCGGTGCGCGTCTGGGTCGCGAACACGAACATGAAATAGAACGGCGCGAGCATGATCAGCGCGCCGATGCCCACCAGCACGTAGGCAAGCAGCTTCGGGGTCGGCTTCATGCCTGAGCCTGCCTTTCTGCGAACGCCTTGTTCGTGAGCCAGGTCATCAGCGCGATGACGCCGAACATGATCCAGGCCAAGGCGCTGGCGCCGCCGAAGTCGCTGAAGTCGAAGGCCAGGCGGTACAGGTAGATGCCGACCGTCATGGCCTGCTGGTCGGCGCCGCCCTTGCCGTTGGTCAGGATGAAAGGTTCCTCGAACAACTGCAGGCCACCGATGACGGACAGCGTCACGCCGAAGAGGATCATCGGCTTCAGGCCCGGCAACGTGATGCACAGGAACTGCTGCCACGGCCCGGCGCCGTCGAGCTTGGCGGCCTGGTACAGGTCGCGCGGGATGGTCTGGAGCGCGGCGAGGTACAGCACCAGGTTGAAGCCCACATAGCGCCAGAACACGACGATGGCCACGGCCGGCTTGATGGCCTCGGGCGAGCGCAGCCAGTTGATGTGATCCAGGCCGAACAGGCCATGCAGCGCCTGGTTGACGAGGCCGTAGTCCTTGGAGAACAGCGAGCCGAACAGCATCGCAATGGCCACGGTGGACGTGATGTAGGGCAGGAAGTACGCGCCCGACACCAACCCGCGCCAACGGCCCAAGGCCTGGTGCAGGAACACCGCCAGCGGCAGGGCCACCAGGTGCTGCGGCACGCCGGAGGCAATCGCCAGCCACAGCGTGTTGCGCAGCGACTTCCAGAACCAGCCGTCGGTCAGCGCGAACACGAAGTTGTCGAGGCCGACGAACTTCATCGCGTCGATGCCGCTCGTGGGCTCCCAGGACTGGAAGGCCAGCCACAGGGAGAACAGCAGCGGGAACAGGCCGAAGACGGCGAACAGGATCAGGAAGGGGCTGACCAGGAGGTAGGGCGCCCAGTGGGCGGGGATGCGAAGCTTCATGCGGGAACCTCGGCACGGTTCGCTCGGTGCGTTTGTCGCGATTTCGGCTTGCAGGCAAGGTCCAGCCGGGAGTTCGCCCCGGCGGGCGACCTACTTTTTGTGTCGACAAAAAGTAGGCAAAAAACGACCTCCGGCCGCACCGCCCTCCGCTTCGCTGCGGGTCCCCTGCGCTGCTCAGGCCTTGAGGGCCCGCGCAAAACTCGCTTCGCGCAGCGAAGCTCAGACAGTTGCGCGGAGTCAGTTGTTGAAGCGTGCTGCGCACGCGCCCTCAAGTCCTTGCGCTGCTCGGCGGTGCTAAAGGGGGGAAAGCGAAATACCTCAACCGCCCGGCCTTCGCGCTTGGTGCTCGGGCTGTTCGGCTGTTGGGGTTCGGCTGTTTCACGCTCTCCCCTTCTAAACCGCCGAGAAGCGCAGCAACCCAGGGCGCGTGCGCAGCACGCTTCAACTTCTGACTTCGCGCCCCTTTGTCTGAACGCAGCGAACGAAGTGAGCGAAGTGAGTTGGGCGCGGCCCTGGGTTGGGAGCATCGCAGGGGACCCCGAAGCGCAGCGCAGGGGCGGTTTTGCAGGGGCGACTTTTTGCCTACTTTTTGGTCGCCCAAAAAGTAGGTCGC
>RXJW01000173.1 GCA_003963005.1 Burkholderiales bacterium
CCCCGCGGGGGACCGACCAGGCGCGCTCGCGTACAGCGACGCGCGCATGGGCGAGGGCTTCAGTTCCACTTCACCGGCGACGCATGAAACGGGGCAGGGCGGGCCGAGCGCCGGGCCGCTCCCAAGCCGGCCCGCGCTGGCGATGAGCTCGTGGCTCAACGCCGCGAGCATCGCCGTCCCCCCGGGGGACCGACCAGACGCGCTCGCGTTCAGCGACGCGCGCATGGGCGAGGGGCTTCAGTCTCAGGGCTTCACCCGCACCACCTTGCCATGCGTTTCCAGCACCAGGTAGAGCAGGCCGTCCGGGCCCTCGCGCACGTCGCGCATGCGGCCGGCATCGGGGAACAGGCGCTCCTGTTCGGCTGGGCGGTTGCTTGCGTCGAGCTTCACGCGCTCCAGGTAGCCGAACTTCAGCGAGCCGATGAAGAAGCTGTTCTGCCACACGGGGCCGTACTTGTCGCTCTTGAGCCGCGCCAGGCCCGAGGGTGCAATCGAGGGCACCCACTTCACGACGGGCTGCTCCATGCCGGCCTTGGCGAAGAGGCCCTCGCCGATCTTGCCGCCGCCGTACTCCTCGCCGTAGGTGATGACGGGCCAGCCGTAGTTGAGCTTCGGGCTGATCAGGTTGAGCTCGTCACCGCCCTGCGGGCCGTGCTCGTGTTCCCAGAGGCGCCCTTGCGCGTCGATGATGAGGCCCTGCGAGTTGCGGTGCCCGTAGCTCCAGATCTCGGGCAGCGCGCCGGGCGTGCCCACAAAGGGGTTGTCGGCCGGCACGCTGCCGTCCTTGTTGACGCGCACGATCTTGCCGAGGTGGTTGTCCAGCGTCTGCGCCTGCTGCATGCCCTTGTAGCGCTCGCCCAGGCTCAGGAAGAGCTTGCCGTCCGGCGCTTCCGCGATGCGGCAGCCGAAGTGGTGCTTGCTGTCCATCTTCGGCTGCTGGCTGAAGATCACCTTCACGTCGCTCAGCCGCTTGCTGTCGTCACTCAGCCGGGCTCGGGCGAGTGCGGTGCTGTTGGTCTTCTTGTCGGCGCTCGGCTCGGCAAAGCAGAAGTAGATCGTGCGGTTGCGCGCGAAGTCGCTGTCCAGCACCACGTCCAGCAGGCCGCCCTGGCCCTCGGCCACGACGGCCGGCACGCCGGCGATCGGGGCGCTCGGCTTGCCGCCCGGCTTGGCCGTGCGCAGCGCGCCGTCGCGCTCGGTGATGAGCAACTGGCCGTCCGGCAGGAACGCCACGGCCCAGGGTGTCTTGAGGCCGTCGACGACGGTTTCGAGGTCGGGCGCAGCCTGGGCGGTGGTGGCGATCAAGGCGCCCAGGGCCAGGGGAAGGAGACGCTTGCTCATCGGCATCAGTGAGTGGAAAGGAACAGGCATGATCATCGCAGTGCCTGCCGCGCCGTGGTGTCGGGCGTGACGCAAGCCCGTGGCTGGCAAGGGCTGTCTCGTCCAGGAGGTCGTCTCAGTCATCCCAGAGCGCGCTGAGCAGGTCCAGACCGATGCTGAGCAAGTCCACGTCGAGGTCGGGCCCGGCCTCGGGCCTGCCCGGCGCCCCGATGGCGGCGGAGGCTGGCGGGGGGCGCCGACGGGCCGACGCCGCCAGCGCCTCGGTAACCGCCGACATGGCCGGCACGGCGGTGGGCTTGGCACTCAGCCGTTGCAGGGCCTGTTCGACGGCCTGGGGATCGAGCAGCGTCAGCGGCGTCCGACAGTGCGGGCAGGCATCCTCGCGGCGCAAGTCCACGGGGGCGCCACAGCTGCTGCAGGCAATGGCGCCGACCTTAGCGGCCATCTGCGCGATTTCGGGGCGGGTGAGCTGCCGCACGAAGCCCTTCTCGACCATGAAGGCCGTGAAGCTGCTGAAGCGCCCATGCCGGCTCGGGCAGCGGTGGGTGATGAACCGGCCGCTGCGCGCGAAGTCGAAGCCCTGCATCAGCGCACGGTGGCACGTCGGGCAGTCCAGCGCGGCCGCCAGGGGGCGTCGTGGGGCCTCCCGGTGTTCGTGCATGGCCTTGAACAACTCAATGACGGCGGCCGGTGCGAGCTTGAGGTTTTCCAGGTGGTCGAACCAGAACCCGTGGCAGGCGAAGCAGATGTCGAGTTCGACCTCGCCGGCATACACGCCGGGCAACACCCGGCGCTCCATCGGATCACGGCAAGACGGGCAGGGGCGGGAGACGGCAGCGGACATGGCGTGATGTTATGGGGCCCGGGTCGTGCGGCGATGCCTGCCGCCGGCGCGGGCGGTGCGAGCGCGTGGCATGGCGACATTGGCGCGAGGCCAGGCCGAGCACTGCATCACGGACCGGCGCCTTCGGCCGGGTGCGGGCCCCCTGGGAGGATCACTACACTGACTCGCAAATCGCTCTGGGACTCTTCATGTCTGCACGCCGTTGGAGGTGGATGCTCGTCCTCGTGGCCTGGCTGACCGGGCCGGCGCATGCTGACCGACTGCTGTTCTCCGGCGGCGAGCCCGACGTGATGGCTGAGGTCGACTGGCGACGCGAACTCAATCCTGAGTTCGTCCCCCTGGGCCACGATCGATTCCTGCTGGCCACGCGAACCGGCACGAAGCTGTGGGATACGGCCACGCGCAGCCTGGAGGACGTCAAGAACTGGCCCGAAGGTCGGTATCTCGACCGCGAGTCGTGGGCTCGCCTGGGGCCGCACACCTTGCTGTCGGATGTCCAGAGGAGCCCCGATGGCGACGGCCGATCTTGGTACTTCCGCAATCGCCAGTTGATGCTGTGGAACGGCGAGCTCCAACGGCTGGAACCTGGCCTGGAACTGGAGGGATACCGTCGGGTTGTCGCCCTGTTGGCGCTGGACAGCACCCGAGCACTGGTGTGCTTGAACAAGGCACCCTCCCCCCCGGTTGAGGCTGAGCTGCGGGTTCTCGAACTGTCGCAGGGACGCATGCACTGGGTCGACGAGATGCCGGCGGACCTGCGCCCCCTGTTGCGCGCGGCCCGGGTTCAGGGACAGCTGCTGGGCGAGACGCTTGCCGCCGATGCTGAGGTACCGATCGCCTTCGATCTCGGTCGGTGTGCCTGGACCTTCACTCAGCTTCCCAAGGACCGGGCGCGCTTCAGCAAGCTGCACATCAAGCCCTAACGGATGCCAGGCGGCCAGTGGGTCATCGGCCAAGCCGAAGGCCGCGACGAAGCGCGCGATACCGGCTTCACCCAACGGGTGCCGCAACAATGGTTCGCCCCTGCCTCGGTCTGGCGACCACTGCCTGCGCCGGGAAGTGCCAGCGAAGCCCTGTTCGCGCGCTTCGGCTTCGGCCTCGATGATCCGTTGCTCTGGTGGTCGGGCCAAGGGGGCGCCGTGCAGTTCTTCGACGCGGCGCAATGGCGTTGGCAGCGCTCGCGCGAGGTGGGGCCGCTTGAAACCCATCTGCACATCGCTCCCTTGAGCGAGGGCCGCGCGATCGGATTCGCCGGTGAGTCGTCGAGATCCCCGCGCGGCACCATCCTGCGCTTCACCCCCATGCCGAAACCCGACGTCGGCATTCAGCTCGCACCCCACGAGGGCTGCGGCGAATTGTTCGTGCCCGGTGCGTCACCCCGGCTCTACCTGCTCGGCGACAGCATCTGGCCGCATGTGCCGGCGACCTTCAATCGCCCCGAGGTCCTCGACCTGCAGACCCGGACGACGCAGGCCTTGCCGCCGTTCCCGTTCGCGATGAAGTGCTTCACGGCGCAACGCCTGCCCGATGGATCCGTGTTGGCATTTGGTGCAAGTCGCTACGCCGAGCGGCCGAACGAAAGCGGCGCCGTGCCGGACGAGCAGGACTCGCTGCCCGCCCTGCGATGGCGACCGGGTCAACGGCACTGGGAGGTGGTCGAAGACTTGCGGGCGAAGCCGGACCCTGAAATGGCCGGGCATCTGCGGCGCTCGACGCTGGCCTCGGTGATTGGGCGCGACGGCTGGCTCTATTGGCTCGAGACCCGGCAGGACGACGCCACCGTGCCGGGCAGCTTGCTGCGGCGCTGGCGACTGGGCCAGGGCGCGCAAACCCTGGGCCGCGTGGAA
>RXJW01000126.1 GCA_003963005.1 Burkholderiales bacterium
GCGCAACTGTCTGAGCTTCGCTGCGCGCAGCGAGTTTTGCGCGGGCCCTCAAGGCCTGAGCAGCGCAGGGCAGCCCGAAGGGCCGGGCGGATCGGGGAGCGACTTTTGCCTACTTTTGGTCGCTCAAAAGTAGGTCGCCCGCCGGGGCGAACTCCCGGCACGGTGCACCGAGCCCAAAGGCTCCCCGCAACGGCAACCCACGAGCCCACATGACCACGGCCCAACAACAAGCAGGCACCTTGCCCATCAAGGTGGCCATCACCCTCACCTACATGCTCTTCGGCGCCCTGCTCAACAGCGTCGGCGCCGTGAACCTGCTCGTGGTCGAGACCCTCGCCGTCCCGCGCGAACAGGCGGCGCTGCTGGACGCCTGGAAGGACCTGCCGATCGCGATCACGTCCTTCCTCGTCGCCTCACTCCTGCCTCGCCTGGGCCTGAAGCGATCGATGCTGCTGGCCCTCGCCGCGGTCGGCGCCGCCTGCCTCGCCATGCCCGCGCTGCAGGCCTTCTGGGCCATCAAGCTGCTGTTCGCGACGGTCGGCGCCGGCTTCGCCCTGGTGAAGGTCAGCGCCTATTCCATGATCGGCCTCGTCACGCAGGACCGCGCGGGCCATGCGCGCTTCACGAACCTGCTGGAGGGCCTGTTCATGGTCGGCGTGCTCGGCGGCTTCCTGCTGTTCAGCCAGGCGTCGCACGCGCCAGGCAACGGGTGGCTCGGCGTCTACCCGGGGCTCGCGGCGCTGGCGGCCGGCGCCTTCGTGCTGCTGCTGCTGAGCCCGTTGGACGAGAGCCCGATCCAGTCGCCCGGCTCCACGCTGCGCGAGGACCTGCTCGCGATGGCGCCGCTGCTGCGCCTCGGCCTCGTCGTCGTGTTCCTGCTGTCGGCCTTCCTGTACGTGCTGATCGAGCAGGGCCTCTCGACCTGGCTGCCGAGCTTCAACCAGTCGGTGCTGCACCTGCCCACCGCGATGAGCGTGGGCCTGGCGGTCATCATGCCGGCGACGACGGCGCTCGGGCGGCTCGCCAGTGCCGCGGTCATCGGCCGGCTGGGCTGGTTCACGGTCGTCATGGCCTGCCTCGTCGGCATCGCGGGGCTGATCCTCGCGACGCTGCCGCTCACCCGCGGCCTCACGCCGCTGCCGGCCGACGCCGGTTGGCTCAATGCGCCCCCCGCGGCCTACCTGCTGCCGCTGACCGGCCTGCTGCTGGCCCCCATCTACCCGGCCATCAACTCCGCCATGCTGACGGCGCTGCCCCAGCGCCAGCACGCGGCCATGACCGGGCTGATCGTCGTGTTCTCGGCACTGGGCGGCACGCTCGGCAGCTTCATCACCGGGCGGCTGTTCG
Source organism: Burkholderiales bacterium (assembly GCA_003963005.1). Lineage (GTDB taxonomy): Bacteria > Pseudomonadota > Gammaproteobacteria > Burkholderiales > Burkholderiaceae_C > Pelomonas. The sequence continues at coordinate 1,348 of RXJW01000126.1, forward strand.
TCGCCTTCGACGGCGCTACGGCCTTCGGCCTGCTCCTCGTTCCCACCGCCGCGCTCGCCGTGGCCCTGACCCGCCTGCGCGCCCGGCTGAGCCATGCCTGACCTGACCCCCTACGAGCTCTACGGCGAGCTCTTCGTTGCCGTGCAGATGGGCCGCGTGTGCGACGACGGCAAGACCTTCGTCGACGCCCGCCCGCGCATCCCGCCCGCGGCGATCCGGGCCCGCTTCGAGGCCGAGCGGCGCACGCCCGGGTTCTCGCTCGCCGACTTCGTGCAGACCCACTTCGTGCTGCCCGGCCACGGGGACACCGCGCCGCCGACGCTCCTGGGCATCCGCGAGCACATCCGCGCGCTGTGGCCGCTGCTCGTGCGCGAACACCGCGAGGCGGACGACAGCGACTCGCTGCTGCCGCTGCCCGCGCCCTTCATCGTGCCCGGCGGGCGCTTCCGCGAGCTGTATTACTGGGACAGCTACTTCACGATGCACGGCCTGCTGCTCGACGGCCGGCGCGATCTGGCCGAGGCCCTGCTGGCCAATTTCGCCCACCTGCTGCGCACGCTCGGCTTCATCCCGAACGCGACGCGGCGCTACATGCTCAGCCGCTCGCAGCCGCCGCTGTTCTTCCGCATGGTCGCGCTGATGCATGCCGACGACCCGGCCACGGGCTTCGCGCAGTACCTCGATGCCTTGCAGGCCGAGCATGCGTTCTGGATGGCGGGTGAGCCCAGCCTCGCACCCGGCCAGGCCCACCGCCGCGTGCTGCGCCTGGCCGACGGCGCGATGCTCAACCGCTACTGGGACGAGCGCTGCACGCCCCGCGAGGAGAGCTGGCGGGAGGACGTGCTCACCTCCGAAGCCGCCCGCGGCCGCCTGCCGACCGAGGTCTGGCGCGACCTGCGCGCCGGCGCGGAGAGCGGCTGGGACTTCTCCGGCCGCTGGTGCGCCGACGCCGCCGACATGGCCACGATCGAGACCACCGCCATCGCACCGGTCGACCTGAACGCGCTGCTCGCCGGGCTGGAAGACGCCATCGCCCAGGGCGCGGCGCGCGCCGGTGACGGCCGCACGGCTGCGGCCTTCGCCGCGCGGGCCGCCACGCGGCGCGACCTGCTGCAGACCCGCTTCTGGCGCGCCGACGCCGGCCTGTTCTCCGACCTGCACCGGCAGCATCCCGACACCGCCCGACCGCTGACCGCGGCGGCGCTGGTGCCGCTGTACCTGGGCCTGGCCACCGCGCCGCAGGCCGCGGCGATGGCCACGCAGGTCCGGCAGCACCTGCTCGGGCCCAACGGCCTGCTCACCACGGCCCGGCACACCGGCCAGCAATGGGACGCCCCCAACGGCTGGGCGCCGCTGCAGTGGATGGCCGCCGAGGGTCTGGCGCGTTATGGCCACACCGCCCTGGCGCGCGAGATCGCCGAGCGCTGGTGCGCCAGCGTGCACCGCGTCTATCTCGCGACCGGCCGGCTGCTGGAGAAATACGACGTGACGCAGGACCGCCCGGGCGGCGGCGGCGAGTACGAGACGCAGGATGGCTTCGGCTGGACCAATGGCGTGTATGTCGCCTTCCGGGAAGGGCTGCTCAAGCCCTGAGCGGCGCCTGCGGCTAAGCTGCCGCCCGTCATGCCCGCCAACACGCCCACCTTCAGCCCCGCCGCGCTCGCGCGCTGCATCCCGTTCGCCGTCTTCATGGCCCTGCTCGCGCTGCGCGGCTACCTGCCCGACGACCTCGGCGTGGACGCGCGCTGGATCTACGGCGTGCAGACCGCCCTCGTCGCCGGGCTGCTGGCGGTCTACTGGCGGGACTACGGCGAGTTGGTGCGGCAGAACCTGCCGGACGCCCGCGAGACGGGCTGGGCGGTCGTCGTGGGCATCGCCGTCTTTGCGCTGTGGGTGCAGCTGGACGCACCCTGGATGCAGCTCGGCACCGCCACCGCCAGCTTCGTGCCCCTGGACGCCGACGGCCACCTGATCTGGCCGCTGGTGCTGCTGCGCCTGGCCGGCGCGGCGCTCGTCGTGCCGGTCATGGAGGAGCTTTTCTGGCGCAGCTTCCTGATGCGCTGGGTGCAGCACCCGGGCTTCGAGCGCGTGGACCCGCAGACGGTGGGCCTGAAGGCCATCGTCGTGTCGACCTTCGTCTTCACGCTGGCGCACACGCTGTGGCTGGCGGCCGTCATCGCCGGCCTGGCCTACGCGCTGCTGTATCGCCGCACGGGCAAGCTGTGGTCGGCCGTCATCGCGCATGCGGTGACGAACGGCCTGCTCGGCGTGTGGGTCATCGCGACCGGGCGCTGGGAGTTCTGGTGACGCCCGGGCGGCGTCAGGCCTTGCTGCCCTTCTCGCGCTCCTGCAGCGCCCGCCACATCACCTTGCCCGCGCCGCTCTTGGGCAGGCTGTCGACGAACTCCACGATCGCCGGCACCTTGTAGGCCGCCATGTGGGCGCGGCACCAGTCGCGCAGTTCGGCCTCGGTCAGCGACTCATGGCCCGCGCGGCGCACGACGACGGCCTTGACCGTCTCGCCGCGGTAGGTGTCCGGCGCCGCGATGATGCAGGCCTCGGCGATGCCGGGGTGGGCGTGCATCAGGTTCTCGACCTCGCTGGGCCAGACCTTGAAGCCGCTCGCATTGATCATCCGCTTGAGGCGGTCGGTCATGAAGAAGTAGCCGTCGGCGTCCACGTAGCCGATGTCGCCGCTGCGAAAGAACCGCCGGCCCTCGAACTCGATGAAGGCCGCCGCGGTCGCGTCGGGCCGGCCCCAGTAGCCTTCGAACACCATGGGGCCGTGGATGATGATCTCGCCGCTCTCGCCCACGGGCAGCTCGCGCAGCGTGTCGGGGTCCACCACGCGCGCATCGCAGCTCATGTAGGGCACGCCGAGGCACTGCTGCTTGGGCGCGTCGTAGGGGTTGCTGTGGCTCGGCGCCGCGGTCTCGGTCAGGCCGTAGCCTTCCATGTAGCGCAGGCCGAAGCGGTTCCACAGCCGCTCGGCGATCGCCTGCGGCATGGCCGCGCCGCCGCCGCCGATGGAGACCATGCTGCTGAGGTCGAACCGGTCGACCTCGGGGCTGGCGAGCAGGTCGATGACCATGGTGGGGATGTTCGTCCAGCGCGTGACGCGGTGCGTGGCGATCAGCCGTGCGGCGTACTCGCGCTGCCAGCGGGGCATCAGCACCAGCGCCGCACCGCAGGCCAGCGTGCCGTGCAGCACGACCACCATGCCGGTGATGTGGAACATGGGCACCACGCCGAGCACCACGTCCTCGTGGTTGGCGTTGCTCCACAGCCCGCCCGCGTAGACGTTGTGCTGCAGGCTGCGGTGCTTGTGCATGCAGCCCTTGGGGTGGCCGGTGGTGCCGCTGGTGTAGGCCAAAAGGGCGAGGTCGTCGGCCTGCACGTCCACGGCCGGCGGCGGCGTGGTGCAGGCCATCGCCTCGGCCCAGGGCGTGGCGCCGGCAGGCAGAGCGATGTCGGCATTCAGCCAGTCGGCCCAGCCAGGCGGCAGGCCGGTGCCGTCGGTGCGGCCACCGGGCAGCGCTTCGGCCAGGCGGGTCACGAGCAGCCGCTCAGCCGGCATGCCGGCCGCGAGCCATTCGGCGGTGAGGTCGGCACTCGTCACGGCGAACACCGCGCCGCTGTCGTCGATCAGGTGCTTGATCTCGGCCGCGCGGCACATCGGGTTCACCGGCACCAGCACCACGCCCAGGCTCAGCAGCGCGTAGTGCGCGATGACGAGCTGCGGGCAGTTCTGCAGGTCCACCAGCACCCGGTCACCCTTGGCGATGCCGCGCTGCGCGAACCAGCCGGCGACGCGCTGCACCTGCGCGGCGAGCTCGGCGTAGGTGGTGGTCTGGCCGAGGAAGATCAGCGCCGGCCGGTGCGGGAAGCGGCGCGCATTGACGAGCAGGTTGTCGTGCAGCCCGACGGCCGGCGGCTCGATGGCATGCGGCACGCGGGCGGGCCAGAACTTGTGGTGAGCGCGGGCAGTCGTCATCTGGGCAGTCTCCGGTCTACTTTCTGGCCACCACCAGATAGACGCCCAGCAGCGTCACACCCATGCCGGCGATGGCTTGTGCACCGAGTGTCTCGCCGAACAGCAGCCACGCCATCACCGAGGTGACAGAGGGCACCAGATACATCGTGCTGCTGACCGCCGTGACGCGGCCGTGGCGCAGCATGTAGAACATCAGGCTGATGCCGCCGGCGGTCAGCACGAACACGCTCCAGGCCATCGCAAAGACGACGTCGGTGTTCCAGACGATGCGCATCGGCTCCAGCCACCACGCCATCGGCAGCGTGGCCGCGAGCGACGCGGCGAACTGCACGACCTGGCCGGTGCGCAGGTCGAACTGCGGCACGAAGCGCTTCTGGTAGAGCGTGCCGCCGGTGATGGCCAAGAGCGCCATCAGGCTCAGCAGCAGCGGCGGGCCGTAGCTCGCGCCGAGGTTGAGCTTGTGCCAGATGACGAGCACCACGCCGGCCAGGCCCAGCGCCACGCCCGCCCACTGCCGCGGCGACACGCGCTCGCCGATGAGCGGCGCGGCGGCAGCCACCAGCACCGGCTGCAGGTTGACGATGAGCGCCGCCGTGCCTGCGGGCAGGCCCTGACGGATGGCCACCCACACGCCACCGAGGTACAGCGCCTGGATGCCCAGGCCGGCCACCGCCAGGTGCATCATCGACCGCGGCGATGGCCACGGGGCGCGCGCCATCAGCGCCAGCGCCAGCATCAGCACGACGACGCCGGCATAGCGCCAGCTCAGGAAGGTCAGCGGGTCGGCGTAGGGCGCGGCGAGCTTGGCAGCGATGTAGCCGGTGGCCCAGATGAAGATGAACAGCGGTGGGGCGATGCGGTCGAGAAAGGGCATCCGCGCATCATGCAGCAGCCCCCCAGGTGCCGGCTTTCGTCAACCGGCGAGGGCGACGTGTTCCGCAGCGTGCCCGCCTCGGCAGCTCAGCCTGGCGTGCCGGTGCTGCCGAAGGCCGGATGACGGACGTCCGCCTCCATCAACTCCCGCAGGCAGGCCATGCACACGCAGGTGCGGTACTGGTCGGCGAGGTGCTGGCGCAAGCGCTCGGACAGGCGAATGCCGAAGCAGGCACAGTGGCCGGCCTGGAAGCCGCATTCAAAGCCGCCGCCGCAGCGCGGGCAGCGGGCGTCGATCACCGGGCCGCTCATGCGCGACGTTGCCGCACGGCGGCGGCGCAAAGATCCTCGAGCACGGTGAGGTCCACGTCGGACAGGCGCTTGAGGTACAGGCAGCCCTTGCCCTGGCGGTGCTTGCCCAGACGCGCGAGCAGCGCCTCGCTCTGCGCAAAGCCCTGCAGGTGCAGGTAAAGGCTGAGCTCGCCCTTGCCGCCTGCGCCGCTGGCGAAGCCGATCTCGAAGGTGTCGCCCTCGCGGCCGCTGTCGTACACGTAGTGGTGGTGACCGAAGCCCACCAGGCGGCCCCACAGCCGCGGGGGATGGCCGCTGACGCGCTGCATCAGTGCACTCAGCGCACGGCAGTCTTGCGCCCGGGCCTCGGGCTGGGCGTCGAACAGGGCTTGCACGGCGGCATCGGCGGTCTTGTCGGCAGCGGGCATGGCGGGCTCAGGCAGGCGGGGCGAGCGCGGATTGTGCGTCGCCGGCCGGTGGCTGTGCCAGCCGCCCCACGAACGTGCGACGCACGCGCTCCGAACGCAGGAAGTAGGCAATCCAGATCGCCGAGGCCACGCAGATGCGCAACACATTGCCCGCGTCTGCCGCCGTCCAGTGGGCCTTGACCACCGGGATGATCTCGGCCGCCGCCGCATCGATCAAGGCCCCTGCGACCGCCAGCATCGCCCAGCCGACGTAGACCCGCGGCATGCTGCTGCGGCGCTTGAAGGCCAGCACCAGCAGCAACAGGGCGCCCGCGATCAGCGCCAGGTTGAGCGCGCACTCCACGAGCAACAGCGGCGCCATCAGCGGGTGATAGCCCGGGGTGGTCGGCAGCGTGATGAGGCTCCACTGCTGCACGGTCAGGGTGGGCAAGGCCTCGACCAGGCCCTTGCCCACCATCAGCGGCGACACCGCCAACCCGAGCAAGGGCAGCCACAGCCAGCCGCCCACGCGGCTTTCGGCAGGCACCCCTTCGGCCCACGCGGGGGGCTCCGGGTCCCACCGGTAGAGGCGCCGCGCCAGCACGGCCAGGCCGCCGATCGCGGCCAGGCCCACCAGCAGGGGCAGCCAGTGCGGGGAGTCGGCCCCGGGGCCGAGCGGCGCGGCGGCGCCAGCGGCTTTCGGCTGGGGGCCGTCGTCGAGGTAGAGGCTGTAGTTGATGCCCGCCCGCGCCTTGTCGAGCTGGGCCACGTAGGCCGTCATCGCCTCGGCGTCGACATGGTCGGTGTGGGTCTCGTACCGGTCGGTCAGCACGAGGGTGCGGCCGTCCCGCCAGACCTCCTCGCGGCGCATCGTGAACACGGGCCCCGACACGACGACGTCGTCGGGCTTCACGTGCCATTCCTGCGGCAGGTGGAATTCGCTGACGAGCGTGAAGTCCACCGGGTGCCGCAGCCCCAGCGGGCCGCTGCGGTTCAGGCCCTTCGGGCGGCGCAGCCACTCGATGAGGTCGGGCACTTCCAGCTCGCCGGTCCAGCGCCCCCGCTTGTCGTTGCGCACCCAGTAGGTCGGCATGCGGTAGTGCTCGACGAGTTCCACGACGTTGGCGTCCGGGTCGTCGCGGGTGGTGAACGGCGCCGCCACGGCCAGGCCCGGGTAGCTCGCGGCGTAGAAGTCGAGGTACTGCTTCTGCAAGTCCTGGCGGGACTGCGTGGCCAGCGCCTCACGCAGCATCTCGGCGGCCTCGCCGTGGGCGCGCGTGGTGACGGTCAGCGTGGCGGGCTGGTCGAAGCCGGCGCTGGCGTCGAGCACGGTGCGCAGCTCGCGCTTGAGCGTGCGGGCCTGCACGCCGGCCATGGGCACGAGCTCGCGCGAGTCCTCGCTGACCAGCAGCGCACGGCCGTAGTCGGACTGCACCCACTGCGCCACGCCCTGGCCGGCCTGCGGCGTGCGCGTGGGGTCGAGCCACACGCGGCGGCCGCCGAGGTCCGCCTGCACGAGCACGTGGTTGAAGGCCCAGGGGGTGGGCAGGCGATCCTGCGTGGCCTGGCGCAGGCTGGTGTGCACGAGGGCCGGGCGCGCCGGGATGCCCAGGCCGCGCAGCAGCGCCAGGCTCAGCAGGGTCTTGTCCTTGCAGTCCCCGAAGCGGCGCTCCAGCACCACCTCGGGCGCGTGCGGCGCATGCGAGTTCGCGCCCATCTCGATGCCGAGGTAGCGCACCTCGCGCTGCACGAAGCGCAGCGCCGCGAGCAGCCGCTGCTCGGGGTCGGTCGTGGTGCCGGCAATGCGCGCCACCTCGCGGTCGACCCCTGGCAGCGGACCCTCGGGCAGGCGGTACAGCGGCATGGCCCAGCGCGCCACGGCGGCCCAATCGGCGAACTCGCCCCATTCGGCCCAGGTGTAGGGGTCGTACCAGCCGGGGCTCTGGTCGTCGACCACGCGGGCCGGCACCTCGCGCAGACGCCAGCGGTGGTCGAGCTCGCCGCCGCTGCGGGTGACGGTCGCGGCCTGTGCCCCGTTGTGCAGCTTCCAGTGCAGCGGCCGGCCCTCGGGCCACAAGAGCCGGGCATGGCGGTAGGCCACCGGCACACCCCAGTCGAAGTCGAAGCTGCCGAAGCGGTAGGCGCCGAACACCGGGTTGCTGCCCTGCAGGCTGTAGACCGTCTCGACGACATCGCCCACCTGCACGTCCTTCAGCGCGACGTGCGCCGTCAGCCGCCCGTCGAAGATGAGCGACTCCAGGCTCGCCTCGCGCTGCAGCAGCTTCAGGCTGCCGGGAGCGGCGCTGGACACCACCCGGCCACCACGGCGCACCTCGATGCGGTGCACCGTGAGCGTCTGGTAGCTGGGGTCGAAGCGGAGCTGGACGTTGGCGATGTCCTCCACGCCGCGCGGGTTGACGGCCCGGGTGGCGTTGTGCCGGTACTCGGTCTGCACGGCGCCCACGACTCGGACCTGCTGGTCGGCCAGCAGGTGGTGCTGGCCATCGCTGAGCCCGGCCTCGGGCACCGCGGCCTCCAGGGGCACGGCCTGGGGGTCGACCCATGCCGGCACCGGCGCGAAGTTCACCCGCGCGCCGGCGCCTGCCGCCCCGGAGACGCCCGGTGCCGCCTGCGCGCCGCCGACGAGCACCGCCACGATGAAGCCGGCGCCTGCCAGCCTCGCTCTCCACGTGCGCATCACGGCGCCTCCCTCTGTTTTTGCGCGGCGATTATCAGCAGCGCTCAAACGAGGTCGGCCTGGGGGTCTTCCGGAGGTGCCAGCGGCGTGGCCCGGGCCAGGGCCATCCAGGTGGCGAAGTCGGGCTTGCAGGCGCGCTTCGGGGCGGGGCGGGCGAGCTCGAGGTGGCTGTCGTGGCCGATCAGCACGCCGTACTCGGGCGGGATTTCGTCGGGCTCGGCGATGCCGGCCTTCAGCACGAACCAGCACTGCCCGCACAGCGCACGGTAGGCCGCGGACTTGGCCGGGCGGCGCAGCTCGCCGAGCAGGTCGGCCCGGCTGACCTTGATCTCGTGGATGGCAGGCTCGAGGTAGTCCTCCACGGTGCTGTGGCGGATGGAGTAGACGTCGGGCATGGCGTTGACCCAGACCGTCTTGCCCGCGGGCTCGCCCTCGGCCGGCGGCAAGCCGGCGCGCAGCGTGAGGCCCCGCCAGGCGATGCGGCCGGCGCGCTGCATCTCGGTGGCGACCCGCGCGACGAGCTGCTCATGGGCATCGCGCGCCGCGCGGTTGCGCGTGAGGGAGGCCGCGATGTGGGCCACGCCGGCATCGGTCACGCGCAGGCGCTCGCGGCCGTCGGCCTCCTGCAGACGCTCGACCCAGCCGGCTGCCAGCAGCTCGACCTCGACCAGGTCCTGGCTCGGCCAGCCCGCGCTGCGCCAGAGCTGGCGCAGGCGCTGCAGGTGGACACGGGTGGGGGTGGACATGGCGACATCTTCGCGCCGGCACGGGCGAAAAAAAGCCCCCGGCGCCGGGGGCGCGGGGGCTGGGTTTCGGCTCAGGCCGGCTGAACGATCAGCGGTCCTTGCTGAACTTGCCCTTCGGGTTGTTCGGGTCGCCCAGCACGAAGATCGTGTAGACGCCGTTGGCCGTCAGCGGGGTCAGGCCCGAGGCCGTGCCGGCGGACGGGTTGTACAGCGCGTCGACCTTCAGCGGCGAGTTCACCGTCACGACCGAGCCCGTGGAGGAGCTGATGTTGACGGGCGTCGAAGACGTGCCCGGCAGGACGTTGGTCGCCTGCGACTGGAAGTCGATGTTCAGCGACGCCACCGTGCCGGCGACCGACAGGCCGTTGACCAGGCGCATCTTCACGTTGCCGTTAACGGTCGGCAGGCGGTTGTCGTCCGACAGCACGGCGAGTTGCGGCGTGGTGGCATCGCCCCAGATCAGCAGCGTGTAGTCGTTGCCGGCGGCAAAGTTCGGCGACGTGAGGTTCAGCGGCAGGCCGTTGACCGTCACGACCGTAGTGCTGGCACCCGAGTTGAAGCTGAAGTAGTTGCTGGTGTTGGGCGGCAGCGAGGCCGGCAGGATGTTGTTGCCGTTGACCGACGCGGCCACGACCGGCGTACCGGCCAGCGCGCTCACGGCACGCACGCGCGTCAGCGTGTTCGGGTAGCTCTTGACCGCACCCTTCTGAACGAGGTGCATGCCGTTCACGAGCACGCCGCCGTTGGTGGCGGTCAGGATCAGCGTGTTGACGCTGGCCGAGTCGAGCGTGACGGCCGGGATGTCCAGGCGCAGGTCGTCGCCCTTCTTGGAGTAGCCGGTCACGCGCACGCGGAAGGTGCCCGAGTTGATCTGGGTGTAGCCGCTGCCCGCGCCGCCCTGCAGGTTGGACGTCAGGGGGGTGGCGGTGTCCAGGGAGTCGGTGCTGGGCGTGACGTAGACGTCCAGGGCGCCGGCGTCCGGAGCCAGGTTCAGGACGACCAGCTTGGCCTTGTTGGCGTCCGGGGCGGCTTGCGACTCTTCCAGCAGCGAGGTGCGGATGGCACCGGCGAAGCCGTAGGAGATGAAGGTGTAGTTGGTGTTGCCCGCGAGCGTGGGCGTCGTGGCCGACACGCTGGTGCCCACGGTGCTTTCGAGCACGCGGGTGGCGGTGTTGCTGGTGTCGACGCCGCCGTAGTCGCCCACGGTCGCGTAGCCGACCTTGCTGTTGATCGTCTTGTCGTTGACCGTCAGGTCGAGCTGCGCATAGGACTGCGTGGCGTTGAGCAGGCGGACCTGCGCGGTGCTGCCGCCTTTGCCACCACCACCGCAGGCGGTCAGGAAGGCCGTGGCCGACAGGCTCAGCGTCAGGACCAGTCGGGTGGCCCAGGGGGTGAATCGCATCGAGAACTCTCCGAAAAAACCAAACCGCCGGGCTGAACTCCCAGGCCGCGGACTCGCGATTAGAACTCAAGCCGAGGATGTCACGATGGCCGCCATTTCGCAGCGGGTGAAGAACTGTTGCTGCTGCGCCTGTGCCCAGGCGCCCGCGCAGCCGCACGTGGCCCCGGCGCCGGGCCTGAGGAGATCCCTCCAATCCGCAGCCGGCCGGGGTCGCTAGCATCGCCGGATGAACTATCCCCACCTCCTCGCCCCGCTGGACCTCGGCTTCACGACGCTGAAGAACCGCGTGCTCATGGGCAGCATGCACACCGGCCTGGAAGACGGCCGCAAGCACTTCGAGCGCATGGCGGTGTACTTCGCCGAGCGCGCCCGGGGGGAGGTGGGCCTGATCGTCACCGGCGGCTTCGCGCCGAACATCGAGGGCTGGGCCAAGCCCTTCGCCGGCACGCTGGCCACCTCGGGCGCGGCGCGGCGCCACCGGGTCATCACCGACGCCGTGCATGCCGAGGGCGGCAAGATCGCGCTGCAGATCCTGCACACTGGGCGCTACGGCTACTCGCCGCTGTGCGTGGCGCCGTCGCGCATCCAGTCGCCGATCACGCCGTTCACGCCGCGCGAGCTGTCGGCGCGGGGGATCGAGCGACAGATCCGCGCCTTCGTGCGCTGCGCCAAGCTGGCCCGCGAGGCCGGCTACGACGGCGTGGAGGTGATGGGCAGCGAGGGTTACTTCATCAACCAGTTCCTCGTCGAGCACACCAACCACCGCACCGACGACTGGGGCGGCTCCTACGAGAACCGCATGCGGCTGCCGCTGGAGATCCTGGCGCGCATGCGCGAGGCCGTGGGGCCGGACTTCATCATCATCTACCGCCTTTCCATGCTGGACCTCGTGCCCAACGGCAGCAGCTGGGAGGAGGTGCTGGAGCTGGCGCGGCGCGTGGCGCGCGGGGGGGCCACGATCATCAACACCGGCATCGGCTGGCACGAGGCGCGCATCCCGACCATCGCCACCAGCGTGCCGCGCGCGGGCTTCGCCTGGGTGACGGCCAAGCTGCGCGCGCAGCTGCGCGCCGAGGGCATCGCCACGCCACTGATCACGAGCAACCGGATCAACACGCCCGAGGTGGCCGAGGGCGTGCTGGCTGACGGCAGCGCCGACATGGTGTCGATGGCACGGCCCTTCCTGGCCGACCCGGCGTTCGTGAAGAAGGCCCGCGAGGGCCGGGCGGATGAGATCAACACCTGCATCGCCTGCAACCAGGCCTGCCTGGACCACACCTTCGCGCAGAAGATCTCCAGCTGCCTCGTGAACCCGCGGGCGGCCTACGAGCAGGAGATCGTCGTGCGGCCGGTGAACGGGGCGAAAAAGCGCATCGCCGTCGTCGGCGCCGGCCCGGCCGGCCTGGCGGCCGCCACGACGCTCGCGGAGCGCGGCCATGCGGTCACGCTGTTCGACGGTGCCGGCGACATCGGGGGCCAGTTCAACATGGCGCGCCGCATCCCGGGCAAGGAAGAGTTCAGCGAGACCCTGCGCTACTTCCGCCGCCGCATCGAGATCACGGGCGTCGACCTGAAGCTCGGCACCCGGGTGGCCGCCGACGACCTGAAGGGCTTCGACGAGGTGCTGCTGGCCACCGGTGTGAGCGCCCGGGACCCGAAGATCAAGGGCCAGGCCGAGGGCATGGCGCGCGGCCAGGTGCTGAGCTACATCGACGTGCTGCGGCACGACCGGCCGGTGGGCGCGCGGGTGGCCATCGTCGGCGCGGGCGGCATCGGCTTCGACATGGCCGAGTACCTGCTGGAAGCGGGGCACTCGCTGACGCTGGACCCGGCGGCCTGGCGCCGCCACTGGGGCGTGGGCGACCCCGAGCAGGTGAGGGCGGGCCTGGCTCGGCCGGCGCCCGAGGCGCCGACCCGGCAGATCACGCTGCTGCAGCGCAAGGCCGGCAAGCCCGGCGCGGGCCTGGGCAAGACCACGGGCTGGATCCACCGCGCCGCGCTGAAGATGAAGAACGTGGACATGCTCGCCAGCGTCAACTACGAGCAGATCACCCCGGAAGGCCTGTGGGTGAGCTATGGCGAGAAGCGGGCGGATGCGCAGCTGATCGAGGCCGACACCATCGTGCTGTGCGCCGGCCAGGAACCGCTGCGCGAGCTGGAGGCGCCGCTGAAGGCCGCGGGGGTCAGCGTGCACCTGATCGGCGGCGCCCTGGAGGCCGGCGAGCTGGATGCCAAGCGCGCCATCCTGCAGGGCACGACGCTGGCCTGCCGGCTCTGAGCCTGGCGGCGGCTCAGTGGCGGGCCAGCTCCCAGAGCTGGTAGAGCGAGTCGTCGTCCTGCTCGACGACCTCCAGGCCCCGGGCCAGCTCGAAGCTGGAGTCGTACCAGCCGCAATCGATCTTGCGACCCGCGCCCGACAGCATGGCCGGCGACGGCGCGAGCTTGGCGACGAAGGCATTGAACTGGGCGATGTGGCTGCGTTGCTGCATGGTGGGCTCCGGTCTTGAAGAGGGCGGCGCCGCTCCCGACGCCATGCCGTCAGCATCGCGCCCCCGCCCCTCGCGAACCATCGCCCCGACGGCGGTGCGCAGAGGGAGACGATGACGCCGCCACCCCCCACCCCCTCCGAAGAGGGACATCAAAATGGGGTCAGAGTCTATTTTTCTGCGCGGCCTCGCCCCAGCCGCGCGAGCTCACGCCGGGCGTCGCTGCCGATCCACCGGGCCGAGCGCTCTTCGCGCTGACACAGCTTCTCCGCTAATGTGAGTGCAGGCTCACGCAGACCCGGGCTGCGCTTGCCGATCTGCCGCAGCGCCCAGTTCACGGCCTTCTTGACGAAGTTCCGGTCGTCGCCCGCGGCGGCTTCGATCAGCGGCAGCCGGGCGATGAAGTCGGCCTCCGGTCGTGACTTCTGGTGCACCGCCGCCACGGCCAGCAGCGCGAACCCGGCGCGCTTCTCGAACTCGGCCTCGCGCGCCGCCCAGCGCGGGATGGCATCCCACGCCAGCGGGCTGTTGACGAAGGCATTGAGGCAGGCCTGGTCGCACACGTCCCAGGCCGCCATGCCGGCGACCCAGTGGTCCATCTGCGCCGACGTCAACCGCGCCGGCTCGGCCACCATGCCGGCGAGCATCTGGGCGTCGGGGATGGCCGTGTCCCACAGCGCGAGGGCGAGGTCGTGGTCGCGCCCCAGCGCCCTGGCCAGCGCCCGCAGCGTGGGCACGGCCACGCCCAGCCGCCCGTCACCGCCCTGGCCGAAGCGGGCCAGCGCATCGAGCTGATCAGGCCGCGCGGCAGCGCGCAGGCGCGCCAGGGCTGCGGCGAGGCGGGTCGGGTCCATGGCCGCCGACTCTAGCGGGTCGGGCGGTGTACAAGCTTGCGCCCGCGCCACCCACATGCAGGCGGCGCAGAAGCTCATGCCGTCGGCTTGCGCAGCGCCCGCCCAATCCCGAGCAGAATCTCGCCACTGCATTCGCCCTCATTCACATGAAGCTGATCCCCCTGCTGTCGTCGATCGCGCTCGCCCTGAGCCTGGCCTCGCCCACGCTGCACGCCAGCACCGGCCCGGGCGTGTCCTGGCAGGCGGCCGCGGCCGACGCCGACATCGACCGCTACTTCGTCCAGGCCAAGACCAAGAAGAAGCCGGTGCTGCTGTACTGGGGCGCGAAGTGGTGCCCGCCCTGCAACCAGCTCAAGGCGACGCTGTTCAACCGCGCCGACTTCATCGAGCAGAGCAAGGCCTTCGTGGCCGTCGGCATCGACGGGGACGCGCCCGGTGCGCAAAAGCTCGGCACGCGCTTCAAGGTGCGCGGCTACCCGACGCTGATCCTGTTCAGCCCCGCCGGCATCGAGATCACCCGGCTGCCCGGCGAGGCCGATGCCGCCCAGGTCATGAAGGTGCTGCAGCTCGGCCTGTCCAGCGGCCGCCCGGTCAAGGCCGTGCTGGCCGATGCCAAGGCCGGCAAGAAGCTCAGCGCCAACGAATGGCGCCTGCTGGGCTTCTACGGCTGGGAGACGGACGAGCAGCAACTTTTGCCCGTCGCCGAGCGCGCCGCCACGCTGGCGCAGCTCGCCAAGGCCAGCGAAGGCGCCGACGCCGAGACCGCGACGCGCCTGTGGCTCAAGTCCGTCGGCGCGCTCGCCGAGGGCAAGACGGCCGACCCCGCCGGCCTGCCGCGGCTGCGCGCCGTGCTGGCCGACGCCGCACAGGCGCATGCCCAGATGGACGTGCTGACCAACGAGGCGCCCGACCTCGTCAAGGCCTTCGCGCCGCAGCCAGGCGACGCCCGCAACGCCCTGGTCACGGAGTTCGACGCGGCCCTCAAGCGCCTCAATGCCGACACGACCCTGTCGCGCGCCGACCGGCTCAATGCGCTGCAGGCCCGCATCGACCTGGCCCGCCTGGATTCGCCCAAGGACGAAACCCAGCCCAAGGGACTGCCCCCCGCGCTGCTGGCCGAGGCCCGCGACCAGGCCGGCCGCGCCAACCGCGAGGTCACCGATGGCTACGAACGCCAGGCCGTCGTGACCGAGGCCGCCCACCTGCTGGGCCGCGCCGGCCTGTGGAAGGAGAGCGACGACCTGCTGAAGTCGGCCCTGGCCCGCAGCCACTCGCCCTACTACCTGATGAGCCAGCTCGGCGGCAACGCCAGGAAGCAAGGCCGCAAGCAGGAAGCGCTGCAGTGGTACGAGGAGGCCTTCAACAAGAGCGAAGGCCCGGCCACGCGGCTGCAGTGGGGCTCGAACTACCTGGGCGCGCTGATCGAGCTGTCGCCGGAAGACGCCCCGCGCATCGAGAAGGCGGCCGCCCAGCTCTTCACCGAGGCCGAGAAGGACCCCGGCGCCTTCTACGAGCGCAGCGAGCGGTCGCTGAAGAAGGTCGCCAGCCTGCTGGCCGCCTGGGGCCAGTCGCCGGCACAGCTGGCCGTGGTGGGCCGGCTCAAGGCGCAGCTCGACGGTGTGTGCGGCAGGCTCGACGCGAGCGACGCCAAAGCGCGCTCGGCCTGCGAAGGCCTGATGAAAACCAAGAAGGCCTGACGCCGTGGTGGACGAGCTCAGCGGGCTTTCCGGCGGCGCCGCCGCAGTCGCCGCCTCTGCCGAGGCTGCAGGCCTGGCCGGCGGTGGCGGCCACCGTGGCGGGCATGGCCACGGCCACGGCGGCACCTGCCTGAACTGCCAGGCCACACTCGCGCCCCAGGCCCGCTTCTGCAGCCAGTGCGGGCAGGACACGGCCAACCACCCGCCGTCGCTGATGGAATTCGTGCACGAATTCGTCAGCCACTACATCGCGGTGGAAGGCACGCTCTGGAAGAGCCTGTGGGGCCTGATGGCCCGGCCTGGCTTCCTGACGATGGAATACCTCGCCGGCCGCAAGCAGCGCTACGTGCTGCCGCTGCGCCTGCTGCTGACGCTGGGCCTGCTGTTCTTCCTGGCGCTGAAGCTGGTGCCCGGCGCCCCCCAGGTCGTCGGCGTCGGTGACGATGACGACGAGGCCGTGGTCCAGGTGGCGGACGCCGCCTCCGCCGCCGAAGCCGCCTCCACCGTGCGGGCGGCCAAGCTTGCCAAGGCGAACGAGAAGATCGAGCAGGCCACGCGACGTGTGGCCGAGCAGTCCGGCGACATGACGATCATGGACCATCGGATCACGGACCGGCTGCCCGAAGGCATGCAGGCCAAGGTCAAGCGCGCCGAGGCGCATTGGCGCGAAGACCCGAAGGGCTCGGCCAAGGCCATGGGCGCGACGATGCTGGGCCTGGCGCCCTATGCGGTACTGTGCTCGCTGCCCTTCTTCGCCGGCCTGCTCAAGCTGCTGTTCTGGCGCCAGCCCTATGGCGCGCATTTCGTGTTCGCGATGCACCTGCATGCCGCCTGGTACGGCATGCTGCTGCTGGCCGTGCTGCTGCCCTGGGGCGGCGTGATCTTCGCGGCCTGGCTGTGGTCCAACGTCTACCCCGTCGTCGCCCTCAAGCGCGTGCATGCCGCGAGCTGGTGGACGACGCTGCTGCGCGCCGCCGTGCTGGCGGTGCTGCACTGGCTGATCATCGGCCTGGGCCTGCTGGCACTGACGCTGGTGGGCGCGCTCTCGACGGCCTGACCACCGCTCTCATCCGCCCTCACTCGCCGTCACTCTGCAGCCAGCGGCTCACCGTCGGCCTGCCGGTCCGGCTCGGTAGTGCGCAGGATCTCGCCCAGCACCGACGTCGCGTAATGGCCCGCCGGCAGCCAGAAGTCCAGGCGCAGCTGGTCGGCGGCCGGCCAGTCCCAGGCGAAGTCGCCAGGCCGACTCACGAGCGCCCGCCGCTCCTGGTCCAGCCCGGCGTGCTCCAGGCCGTCGCACAGCGTGGCATGACGCTGCGCCACGCCGTTCTCGAGCGCCTGCGCCTGGTCCGTGGTGCTCACCCGGCCCCGGCCCCAGAGCGGCCCGGTGGGCTGGCCCGCGTCGTCGAGCACGTCGCCCGGCAGGGTCTGCCCCCACAGGCCCTGCTGGATGCGCAGCGCGAGCACCTCGTTGAAGACGAAGGAGCGCACCGCCGACAGGTACAGGCCCTTCTTTTTCGGGTGGCGCACGCGGATCTCGCGCGCCAGCATCGCCCGGCCCTGTTCGACATTCCCGCCGTCGTGCCCGAAACGCTGGGCGCCGAAGTAGTTCGGCACCCCCTGGGCCGCCACCGCGCGCAGGTTGGCCTCGACGGCCTCGCGCGCGCCGGTCACGTCGCGCAGCAGGATGCGGAAGTGGTTGCCGCGCAGGTCGCCGGGGCGCAGCTTCTTCGCATGGCGGCTCTGGCTCAGCACCTGGAACTCCGGGTGCTGCAGCCGCGTCAGGTCGGGCGCCTCACCCTTGGGCACGTAAAGCGTGAACGCCTGGCGGGTGACGGCATGGCGGTCCTTCAGCCCCGCGTAGCCGACGTCCCAGGCCTGCACGCCCGCGGCCTCGGCGAGCCGCTCGGCGACGAAGGCGGTGTTGGCGCCGTTCTTCTCCACCTCCACCCGGACATGCTCGCCCGCCCCCGAGGGCGGCTGCAAGGGCAGCTCCGTGACGACGAAGTCCTCGTTGTGGCGCTTCAGCACGGCGTGGGCGCCGGTGGCCGGATAGGCGGACGGCCAGGCGGGTAGAGCGGACGAAGCGGCGGGGGTGGGATGGTCGGTCATGGGCGGTCGAGGCGGCCCGTGGGCCGTTCGCGGGGATTCTCGCGCGGGCCACGGCGCGGACGGTCCGGCCCGATCCAGCGCGCGGGACCATGAAAAAAGCCCCACGTGCGTGCACGAGGGGCTTCTCGGGGCGGCGGCTCGGTGCCGCCGGCCTTCAGAACGGGATGTCGTCGTCCATGTCGTCGAACCCCGTCGACGCCTTGGGCGCCGGGGCCGGGGCGCGCTGGGGGGCCGGGCGCGGGGCGGCCGGGCGGGCTGCGGCGCGGGGGGCACCGCCGCCCATGTCGTCGCCGCCGCCACGGCTGTAGCCGCCGCCACCGCCCATGTCCTCACCACCGCCGCCCTCGCGGCCGCCGAGCAGCTGCATCTGGTCGGCAATGATTTCGGTGGTGTAGGTGTCGCGGCCTTCCTTGTCCTGCCACTTGCGGGTCTTCAGGCGCCCTTCCACGTAGACGGGGCGGCCCTTCTTCAGGTATTCGCCGGCGATCTCGGCCAGGCGGTCGTTGAAGACGACGCGGTGCCATTCGGTTTCTTCCTGGCGCTCGCCGGTCTCGCGGTTCTTCCAGTTGCGGGTCGTGGCCAGGCTGATCGTGCACCAGGCACCGCCATTGGGGTTGTAGCGGAGCTCGGGGTCGCGGCCGAGGTTGCCGATGAGGATGACTTTGTTGACGCTGGCCATGGCTCGTCCGAATGCGGTGGGGGAAGGGAGCGAATTATGCCGGGCGGCCCGGACGCCATGTCCGCCGTCCCGCATCCCGCACCCCGGTGCCCGCACTTCGTCTCCGCCGGCCCCGCCCGGGGCCTCACCCTCCCTAAGATGACCCCCATGGACAGCCTGGCCCTCGCCCCCACCCGCCGCCGCCCCAACGCGCGGCTGTGGCTGGCCTACGCCGGCTGCTGTGCGCTGGCCTGGTGCCTGTTCGTGCTGGCCGGCAGCGAGTTCGACCGCGGGCTGGACCCGTTCTGGCTCGCCGTCTACCAGGCCACGACCATGCTTTGGGCGCCGATGCTGCTGGGCATTGCCGTCTGGCCGGTGGCGCGCCGGCTGCATCGCGCCGACACCGGCCTCGCCGCCACGGCACTGGCCCATGCGATGGCGGCCTTCGGCTTTGCCGCGCTGTGGCAGGCGGGCGAGTTCGCGGTGAACGCGATGCTCTTCGGCACCGACCACGCCGGCGCCGTGCTCGTGGCCGGGCTGCTGTGGCGCTCGGTGTGGGGCCTGGTGGTCTACGCCACCATCGCCACGGCGTTCACGGCCGTGCTGCAGTCGCGGGCGGCCCGGGCTGCGGCCGTGCACGCCGCACAGGCCGAGAGCGCGCTGGCCAAGGCCGAGCTGTCGGCCATCAGCGGCAAGCTCAACCCGCATTTCCTGTTCAACACGCTGAACTCGCTGATCGCGCTGACCCGCAAGGACCCGGCCGGCGCCGAGGCCGCGCTGCTCCAGTTCTCGTCGATGCTGCGCTACGTGCTCGACACCAAGCGCGGCGCGGAAGACCGCGTGATGCTGTCCGACGAGATTGATTTCCTGCGCGACTACCTGGCCCTCGAAGCGCTGCGCCTGGGCCCCCGCCTGCGCGTGGACTGGGACCTGGAGGAGCGCGTGATGGCCGACGAGCTGCCGCCGCTGACGCTGCAGCCGCTGGTGGAGAACTCCATCCTGCATGCCGTGGCCAACCGCAAGGGTGGCGGCACGGTCACGATCTCGGCGCGCCGCAATGCGCTGAACCACGGCCTGGACCTCGCCGTGGCCGACGACGGCCCGGGCTGCGAGCCCGCCGCACTGGAGCCCCAGCCGGGCCAGCGCCGCGGCGTGGGCCTGGCCGCACTCAAGAAGCGCTTTGCGCTGGACTACGACGGCCAGGCTCGACTGCGCATCCACACGGCCCCCGGCGCCGGCTTTCGCGTCGACCTCTTCATTCCCCAAACATGACCATGACCACCGTCCTGATCGCCGAAGACGAACCCCTCGCCGCCGAAGCCCTGGCCGACTGGGTCAAGGCCACGCCGGGCCTGCAGCTGGTGGCGGTGTGCGAGGACGGCGAGGACGCGCTCGCGCAGATCCGCGCCCTGAAGCCCGCCCTCGTGCTGACCGACATCCAGATGCCGGGCCTCACCGGCCTGCAGGTGGTGCAGGCGCTCCAGGGGGACGCGCACCAGCCGCGCATCATCTTCACGACCGCCTACGACCAGCATGCGCTGACGGCCTTCGAGCTGCATGCCGTGGACTACCTGCTCAAACCCTTCTCCCGAGAACGCT
This sequence comes from Burkholderiales bacterium, assembly GCA_003963005.1. Taxonomy (GTDB): domain Bacteria; phylum Pseudomonadota; class Gammaproteobacteria; order Burkholderiales; family Burkholderiaceae_C; genus Pelomonas. The sequence continues at coordinate 21,165 of RXJW01000126.1, forward strand.
TTGACGAAGCGGTGCGCCACGTGCTGCGCGACGCCGCCACGAGCCCGGCAGACGTGGCCCAGGCCCTCGGCGCGCCGGCCGATGCGCCGCTCACGCGCCTCCTGGTGCGCGACCAGGGCAAGATCTTCCCGTTGCAAGTGGCCGACATCGAATGCCTGCGCTCCGACAACAAGTACACCGCGATCACGAGCAAGGGCCGCAGCTTCCTGGTGCGGCTGCCGATTGCCGACTTCGAGACGCGGCTGGACGCGACCCGTTTCCTGCGCGTGCAACGCGGCTGCATCGTGAACCTGGACTTCGTGGACAGCATGACGCCCGACGAGAACTCGCAGCTGGTGGTGCAGCTGCGCGACGGCACGCGCATCACGGCCAACCGCGAGGTGTCCAAGATGCTGCGGGAGCAGTCGCTGTGAGCCTGCTGCGAACCCTGCCGTGGCTGCTGGTGGCCGGCCTGGCCCAGGCACAGACCGCACCGCCCGCCCCACCCGCCTCGCCGGCGCCGCCCGCGCCCGTGGCGCGCCCCGCGCCGCCTGCCCCCCCGGCCGAGCCCGGTCGGCTGTACGCGCCCGGCGCCTTCGACCGCCTGGAGCTGTCCGGCGCTGCCCGCGTGACGCTCGTGCAGGGCGAGCGCGAGCAGGCCTTCGTGTTCGGCGACGCCGACGCGCAGAAGAGCGTGGAGGTGGACCTGGTCGACCGCCTGCTGATCATCCGGCCCGCGGGCGGCTGGAAGTTCTGGCACAACAACAAGCCGCAGGTGCAAGTGGAGGTGCGCGACTTGCGCCAGCTCACCATCTCCGGCGCCAGCGACGTGCAGGCCCCCGGCCCGCTGAAGTGCGACCAGCTCAAGCTCAACATCAGCGGCGCCGGCAACGTGAGGCTCGAACAGCTCCAGGCCCGGCAGCTCAGCTTCGCGATCTCCGGGGCCGGCGACGGCCAGCTCGCCGGCCGCGTGGACGACATGACGCTGCAGATCTCCGGCAAGGGCAAGGTGATCGCCGACCGCCTGCAGGCGCAGCGCGCCCGCGTGGGCGTGAGCGGCCTGGGCAACATCGTGCTGTGGGTGACGGACGACCTCAACGCCCACATCTCCGGCATCGGCTCGGTGGACTACTTCGGCAATCCGTCGGTGCAGCGCTCGGTGTCGGGCATGGGGAATATCACCGCCCGCGGCGAGAAGAAACCTTCCGTGGACGCGCGCTGAACGCTGCCTAAACTCCCCGGCAACCAGCAGGGAGCATGTTCATGGTGGGTTGGCAGAAGGCCGTTCTGGGCCTCGTGGGTGCGGCGGCCGTCATCGGCGGCGGGTGGTGGGCGTCTCAGAAGCTCGGCGGACCGTCCCAGCCGAACAGCGCCGAAGTGGGCGGCGAGACGGCGGCGTTCGCGCTGCTGGACTGCAAGCCGCGGCTCTTCGACGGCGCCCCGGCGATCGCGGTGAGCTTCACGCAGCCGCTGGACAGCAAGCAGGACTTCGCTGCCCTCGTCAGCGCGCTCGAAGGCGGTGCGCCGTCGGGCGAAGGCACCGAGAAGAAGGCGCCGGCCGACAACACCTTCAAGCCGCTGGCCGCGCGCTGGGTGCTGGGCGACAACCCGCGGGTGCTCTACCTGCCCTTCGTCACGCCGGACCGCAGCTACCGCATCAGCCTCAAGCCCGACCTCGCGGCCCGTGCGGGCGCCAAGCTCGCGTCGGCGCAGAACTGCGAGGCCTTCAGCGAGGCGATGCCCGACAGCTACTACTTCGCCAGCCGCGGCCTCGTGCTGCCGGCGGGCCAGAACGGCGGCCTGCCCGTGGTCACGGTCAACACGCCCGAGGTCGACGTGCAGTTCCTGCGCGTGAAGCCCGAGTCTCTGCCCGCCTTCCTGGAGCAGGTGGGCGGCCGCCGCGAACGCCGCGTCAACAGCGGCGAGGAAGACGGCGAGGGCGGCTACTACGTCGACGGCTGGGGCGACAACCAGCGCCGCCTCAAGGGCACCGTCGGCGGCTGGGTGCTGGACGAGCTCCGCGCGATGAGCGAGAGCGTCTACCTGGGCCGCTTCACGACCGATGCGCGGCCCAACCGCCGCAACGTCAGCTTCCTGCCGGTGGAAGGCATCAAGGAGTTGCAGGAGCCCGGCATCTACGTGGCCATCATGAACCAGCCCGGCCGCTTCGGCTGGGACTACCAGGTCACGCACTACTACGTCACCGACATCGGCCTGCATCTGCGCCGCCATGCCGCGCAGATCGACGTGTTCACGACCTCGCTGAAGAGCGGCAGCGCGCTCTCGGGCATCGAGCTGAGCCTGGTGGACGAAGCCGGCAAGGCCATCGCCCAGGTGCAAAGCGACGGCGACGGCCATGCCGTGTTCACCGGCAAGCTCGACAAGGCGCGCGCCGTGCTGGCCCGCCGCGGCAACAAGGAGATGTCCATCCTCAGCCTGCGCGACGCCGCGCTGGACCTGAGCGAGTTCGACGCCACCGGCCACCCCTCGCGCAGCAACAAGCTCTTCATCTACGCCGGCCGCGACCTGTACCGGCCGGGCGAGAACTTCCCCGTCTCGGTGCTGGCGCGCGATGCCGACGGCAAGCCCTTCCCGAAGGCGCTGCCGGTCACGCTGACCGTCAAGAAGCCCGATGGCAGCAAGCTCGTCGAGCAACTGCTGCAGCCCGGCAAGACCGGCACGGCCTACTACCAGCAGACGATCACGCTGCCGGCGGATGCACCGACCGGCGGCTGGACGGTCCAGGCCCGCATCGACCCCGCCGCCAAGCAGCCCGATGCGCAGTGGGCCTTCAAGGTGGAGGAGTTCCTGCCCGAGCGCATGAAGCTCGCGCTGACCGCCCCCGAGGGTGTGCTGACCGGCGTGGGCGGCCTGAACGTGCAGGTGCAGGGCGACTACCTCTACGGCGCCCCGGCCGCCGGCAACCGGCTGCAGGGCAGCGCCTACTCCGAGCGCCTGCTGATGCCGCTGGCGGCCAAGCTGCCGGGCTTCATCTTCGGTGACCTGGCCGACGACAAGGCCAAGAACCGCCAGGACCTGGACGAGCAGGAGCTCGACGCCGACGGCAAGGCCGTCATGGCCATCAAGACCGAGTTCGGCGAGCGCAACAGCCCGATGCGCATCCGCGCGGCCTTCAGCCTGCTGGAAAGCGGTGGCCGCCCGGTCGTGCGCACGCTGGAGCGCGTCTGGTGGCCGGCGCCCGTGCTGGTGGGTGCCCGCCCGCTGTTCGACCGCAACGTGGCGCCCGAAGGGGGCCTGGCCGAGTTCGAGCTGGCGCGTGTGGACGCCGCCGGCAACTTCAAGCCGGCCAAGGAGGTCCAGCTCAAGCTCATCTACGAAGAGCGCCAGTGGTACTGGCGTTATGACGACGGCCGCGGCTGGCACTCGGGCTTCAACACGACCGAGGAACTGGTCGAGGCCCGCACGCTTGCCTTGAAGGAACGCACCAAGGTCGCGCTGCCGGTGCGCTGGGGCCGCTACCGCCTGGAGGTGACCGACCCCGACACCGGCCTCACGCTGCGCTACGGCTTCTACGCCGGCTACGGCGCGCAGGACGCCGACGACATCGGCAACCGCCCCGACCGCGTGCAGCTCAAGCTGCAGGGCGCGCCCTTCAAGCCGGGCGACGTCGCCAAGCTGGCGATCAAGCCGCCGCACGATGGCGAAGCCGTCGTCACGGTGGAAGGCGACCGCGTGCTCTGGACCAAGCGCATCGGCGTGAAGGCCAGCGGCACGGACCTGGACATCCCGGTCGACGCCGCTTGGGCGCGCCACGACCTGTACGTGACGGTGGCGGCCTTCCGCCCCGGCAGCCAGGGCGACAAGGTGACGCCGGCCCGCGCGCTCGGCCTCGTGCACCTGCCGCTGAACCGCGAGGACCGCAAGGCCAAGGTGGCCCTCACCGTGCCGGCCAAGACCCAGCCCTCGGTGCCGCTGCCGATCACGGTCAAGGCCCCGTCGCTTGCCGGGAAGCCGGCCATCGTCACGGTCAGCGCCGTGGACGTCGGTATCCTGAACATCACCAACTACAAGACGCCCGACCCGCAGGACTTCTTCTTCGGCAAGCACCGCTACGACGCCGACCTGCTCGACCTCTACGGCCGCCTCATCGAGAAGATGGACGGCAACACCGCCAAGCAGCGCTTCGGCGGTGACGCCGGCAAGCGCGACTCGCAGAGCATGCCGCGCAAGGTGCTGCTGGTGGACCTGTTCAGCGGCCCGGTGCAGCTCGACGCCAAGGGCGAGGCCGTCATCAACCTGAAGCTGCCCGACTTCAACGGCACGCTGCGCGTGATGGCCGTGGTCAGCAGCGCGGACAGTTATGGTTCGGCGCAGGCCGAGACAGTCGTCGCCGCACCGCTGGTGGCGGAGCTGAACATGCCGCGCTTCGTGTCGCCCGGCGACAAGGCGACGATTGCGCTGGACGTGACCAACCTCAGCGGTGCACCGCAGACGGTGACGGTGGCCGTGACGGCCAGCGGGCCGGTCAAGATCACCGGCAGCACCGAGCCCATCAAGCTGAACGACAAGCAGCGGCAGATCCTGCGCTTCCAGGCCGAGGCGCTGGATGCCTGGGGCCTGGCGCCCATCCAGGTGAAGGTGAGCGCGGGGGCCTTGAGCCTCACCCGCGAGGCCGCGCTGCAGGTGCAGCCCGTGACGCCGCTGGTGCGCGAGGGCCGCCGCATCCGGCTGGAGCCCGGCGCCACGCAGGCGCTCGACAAGGCCCTGCTGGACGCCTTCTGGGCGGGCTCGGCGGGCGTGACGCTCAGCGTCTCCAACACGCCGCCGATCGACATCAAGGACCAGGTGCAGGGCCTCCTGATGTACCCCTACGGCTGCCTGGAGCAGACGACCTCCAGCGCCTACCCGCTGGTCTTCATCGACGACGAGGCCGCGAAGCGCTGGGGCCTGAAACCCGTGCCGCGCGAGGAGCGCGCCAAGCGGCTGGAGGGCGCCTTCTCGCGCCTGGCCACGATGCAGCAGGCCAAGGGCGGCTACGGCCTGTGGGACGCCAGCAGCCCCTACGAGGCCTGGCTGAGCGCCTACGTGACGGGCTTCCTGCAGGACGCGCGTGACGCCGGCTTTGCCGTGCCCGAGACGCAGCTCAAGCGCTCGATGGACAACCTGCTGGAGCAGTTCCAGCGCTCGCCGGCACAGCAGACGACGCCGGCCAAGGAGCCCCGGCGCGACGACAAGGGGCGCATCGCCGACTGGCGTGACGCCGAGACCCTGCGCATGGCCCACCAGCGCTTCGCCGAGGCCGCGCACAACGGCTACATCCTCGCCCGCGAAAAGCAGGCGCCGCTGGCCACGCTGCGCACGCTGCACGACCAGTACCGCAGCAACGCGCTGTCGCCGCTGCCGCTCGTGCACCTGGGCCTGGCGCTCAAGCTGATGGGCGACGAGGCCCGCGCCAAGGTCGCCTTCGACGACGCCATGGCCCGCGGCTACGGCTACCAGCCCGACGACCCGAGCAACTACTGGGGCCACTGGCTGGGCGACTACGGCAGCAAGGTGCGTGACCGCGCGCTGGCCTATGCGCTGCTACTGCGCCACAAGGTCACGCACGAGAAGCGCGAGAACCTGCTGTTCGACCTCTCGGAGGACTTCAGCCGCCGCAACTACTACTCCACGCAGGAGCGCCTGGCCCTGTTCCTGGCCGTGCAGGCCGCGACCAACGGCTCCGCCAAGGAAGACGCCTGGAAGACCGCCCTCACGGTCGGCCCCAAGGCCGACGGCTGGACGGGCACGGGCGTGGGCCAGCAGAGCTTCACGCTGGCACAGCTGAAGTCCGGCGTCGCACTCAAGAACGAGGGCGGCTCGCCGCTGTACGTGGAGGTGTCGGCCCAGGGCTACCCGGTCAAGCCGCTGCCGCCCACGAGCGAGCGCATCTCGGTCGAGCGCGCGATGTTCACGACCGACGGCAAGCCGGTCACGGCGCGCCAGTTCACCACGGGCGAGATGTACGTGGTGCGCCTGCGCGTGAAGGCCCCGCAGTCGATCAAGGACGGCCTGGTGGTGGACCGCATCCCGGCCGGCTTCGAGATCGAGAACCTCAACCTCAGCCAGGGCCCGAAGGCCGGCGAGTTCACGGTGGACGGCGTCAACATCGCCCAGGCCAACGCGAACGAGCGCATCGCCCACATCGAGTACCGCGACGACCGCTTCGTGGTGGCCGCCTCCCTCGGCCAGCCGCTGGACGTGTTCTACCTGGTGCGCGTCGTCACGCCGGGCAAGTACGTGGTGCCGGCGACCTTTGCCGAAGACATGTACCGGCCGGAGGTGCGGGGCATCGGCAAGGCGGAGGGGGAGATCACGGTGGTGGACAAGAAATGACCGGCAGCGGGAGCGCGTGGCAGCGTCTCGGTGCCGTCATGGCCGTGCTGCTGCTTGCGGGCTCGGCCGCGGCTCAGGCGCCGTCGGCTGAAGCGTTGGCTGTTGCAGGCCAAGTCCTGGATCGACAGGACTGGCGCGCGTTGACCCAGCGCTGTCCTGCATCGCTGATGCCTGAGGTTCAATCATTTGCTTACCTGAACCGCAATCATTGCCGGACGGGCCAGATGCAGTCGTGCCTTGCCGAATGTGCCCAGAGCGATGCTGGCGCGTGCTACTGGCTGGCAGAGGCGTTGCAGGAGGCACGCGTCGCGAGCCCGGCCAGCGAGGCGCTGTTCCAGCGCGCGTGCCAGCTCGGCATCGTGTCAGGCTGTACCAATCGGGCAGCAGGACTGTTCAACGAAAGACAAGACGATTTGGAGGTGCAGGCCTGCGCGGCCCGGACCTACGACAAGGCCTGTCAGGCCGATGACCCGTGGGCCTGCACGATGCAAGCCATGCACCTCAGCCGCGGTCTCGGGGTGAAGCAGGATCGACAGCAGGCGCTAAAGGTCTTGCAGAAGTCCTGCAAGTACGGACCGGAAGACCCGGCATGCACCTATGGACAAAAGCTCAAGGCGGCGATCTTGAACGATGCCAAATCGCCGACGAAGTAGCCCTGCCGTGCAACCCGTAGGCGTAGGGCAGGTCATGACCCGCCACCCCGCCTCGCCCCATCCACGGAATGCGCCATGACCCACAAACGCCGCTACTGGTTCAAGGCCAAGGCCTCCGGCGCGGGCTGGTCCCGTCCGCTGACCTGGCAAGGCTGGGTCGTCTATGTCGCGCTGTTCGGCACGATCGGCTATTTCCTCGTCTTCGGCCAGAACATCGGCGAGAAGCTGCTGGGCGTGTGGGTGCCCATCATCGTGTCGATGCCGATCTTCTGGGTGTTCGGCGAGCCGCTGTCCCGCCCTCGCGACCAGGATCCCTCATGACCCGACGAATCCGCTCAGGCCTGACGTACGCAGCCCTGGCCCTGTCGTGCAGCCTGCAGGCCGCTCCGCTGCCCGCCCCGGCTCGCGCCGAGGTCGACGCGCTGCTCCACCGCCTGCAGACCTCCGGCTGCGAGTTCAACCGCAACGGCAGCTGGTACAGCGGCACGGACGCCAAGGCGCATCTGCTGAAGAAGCTGGACGACGTGGAAGGCAAGGACAGGGTCAGCACCGCCGAGCAGTTCATCGAGCGCGGCGCGACCGGCAGCAGCATGAGCGGCAAGCCCTACCTCGTGCGCTGCGCGGTCAAGGCGCCGGTGGAAAGCGCGCCATGGCTGAAGGCGGAGCTGCAGCTCGTGAGGGCTGCCAAGGCCGCGCCTTCGCCGCGCTGAGCGGGATTGCGGCTGGGTGTTGAAATCCTTACCATTCGATGAATTGAAAGGAATTGCCATGGCGGACACCACGCTCACGAGCAAAGGCCAAACCACGATTCCCAAGGAGATCCGCGAGCGGCTCGGCCTGGCGGCGGGCGACAAGCTCAGCTTCACCGCGCTGTCCGACGGCACCGTGGTGATGCGGGCCAAGACGCGCCGCCTGCTCGACCTCGCCGGCAGCCTGGCCCGGCCGGGTCAGCCCACGGTCGCCGTGGCGGACATGAAGCGCCTGCGCGACTGACGCCGACTGACTCGCCTCGCCCATGCCGATCGCTGTCGACACCCATGTCCTCGTGCGCCTGCTGGTGCGTGACGACGAAGGCCAGTTCCAGGCCGCGCGACAGCTCGTCGAGCAGGCCGCGGCGGCGCAGGAGGACATCCTCATCCTGCTGGGCGTCGCGCTGGAGATCGAGTGGGTGCTGCGCAGCCGCTACCGCCTCGACAAACCGGCGATTGCCGGCGCGTTCGCACGACTGCTGGAAACACAAGGCGTGGCCTTCGAGCACGAAGCCACGCTTGAAGAGACGCTGTACCTCTGGGGGCAGAACCCGGGTGCCGACTTCGCTGACTGCCTGCATGTCGCGCGCGCCCTGCACCTGGGCTGCTCAGGCTTCGCCACGTTCGACACGGCCGCCGCCCGACTGCCGGGCGGCGAGTTGCTGAGCGCAGCATCGTGAGCGCCGCAGCCACATCGGGGCGGCGCGTGAGCCGCCTGCGCCGCTTCGAGCTCTCGTTCGCCGCCATCCTGCTGCTCATCCTCGCGCTGGACTTCGCCTTCCCCCTGCCCACGCCGGCGAGCGACTCGCCGACGCTGACCGTGCTGGCCGCCGACGGCACGCCGCTGCGCGCCTGGCCGGGCGACGACGGCGCGCAGCGCCACCCCACCACGCCCGAGGCCGTCTCGCCAAACTACCTCGAGGCGCTGCTGCACTACGAGGACCGCTGGTTCCGCTGGCACCCGGGCGTCAATCCGGTGGCGCTGGTACGGGCGGCCTGGCAGTGGGTGCGGCATGGCCGCATCGTGTCGGGCGGCTCCACGCTGACGATGCAGGTCGCGCGCCTCGTCGACGACAAGGCCGCCGGCCGCAGCGTACCGGCCAAGCTGCGCCAGATCGCCCGCGCGCTGCAGCTGGAGCTGCATTGCAGCAAGCACGAGATCCTGTCGCTCTACCTGAACCTCGCGCCGATGGGCGGGCCGCTGGAGGGCGTGGAGACCGCCAGCCGCGCCTACCTCGGCAAGAGCGCCGGCGACCTCTCCAAGGCCGAAGCGGCGCTGCTGGTGGCGCTGCCGCAGTCGCCGACCCGGCTGCGGCCCGACCGCGCGGTGGCTTCCGCCCAGGCGGCCCGCGACAAGGTGCTCACGCGCATGCAGACCCTCGGCGTGTGGACGGCCGCCGACGTCGCGGACGCCAAGCTGGAGCGCGTGTTCGCGCCGCCGCTGCGTGCGCGCTGGCTGGCACCGCTGGCCGCCGAGCGCCTGCGCCAGGAGGCGCGCCGGGAAGGCGCCGCGCCCGCCGTCATCCAGAGCACGCTCGACGCCGGGCTGCAGGCGCGCCTGGAGCAGCTGCTGACCGACCGGCTCAACACGCTGCCGGACGCCGTCTCGATGGCCGCGCTGGTGGTGGACAACCGCACACTCGAAGTGCGGGGTTATGTCGGCTCGGCCGATTTCACCGACGCCCGCCGCGGCGCGCACGTCGACATGGTGCGCGCCCGCCGCTCGCCGGGCTCCACGCTCAAGCCCTTCCTGTACGCGATGGCGCTGGACGAAGGCCTCATCCACTCCGAGAGCCTGCTGATCGACGCGCCGCAGAACTTCGGCGGCTACGCGCCGGGCAACTTCCAGGCGGACTTCTCCGGCCCGGTCAGCGTGAGCGAAGCGCTGCAGCGCTCGCTGAACGTGCCCGCCGTGGACCTGCTGGACCGCCTCGGCCCCGAGCGCTTCGCCGGGCGGCTGCGCAACGCCGGCGTGAAGCTGCGCATGCCCGCCAACGCCGCGCCCAACCTGAGCCTCATCCTCGGTGGCGGCAGCACGACGCTGGAGGAACTCGTGGGCGCCTACACGGCCCTCGCACGCGAGGGCGTGGCCGCGCGCCCGCGCCTGACGCCCGGCGTGCCGCTGCAGGAGACGCGGCTGATGAGCGAAGGCGCCGCCTTCATCGTGCGCGAGATCCTGGAGAACGGCGGCCGCCCCGGCAGCCCGTTCCGCGAAAGCGGCCAGCGCGTGGCCTGGAAGACCGGCACGAGCTTCGGCTTTCGCGACGCCTGGGCGCTGGGCGTGACTGACCGCTACACCTTCGGCGTGTGGATCGGCCGACCCGACGGCACGCCCAACCCCGGCCACTTCGGCGCCAACTCGGCCGCGCCGCTACTGCGCGACCTGGCTGCCGCCCTCGGCCCCGGCGAGGCCCGCCAGCAGCTGGGGCCCCGCCGCAAGCCCGACAGCGTCAGTGCCCTGGCCATCTGCTGGCCCCAGGGCCAGGCCGAGTCCGCCACCGAGCCGGGCCTGTGCCTGCAGCGCCGCACCGCCTGGACGCTGGACGGCGCCGTGCCCCCCACGCTGCCAGACCGCCTGCGCCCCGGGCCGCTGGCCGAACCGGTGTGGGTGCTGGCCGGCCAGCGGGTGCAGCCCGGCTGCGCGCCGCAGGCCGAACGTGTCGACGCCGTGCGCTGGCCCGCGCTGCTCGGCCCCTTCCTGGACGCCGAGCAGCGCCACCCGATGGAACGCCTGCCCTGGCGCCCCGGCTGCGCACCACGCGAGCCAGTGGCGAACCGCCTGCGCGTGGTCGGCCTGGAACCCGGCACCGTGCTGCGGCCCACGCCGGGCCAGGCCGAGGTCACGCTGCGCCTGCAGGCCATCGGCGCCCAGCAGGGCGTGACCTGGCTGCTGGACGGGCAGTGGGTGGGCGCGAGCGAAGCGGCCGGCGCCGCGCAGGCGCTGCACGTGGCCCGCGCCGGGCCACACCGGCTCACGGTGATGGACGGCCTCGGGCGCTGGGCGCGGGTCGAGTTCCAGCTCGGGAACTAGTCCGCAGGCGTGTCAGGCCAGGTCGGTGAACCCGGCCGGCTCGCGGCGCAGGTCGGCATCCACGTCCATCAGCACGCTGGCCAACTCCAGGCTGCGCCACAGCGCCTCGGGCATCGCCAGGATGCCCTCCGGCGTGCGAGCCTGGCTGACCCAGGCACCGATCTCGGCATGCTGCTGCGGCGTGAGGAAGCAGCGGTCGCGCATTTCGTCGAGGGTCTGCATGCAGGGCCTTCAGGGTTTGCGGGCGGGGGCCGACTTGGCCTCGGGCGGGGGCGCCTTGGGCGCATCGCCCAGCACCGTCTTGAGCGGGCAGACCTTGAAGGCCGGGCACCGGGCGCAACCGGCGGCGAGGGCGATGGGGCACAAGGTCATGGCGGCGGCCTCGGCGTGAAGGTGGGCGCAGCATACGCCGCCGCTCATGCGCTGTCAGGCGCCATTCAACGCGCCAGGGCGCCAACCATCCTCGCGCCGCAGCCCATGCCGTCGTGCGACCGGATACTGCCGCCCATCCGATTCCTGGAGGTCTGTCATGCCCTTCCCCGCCCGGCGCGCCTTGGCGCTCGCCGCTGCCCTGGCCCTCAGCGCGCCGCTCGCGCAGGCCGCATCGCCGCTGAAGCCCTGCCGCGTCGACGGCATTGCCACCGAGCTGCAATGCGGCAGCCTGCAGCGCCCGCTCGATCCGGCCCGCCCGGACGGCCCGAAGATCGAGGTGAACTACCTCGTCGTGCCGGCCCTGGCGCGCAACAAGCAGCCCGACGCCGTGCTGCTGCTCGCGGGCGGGCCCGGCCAGAGCGCCACGCTGCTGGCCTCGCGCGTGCTGCCGCGGCTGTCGCGGCTGAACAACCGGCGCGACCTCGTCTTCATCGACCAGCGCGGCACCGGCAAGTCCGCGCCGCTGCAATGCCCCGACGACAGCAAGCTGCCGGTCACCGAACAGCTCGACCCCGCCGCCCAGCTGCGCCGCATCGAGGCCTGCCGCGCCGACCTGGAGAAGCTGCCCTACGGCGACCTGCGCTTCTTCACGACGACGATCGCGATGCAAGACCTCGATGCCGTGCGCGAGCAGCTCGGCGTGCCGCAGTGGAACCTCGTCGGCGCGAGCTACGGCACCCGCGCGGCCCTGGAGTACCTGCGACTGTTCCCGACCAAGGTGCGCCGCACCGTCATCGACGGCGTGGCGCCGCCCGACATGGTGCTGCCGGCCAGCTTCTCGACCGACGGTCAGGCCGCGCTCGACCGGCTGCTTGACGCCCACGCCAAGACGCACCCGACGCTGAGGGCCGACTGGCAGGCGCTGCTGGCCTCGCTGCCGCGGCAGGTGACGGTGCAGCAGCCGCTGACCGGCGTGCCCGAGCGCTTCACCGTGGACCGCCAGCTGCTGCTGCAGGCCGTGCGCGCGCCGCTGTACCAGCCAGCGCTCGCCGCCGCGCTGCCGGCGGCCATCCAGGCTGCGGCCCGCGACGGCAACTTCGCCGGCCTTTTCGGGCTGACCACCGCCTTCGGCAACAGCCCGGCGATGCGGCTCGCGATGGGCATGCACTACTCGGTGGTGTGCGCCGAAGACCTGCCCCGCCTCGCCGGTGCGACCGACGCCCCCGGCACCGACTTCCGCACCACCAGCGCCGAGCAGTACGCCGCGGTCTGCAAGACCTGGCCCCGCGGCAACGTGGACCCGGCTTTCTATCAGGTGCCGCCCGCACCCAGCCCGGTGCTGCTGTTCAGCGGCGGCGCCGACCCGGCCACGCCGCCGCGCCATGGCGAACGCATCGCCAAGGCGCTGGGCCAGGCACAGCCGGCTCGCGTGCAGCATGTCGTCGTGCCCGAGGCCGGCCACGGCGTGATGGCGGTGGGGTGCGTGCGCGACCTGATCTTCCGCTTCATCGACGCCCGGGACGACGCCGCCGCGCTGCCGCAGGACGCGGCCTGCGCCACACGCATCCCTCGGCCCGTGGCCTTCCAGCCCATCCAGGCCAGCCCGCTCACCCCGCCAGAGGCCGCGAAATGATCGATATCCAGGACGTCCACAAGCAGTTCACCGCCCAGACCGGCGGCAGCCTTTTCAAGCGCGGCACGAAGCGCATCGTGCATGCCGTGCAGGGCGTGACGGTGCAGGCCGGCAACGGCCGCATCACCGGCCTGCTCGGCGCCAACGGCGCGGGCAAGACCACCACGCTGCGCATGCTCGCCGGCCTCTTCCCGCCGGACGCGGGTCAGATCAGCGTGGACGGCATCGCCGTGAAGGACGAGCCGCTGAAGGCCATCGCCCGCATGGGCATCCTCGGCGACGCCCACGGCCTGTACCCGCGGCTGTCGGCGCGCGAGAACATCATCTACTTCGGCCGCCTGCAGGGCATGACCCCCGACGCCGCCAACGCCCGTGCCGAGGAGCTCGCCAAGCTGCTGGAGATGCAGGCCATCTTGGACCGCCGCGCCGACGGCTTCAGCCAGGGCGAGCGCATGAAGACCGCGCTGGCCCGCGCCCTGGTGCACGACCCCGCCAACATCGTGCTCGACGAGCCCACCAACGGCCTGGACGTGCTCGCCACGCGCGCCCTGCGCGAGGCGCTGCGCTGGCTCAAGAGCCCGGAAGGCGGCGCCAAGTGCATCGTGTTCTCCACCCACATCATGCAGGAGGTGGAGCAGCTGTGCGACGAGGTCGTCGTCGTCTCCAAGGGCCGCAGCGTGGCCCGCGGCAGCGTGCCCGCGCTGCTGGAACAAGCCGGCGAATCCCGCTTCGAGGACGCCTTCGTGAAGCTCGCATTCCCGGAAGAGGTGGCGGCATGAAACAAGCACTCATCGTCTTCTCCAAGGAGCTGTCGGACGCGCTGCGCGACCGGCGCACGCTGCTGCGGCTGCTCATCCCCGCGCTGCTGATGGGGCCCTTCCTGCTGATGGCGCTGTCGGGCCTGATCGCCTCGCTGGAGGAGCGCGCCGACAAGCGCGAGGTGATGGCCGTGGGCATCGACACCGCACCCACGCTGAAGAACTTCATCGAGCGCCAGACCTACGTCGTCAAGGCCGCGCCGGCTGACTACGAGGCCCGCCTGCGCGCCACCACGCTGCCGGAGCCGGTGCTCGTCGTGCCGGCCGATTTCGAGGCCAAGCTGCTGGCGGGCGAGCCGCCGGTGGTGGAGATCGTCACCGACAGCGCCAACCAGCGCGCGAGCGCCGGCGTGGGGCCGATCCGCAACCTGCTGGCCGCGTTCAACCGCGAGCGGGCGTCGCTGAACCTCGCGATGCGCGGCGTGTCCACCGAACTGCTGGAGCCGGTGGACCTGGAGGAGCGCGACCTCGCCAGCGCCCAGGCCCGCGCCGCACGGCTGACCGGCATCATCCCGATGTTCATCATCATGGCCGTGCTCTACGGCGCGCTCACGGCCGCGCTGGACAGCACGGCCGGCGAGCGCGAGCGCGGCTCGCTGGAGCCGCTGCTGATGAATCCGGCGCCACACGGCGCGCTGGTCGCCGGCAAGTGGGGCGCCGTGGCCCTGCTCAGCATGGCCGTGGCGCTGCTGTCCAGCGTGAGCTTCGTGCCCGCGCAGTGGCTGCTCAAGAGCGACGTGCTGCAGGCGCAGTTCAGCTTCGGCGGGCCCGAGGTGCTGGCCTTCTGGCTGCTGCAGATCCCGCTCGCCGCCGGCCTCTCGGCCCTGCTGATGGCCATGGCCATCCGCTCCAAGACCTTCAAGGAGGCGCAGGCCGGCAGCACCCTCGTCATCACCGCGGTGACCCTGATGCCGATGATCAGCCTGCTCAACCCGGGCGGCGAGGCCGCCTGGTACTACTGGGTGCCGGGCCTGGCCCAGAACACGCTGATGATGGCCGTGCTCAAGGGCGAGGCACTGCGCTTCAGCCAGGTGCTGCCGGGGGTCATCGTGGGCTTTGCGCTGGCCGCCGTGGCGCTGGCCTACGTGGCGAAGTCGATGCGGGCGGCGGTGGCGCGCTAAGCTGCGCGCCGATGAAACCCTTCGCCCTGCCCCTGCTCGGCGGGCTGCTGCTGGCCGGCTGCGCCAGCTTCGAGCCCGCCACACCCGCCGACTACACCGGCCCCACCGCCAACGTGGCCGACCAGACCGTGGTGGTCAGCGGCCAGCTGCTGCACATCTTCGAGATGACCGGCGTGGACGGCCGGCGGCTGTCCAGCACGAGCATGGCCACCGTCGGCGCCAACCAGGGCCGCGGCCTGTCGATCACCGCGGTGCCCACGCTGACCAACGAACTCCCGCTGCGCCCGGCCCGTGTGCGTCTGCAGGCCGCGACGCAGTACGCCGCGCCCATCCTCGCGATGACCCGGCCGACCTGCCGCGTGCAGGGCGACGTGGACTTCACGCCCGAAGCCGGCAAGGCCTACCGAGTGACTGGCCGCGTCGCGCCCGACGCCTGCGAGGCCTGGATCGAGGACCTCGGCACGCACCAGGCCGTGACGGCCAAGGTCAGCGGCAAGGGGACGGGCGGCTAGGCGACCTTCGCCAGCCGCCGCACGGCGGCCGCCAGCAGCGCGCGCGAGTAGCGCCGGTGAAAGCCGATCAGCGCATGAAAGCCCACGCCGAACGTCGGCTCGCCGCCCGGGCCGCGGCGGCGCGGCACGAGGGCGGAGCCGAACCACAGCATCGTGCCGCCATCGGCCAGCGCCTCGGCCTTGAACCAGGAGCGCGTGACGCCGCTGTCCTCGTGCATCAGCAGTTCATCGGCCGTGCGGGCCTCGACCGTCCATGCAGCGATGCGCTCCCCGTCGCCGCGGGCGACGGCCCGCGCCATCGCGTCGCTCGACCGCTTGCCCAGCAGTACGAGCACCGACCGCTCGAACTTGAAGAGGCGGGTCGTGTAGAAGGCTTCGACGAAGTCAGCCAGCGGCACCTCCCGCGGCAGGCGCAGCGCGTAGGCGTCGGCGAAGGCACCTTTGGCCCGGGCCAAGCGGTCCAGCAGGCTGTCGGAGGGGACGGGGGCATCAGTCGGGCGCATGGCCGAGAGCCTAAGGGCACGGCGCCCTGGGCCCGGATATCACGGGCATAGCGTCAATCCATGAGACGCCTCAAGGGTGAGAAATTAGAATTCAGCTATCAACACAAACGCCTCGATAGACACCATGGCCAAGACCCTCAGCTTCGGCGTCCTGCACCTCGGCACGTCTTTCGGGGTGACCTATGCCCTGACCGGCAGCGTGGCCGTGGCCGGCGCGGTGACCTTCATCGAACCGGCCATCAACACGGTCATGCACTACTTCTTCGACAAGACCTGGGACGACCCCCGCTTCGAGGCCTGGCGAGCCCGCCGGGCGGCCGCGCGCCCGCCGCAGGCTCAGGCGGGCTGATCAGGCGCCGTTTCGCGCTCCATCCAACCCAGCCAGCGCAGCGCCTGCTCGCGGCTGTCGCCGCACATCAGCTCGCTGGGCTGCAAGGAGCCGCACACCGCCGGGCGGTCGGGGTGGCCGAAGATGCGGCAGCGGTCCTGCTCGTCGAGCTGCACGCAGCGCACGCCGGCAGGCTTGCCGTTGGGCATGCCCGGGATGGGTGAGCTGATCGACGGCGCGATGCAGCAGGCGGCGCAGTGGGGGCGGCAGTCCATGGCGGGATTGTCGGGCGGCAGCGACGCGTTGAGGTTCAAGGCCGCTAAGCAACGGGGCGGCGCGTTGATAAGCGCGGCATACATCGCTCGGCATGCCGCCGCGGGGCGTCGTCGATGGCCTCACCCAGATGATCCAGGCCTCCAATGCCGCCTTCGCGGCCCAGGGGCATGACGTGCAAATTCACGTCGGGGGATTGATTGCGACAGAGGTCACCGGTCCATCGAATAGCCGCTCTCGCACCGCCTGCAACGACCGCTTCTGCATCGCCGCTGCATGAAACGCCTCATGAAACGTTGGCTTCACGCCGCCTGCTTGCTGATCACCGCGGCGGCGCTTGTGGCCTGCGCGGCGGGGCCGAAGTTGGTCGCGCATGCCTTTACGTTCGACGGCTGGAATGACGGCTGGGCGAATTCGGTCGATCTGCTGGAGTTTCAGTACGGCGATCAGTACCGAATGGTCCAGCGGAAGTCAAAAGACGATACAGGACTCGGCTACCGCTTTGGTGTTAATGGTGATATGCCGGTCGGTAGCTTTTTGCAGGCCAAGTGGCGCATCAAGGAATCTGGCGAAATCTTGGAGGATCGAGTTGATTTGCGCGACCGACTACCTGCAGATATGCGCAATCACCAGGTCACATTTGCAATCGACGGTCGGCAATTGTATGTTTATTTGATCACCCCAGAAAAGGTTAAAAACTGGACAAAGAGGCCTACCTCAAGGACGTGGCATTCTGAATTCTACATCAGTTATGAAATCTATCTCCACAACGAACTGAACGTGCAAATTGACATCAAGGGATTGATTGCGCTGAGGACCACGGATCCATCGAATACCCCTCCGCGCGCCGCAAGCAACAACCACTTCTACCTCGCCGCAGCATGACACGCCTTTTGAAGCGCTGGCTTCGCGCCGCCTCCCTGCTGATCCTCGCGGCGGCACTTGGGGCTTGCGCGACTGGGCCGAAGTTGGTCGTCCACTCTTTCAACTGTGCTCAATGGAAGGACGGCTGGGCCGAAAAGGCCGACTTGCTCGCATACAGCTATGCCAACAAGGTCCCGATGCTCACTGAAACGCAACCTTGGCCAGGGCACAGTTCGATTGGGTGCGGCGGTATTACAGCCAATATGCCAGTAGCCGACTTTCTCTATGTGAAATGGCGCCTTAAAGACTCCGGCGAAGTCCTCGAAGATCGGGTTGATTTGCGCAGTCGGCTCCCTACAGATATGACAAATCAAACAGTTACTTTCGTGATTGATGGCCGGCAGCTATATGTCTTCCTGGTAACGCCGACTGAAATAAACCAACGCCTGCTGAGTCGTTCGAAGAAAACTTGGCACTCCAAGTACAACGTGACTTATGAAATCTATCCCCACAACGAACTGAAGCAATAAGGCAGAGCGATGGGCACGACTGGCACGCGGCTATTGACCGAAGGAGAAAAGCAAGCGCTTCCGGCACAGCGCCAAGCCATGCAAGACGCCGCCGGCGGCAGTGCGGGAATGGCAGCCGGAAAGTTTGTGTTTTACGCTGCCATGGACGGGACAAACAACGACAAAGACAATCTCAACTTGTCGGGTTCGTCACTGCAAACCAATGTGGCAAATCTGTATAACCAAGCCAAAGCCGCCGAAGAAAACAATCCAAACATTGTCGCTCGCTATTATCCTGGTATCGGCACAGGTGGCCAAACCGGAAACATCCTGAACGCCGGACTCTTCCCCACCGGCCCGGCAGTTGCAACCGCAGAAAAGGCCTACGCCGACTTTCGCAAAGAAGCGCTCGATTACCTCGATACGCATCCCTCGGCCACCCCTTCCGACATAGTTCTGTCAATTGCGACCTTTAGCCGTGGCAATGCGTCCGGCGTTGATCTGGCTTGGCTGGTCAACGATAGAGGCCTGGTCGCGGCCGACGGGACCGTGATTGCTCCCCCCGGCAGCATCAAGATCATGGGCATGGTGATGATGGACCCAGTCCATCGATTCGTCGACGGCAACGTGATCGAATCCTCCCTACCACCCAACGTGGTTGGACCCGTGCTCGTCGTGCGGGCGCTCGACGAATCACGTTCAGACTTTCGCGTCCTGGATTACGGCGACGATCCGCGAGTCGTTCCGATCGATTCAGCCGGCAACCACTGCGACGTTGGTGGCGGCAATGATCGCAATGGCTTGGGTGCTCTCAATCTCGAAGGCATGACGGGCTACCTGCAGGCGATGGGCGTGCCCATCGCTGACGTCCCGGCCGACAAGCGTTTTGACCCCAGCCAGCCCGTCGCCGTTCACTCCGAGGTCTACCAGACCGCTGCCAATGGCAACATCGTCACCAACATTGAAACCGGCGAGAGCTTGCTGAAGTGGCGGGTGGACGAGGGGCCGCGCCAGAGCGTACCCGTCAAGCCACCCGGCGAAACGCATTTCCCGACTGACCCTCGCTCCGTCGACGCCGTCAACGGCTCCGACCTGGAAAGCGAGCATGCTCCACCACGACCCCGAGCCCCATGGCGACACCCGGCTCACCGTCAACGCCTCGGGCCAGCTCACGCCGCTGCTCGTCGACGACCACGACGGCGGCGGCAGCACCGCGCTGCAGGCCGCCCAGGGCGTGGCCGATGCCCTCTCCCAGATGCTGCAGTCCGCCAATGCCACTTTCGTGGCTCAGGGCCATGACGCACAGACCTACGGCTGGGGGCTCAACCCGTTTGCGCTGGAGGGCCTGCGCATCGGCTACGACAGCCGGCTGTTCAGCGGCTTCACGCTCCGCACCCCCGAGACGTCGATGGCCAGCCTGCGCTGGGAAGACCTGATGCAGCAGGTCAGCGACTACGCCCAGCGCCACGACGCGATCGTCCCCGCCTGGCAGGCCGCCACGCTGCTGCAGCGCTGGCAGCTCGCCCAGGACGACCCGGACATGCAGGCCCTGGTGCGCCAGAGCGCGCAGCACCTGGCCCCGCTCACCGCCCAGGAGCATGCCGACCAGCTGCAGCGCTCGCTGGGCTCACCCTCCAGCGACGTCCCGCCCGAGCTGCTGGCGCGGCTGCAGCCCGCCACCACACCGCCCGCACGGTCCTTGCTGCACGCCGCCCTGGGCTCGGCCGGCTATGACCACGAGCGTGTCTTTGATGGGGACGGCGCCAGGCGGCACGGGCATTCAGCCTGCGCGGATGGCCGCGGCGCCGTGCTGGCGCTTGACCACCGCAAGCCACAGCCCGCATCCACGGCCCGCGTGATTCACATCCGTTCCTGCCATCGGCGCTTCGCGACATCCGGGCGTCCGTTCATCGCAAACGCTCACGCGAATTGCGGGCACTGGAGATCGTCACGCCCGGCGCTGGACAAAAAAACAGCCTTCGCGAAGCCGCAGCGGCAAGCCGCTTAGGCCGAGAAGCTCCCGCAAGTCAGAAGTCTGATGGCGACTGCCAGCTCGGCGGATAACCAATACGACCAACACCAAGAGGTTATCGGCGCGGTGTTAGCACTGCAGGCGCTAAGTATTGTTATTTGAGGCCGAACGGCGCGAGTCATGTTTATAGACAAGTGGACTTCATCAAGTTGGCACTGGCACTCCCAGGCCATCCACTGTTTGCTTCTGATCCTGGCGTTTGCAACTCACTCATCGCACGCAAAAGAGCCCTCGGCCGACAAGTGGCCAAGCGGTATGCCGGACGGTCTCTATTTGACGGACGACGAGTATGGGTTCAAACCATTCTTGATCGTCGAGAACGGCCAATGGATCGATCCGTACGAATGGGTCAAGCAACATGGCATCAAAGCACTGAATGAACGGTTCACCGAGGGGAAGCGGTTTGAACGCGCGCATATCAACGCCAAAGTGGCCACCATCAATGGCCTGCAACTGAACGAAACCACTTTGGCCGACATCCTGGCACCGCGAGGCCAGACCGAGTGGGCCGGAGGCGTTGCTCCCAAAAAGGGGTTTCTCGCGTCTCAGATTTCTGATCAGAAGTGCGATAGAACGCCGTCAAGAAATGAAAAATGGCGCTGCCTGTCAACTGTTCAAACTACGTGGCGGATCAAGTGTCAATCCGTTTCGTATGGTGCGACCTATGTGTCAACTACGCTCGCCGGCCATTGTCTCGCTGCAATTACATTGCCCGAAAGCGCTTTAAGCGGCTTTCAATGGTATCCGTCAGATTTGACGGACTTGCCAAAGCCCGAAAGGCAGCGGATAGAAAAGCAAATGAACGCCGACTTTTTTGCGCTGCGCCTACCGGTCACGCAGGACAAAGACTTCTCAAGCACCAATATAGTTGCCTCATTCACCGCAGCCCTTAAGCCCGATAATCATCAATTGGTGGCAGGCACTTCATTCAGCAAGATTGTTCCAGGTCTCTCGGCTTCGCTTGCTCGGCACATGGCCGGCACGGACCTGACAGCTAATGACTGGAAATACTCAAACATTGGATACTTGTACGACATGCGCAGTCAGCGCTATACATATATCCGGCAACCTACAGTTTTGAATCAAAAATCCCAATATGAATGCACCAAAGGCGGCGAAGGCAGCAGTTACTGCCCCGCATCATGGCCGGTCGGCATGGTGAAGCGAGCCGGTAAGGTTTACACAGTCTGGCTGGAGGAGCAGCGCATAGGAACTCACTATCCAGGGCGCAAGCGGTGCAAGGATATTGAAGGGAGTGGCACGAGTTGCCCCGGGGTTGTGATCAAAGCCGTCTCCTACGCGGTCACGGAACACGATGTAAAGAGCTGGCAGTCCCAGGAAATCTATTCAACCCGCCCGACCTTGAGCGTCGAACAACAGTATTAAGCCGCCATGGCCACACCACTTACTTTCCAGCAACTGCTCAACAACATGTTGCCGCCCAAGACGGTCAACGGCATCCTGTACGTACCTCGAATCACATACACCCAAGCAAGCGACCCTCATGTGCAAGACTTCGACGCCTCACGTGATGGTCGCATGCATGGTGGAGCTGATGCGCTTTATGCGCCATATGATCCTGCGACCGGGAAATTGGGATATGCAACGAGCAAAGATCCAGTCAATCAAAATGTTCTGATCGGCGCGCCTGTCGACGGCACCTTATCGATCATTACCGAGGGCAAATTCAAGATTGCCGTCATCACAGACTCAAATAAGATCCAATATGTGGTCAGACACATGTCGAATCTTGCTGATGGCCTTGATGGCCAATTCATTCAAGCTGGTACCGTCATTGGCACCATGAGCAATGTGGGAACGTAGCATGTTCACAATCATTTTTCAGTTTACTATCGCGATGAGATCACCGAGAAACGCTACGCCCTCGACCCCTACACGTTTTACAACAGCGGAGCGGACCCCACCGACCTAAATCGTACCGACAAGATTCTTCTGGAAAGTCAGTCGAGATCTTTGAATAAAGGTCTTGGCAGCTTTAACACTACTGGAACTTATCTTCCAAGCCCCCTACTGAGTGACGCAGACCGCCAGATTCGCGTCAATCAACCCTACGGGGACGCGCCGCTGGCGCCAGTACAGATACCTGGTCAAGAGGCCTTCTTCAGATACATTCGCGGCCTTGAGGGCTCGCATGGCAGCTACGACGCTGAAAAGGGTGATGCGATTGGCGCCTACCAGTTTCGGCCCCCGGCCCTCAAGGCCTTGGGTTATCTCGACGAAAATGGCAATTGGGCCGGCAAAGACGGCATTTACAGTGCCCAGCAGTTTCGCGATAGCCCAAGCATTCAAGACAAAGCAGCGGTTGCCTACGGCGAAGTTTTACGCGCGGAGTTGAAGGCCAATGGGGCCTGGAATCGTATTGGGGACTCTCTGCCAGATGGCACGATATTGACAGAGGGCTCGCTGCTGGGCGCCGGTTGGCTGGGCGGGGCCAGAAGCGTTGCGAACTACCTGGCCTCAGACGGGTCGAGCAACCGCACCGATGCCAACGGCGCCAGCGTCGGGTACCGGCTCCGCTCGTTCTCCCGGTTCTCACCAGACACGCTCTCGGATGGGGCCAAGGCGAGTGCCAACGCCGGGTCTGAGACAAGCGGCCCCGGCCACTGGGAAGACCAAACCATCACCGACGCCATGGGCGGGGTTTACGGCGGAACCCAACGCACTTGGGTTCCCGACACGCCATCCGGCGCCGCCAGCCCGGCTTCGGCCTCCCGCCCGATCGGCCCAGTTCGCAGCACCGGCGCAGACGCACCCGCACCGCCTCACCAAGGCAATCCCGCCGACTACAGCCGCAACGTCCAGGTCAAGGTCGGCGCGGACGGCACCATCTATCGCTCCAGTGAAGCCACCCAAGACGCCCCCAATGGCGCCTACAAGCGCGGCGACATCCTCGTCATGCAGACCGACGCCCAGGGCCGCGTCCTCTATCAGTCCATCCGCCATGTCGAGAACGGCATCACCACGCTGCATGAGACCGAGCGCGATCCTGTCACCGGCGAGGTCACGGTCACTTGGACCGACAGCACGCTGATCGACGGCGTGCGCTTCACGCGCGACCACTCGCAGCAAGGCGCTTGGCTCGACGCACGGGGCCGCACCGTCGACGAAGTCCAGGCGCTGGCCTCCCAACAGGAAGCCGATCGCCTGTTGGCGCGCTATCCAGCACCCCAAGCGCCGACTGTGGCTGACGGCGCACCGGACGGGCCGAGCGACCCGCCATCACCTGCGCCCGCGCCTGCATCTTCATCTGCGCCTGCCACGGCTGCGCCCGCCCCTGCTCCTGCCTCAGCGCTCGACGCCGACCCCGACGCCATCCACGCCATCACCGGCTGGCGCCCTGATACCGGCCCTGCCGGCCCGGCGCTCGCTGCCGGCACCGGCGGCATCCTCACCGACGCCGGCCTGCAGCACCCTGGTGCCCTGCCCACGATCCCGCTTCCCGTCGACTCCCGCGATCCGACCGACCCGTCCTCCGCCTTCGCCATCAACGGCTCGGACTTCGAGAGTGACCGAGCCATGGACAAGTCCAAGCTCGGCCAGATGCAGGGCGACATGGGCCTGTTCTCCAGCCTGCTCAACTGGGACCAGCAATCCGACCTGGGCCATGTGCAGACGGCCCTGGCCCTGTACAACCGCCTCAACACCGGCGGCAGTGGCGTGGACCTGGCCGGCGTGGCCTCAGGCCTGGGCCTCATCTCCTCCGGCTTGAGCCTGGCGGACGCCCTCAAGTCCGGCGACCTCAAGGCCATCGCCGGCGCCGGCGCCAGCTTCGGCTCCAACGCGATCCAGGCCTACTCGGCGTTCAA
>RXJW01000100.1 GCA_003963005.1 Burkholderiales bacterium
GCAACGTCGCCAGCGGCTGGGAGAAGGGTGTCGTCGAGAAGAACGTGCAGGACAGCCGGCGTCGCATCTGGCTGGCGGCGCGCGAGCAGCGCTTCGGGTCCTTGGAGGAACTCAACGCCTGGCTGGGCGAGCGCTGCAAGGCGCTGTGGGCCGAGTTGCGCCACCCCGAGCACAAGGCCTTCAGCGTGGCAGAGATGCTGGAGCTGGAGCGCAGCCACCTGATGCCCAAGCCCGTGGACTTCGACGGCTATGTGCAGGACGTGGCGCGCGTGAGCAGCACCTGCCTGGTCACCGTGGCCCGCAACCGCTACTCGGTGCCGTGCGAGCTGGCCCGGCAGACGGTCAGCACGCGGCTGTACCCGCAGCGCGTGGTGATCGTGGCCGATGAGCGTGTGGTGGCTAAGCATGTGCGGCTCAGCGGCAAGGGCCGCACGGCCTACGACTGGCAGCACTATGTGCCGCTGGTCCAACGCAAGCCCGGCGCGCTGCGCAACGGCGCCCCGTTCGTGGACCTGCCCGAGCCGCTGGCCAGGCTGCGCCAGGCCTTGCTTCGCCACGCGGGCGGCGACCGGCTGATGGCGCAAGTGCTGGCGCTGAGCAGCACGGCGGGGCTGGACGAGGTGCTGGTCGCGGCCGACCTGGCCTTGGAGCATGCTGGCCCCAGCGGGCGGATCAGCCCGGAGCACGTCGCCAACGTGTTGGCGCGGCTCACGGCGCCGGAGCGACCGCCCAACGTTGCCACGCCACTGAGCACGAGCACACCGGTGCAGGCCGACCCCGGCCGCTACGACCGGCTGCGCCGGCTGGCTGAGCAGGAGGCCGACCATGGCTGATGTCATTGCAGAGCTGAAGGCCCTGCGCCTGCACGGCATGGCCGCCACCTGGGCCGAGCTCGGCGAGCAGCGCAACGCTGAAGTCGAGCGCTCGCGTTGGCTGCTGGAGCACATGCTGCAGGCCGAGGCCAGCGACCGCGCCACGCGCTCGGTGCAGCACCAGATGAGCGCGGCCCGCTTCCCGGTGCACCGCGATCTGGCCAGCTTCGACTTCGAGGTCTCGCCGGTGGATCGCAAGCTGGTCACGCAACTGGCCGCCTGCGAGTTCACGGCCGCGGCGCACAACGTGGTGCTGGTGGGCGGCCCCGGCACGGGCAAGACCCACTTGGCCACGGCCCTGGGCGTGGCGGGCATCGGCACGCACGGCAAGCGGGTCCGCTTCTACAGCACGGTGGACCTGGTCAACGCGCTGGAGCGGGAGAAGGCCGAGGGTAAGGCCGGGCGCATCGCGGCCAGCCTGCTGCGCCTGGACCTGGTGATCCTCGATGAGCTGGGCTACCTGCCGTTCAGCCAGAGCGGCGGCGCCTTGCTGTTCCATCTGATGTCCAAGCTCTACGAGCACACCAGCGTCGTCATCACGACCAACCTGGACTTCGCCGAATGGAGCACCGTGTTCGGAGACGCCAAGATGACCACGGCGCTGCTGGACCGGCTCACGCACCATTGCCACATCGTGGAGACCGGCAACGAGAGCTACCGCGTCACGCAGGCCACGGCGGCCACGCGTAAGCGCATCAAAGCGAGAGAGCAGGAGCGGCGCAACAAGGGCGACGAGGCGGGCTGAACGAGCGCACCGCTACAGTTGTCCACAGCCGGCATCAACCGATGCCGGCCCCAAGCCCTGGGTCAAAGTTCAATCGGCAGGGTGGGTCAAATTTAGATCGGCGCCAACATGCGACCTTCGCTAGGGCTTCGAGCTCCGTGAACAGCGGCGTGCCCCGCTCTACATCCCTGCGACAGGTTGCGGCCAGGCCTCTGCCGATCCGGCTCTTGTACGTCTGCCTGGCGTACTCGCAGGCGATCCCTTGGGTATGGCCGCCATGCGCGATTCGAACGGAGTAGCCCGTGGTGCCGGCGGCCGATGAGGCCTTGAGCAAGACCTCCAGGCCCCCGGTGGTGTTGAGGACGTGAGTGACGGCCGGGGCCGGCACCGCTTTGGACCTCACAGGGCACCTCGGGCGGGCTTTGTCGCGGCCGCACGCTTCAGCTTGGCGTGGACATTGCGCGCCTGGGGAACGAGATGGGTCCGGCCCTGGGCCTGGGCGCGCACCAGGATGCGCATCGCGTGTTGAGGGGTGCGGACGATCTCGCCCGCGAGTGCCCAAGCCGGAGGCTTCGGATTTTCGGGCTTGTCGGTGGTAGCAGTCATGTCGGTAGGGGTCCAGGTTGGCTACGCGGAGGGGTGTGCTCGGCGGGCCGCAGCGCCGGGATCGGGTCTGTGATCGCTTCGGGCAGATAGGGGCATTGCATGGCGATGCCCCGGTTGACGATCACCGAGGCTTGGGGAGGCGAAAGTCAGAGAGTCGGGACGGGCGAGTCCACACCGATGCCGCGCTCACCGCGCCGGTGGCAATGCGGGCGCTCGGCGTTCTCTTCGCCCATCGCCACCATCAGAGCGAGCAGGGCCTCGCGGGTCTTCGGGCTCTTGCCGCCGCTGGTGCAGAACTCCACGGCGGCCGAGGCGCCGCCGCTGGGGCTATTCGGGTCTTCAATGACGTAGACGATCATGTCGCCGTCGTCCTGCTGGATGACACGCAGCCGGCCTCGCTGGCTCATGTCCTCGAATCGTTCGGCTTCTCTGCTCATGGGAATACCTCAGTTCCGGGGATGGGGTCAGGCGGCCGGCTTGAGCCACTGGCCACGCTTGACCTTCACAGCGCAGATGCGCTTGAGGATTGCGGAGATGGGCGCCGACATGGGGTAGCCGCCCCAGTGCGAATCACAGCACCAGGGCTCGTTGATCTTGCTGGCGATGTCGTTCGGCGTCATCGGTCCCGTCGCCTCATTGAGGACGTGCAGGACGGCAGCGTTCCGGTGTTGGGTGTCGTAGTTCATGTGCAGTTCCAAGGTATTGGGATCAGGCGCCGGCCTTCGCTTTGACGATGCGATCCAGCGTCAGCATGTCCAGCTTGGTGCCGTGACACTTGATCGTGTCGCCGTTCGGGGCAGTGATGGTGAGCGTGGCTTCGGCCCGCTCGCCGGCTTCGCTGAGCCCATCCAGGATCACCCGGCCGGCTTCTGCCAAGGTCATGCCCATCGGGCGGTCTTTGATGAGGCACAGCGCCAGTCGGCGGGCTTCTTCGGTGTAGATGCTCATGTCGATACTCGTCGCTCGGGCAAGGGATCTGCGAGGCCTCAGGGTGCGGGCTGCTGCCTGCTGACTGAGCCGGCTTGAGTCAATGCTATGGAGAGGGTGTGCATGCGCAACGGCTCCACCGATTGACTGCCTCTCGTTCGATGTAGATCCCTCGGCGTGGCTTGCCCCGCCATCGAGGCTTGCCTCTCAGCCAGTGCCGCTCTGTCGTAAAGCCCACGCCACTGCGCCCAGCGAGAGTGCTGCGAGCGCCGCAGCCGACACCATCGCCGTGGCGAGAGGCACAGGACCGATGATCAGGAAGAAGCAGGTCCAGGCCCCGAAGCTCATACAGGCGCTGACCGCCGGCACAGCGAAGCGCCGCGGTACCTTGATGCCGCGATCTGTCGCGCGATCCACCACGATGTCAGCGCAGATGTTTCTCAGGCAGACAATGAGCGCGCCAATCATCAAGGCCGAAGTGATGCCGACGCCAGGAAACGGCTTGCGGGTGTCGACAGCGGCCATGAAGAGGGCGGCGACAACCAGGGT
Source organism: Burkholderiales bacterium (assembly GCA_003963005.1). Classification (GTDB taxonomy): domain Bacteria; phylum Pseudomonadota; class Gammaproteobacteria; order Burkholderiales; family Burkholderiaceae_C; genus Pelomonas. Next base: position 3,679 of record RXJW01000100.1, read on the forward strand.
CTCCGCCAAGATCGCCATCAACGCCTGGCGTGACTCCCAGTTTGGCGGTGTCCACCAGTTCACATACATAGGAGGGCTCCTATGCGCTCCGCGCAGGTCGCGCAACCATACGCGGCCACAGCTCGGCTGCTGCAAAGAGCAGGCCGACCGCAAGGACTGCGCTGGCATAGGTCACAGCCGCCCATGGATTCGACTGGATCGACAACAGCGTGCTCTCCATTCCGTCCAAGGTGTCAAAGCAACCAAGCTTTCGTACCAGGGATACGTCCGGCGCATTGAGCACGAAGCACCCAGTGCGCAGGGCGCCAGCACATC
>RXJW01000063.1 GCA_003963005.1 Burkholderiales bacterium
GGTTGAACGCCGAGTAGGCCTGGATCGCGTTGGAGCCGAAGCTGGCGCCGGCGCCGGCGATGGCCTTGAGGTCGCCGGACTTGAGCGCATCGGCCAGGCTCAGGCCTGAGGAGAGCAGGCCCAGGCCCGAGGCGACGCCGGCCAGGTCCACGCCACTGCCGCCGGTGTTGAGCCGGTTGTACAGGGCCAGGGCCGTCTGCACATGGCCCAGGTCGGATTGCTGGTCCCAGTTGAGCAGGCTGGAGAACAGGCCGACATCGCCTTGGGCCTGGGCGAGCTTGGCGTTGTTGGCGGCATTGGCAGCCAGCTTGGCGGCCTGGTCGCTGTCGAAGTCGGAGCCGTTGACGGCGTGGGCGGAGGACGGGTCGGTGGGGTCGCGGGAGTCGATGCGGGGCGGTGCGGGCGGCAGGCCGCCGGGGCGCTGCAGGCCGGCGTCGGTGAGGATGCCGCCGGTGCCGGCGGCGAGCGCCGGGCCGGCCTCGCCAGGGGTGGGGCGCCAGCCGGTGATGGCTTGGATGGCGTCGGGGTCGGCGTCGAGCGTGGAGGAAGGGGCAGGTGCGGCGGTGGCAGGCGAGGCCGCCACAGGCGCCGGTGAAGGCGCAGATGACGATGCAGGTGCGGGCCCAGGCGCAGGTGAGGCAGGGTCGTTCGGCCCGTCCTGTGCGCCGTCCGCCACGGTCGGGGCGTGGGGTGCTGGATACCGCGCCAAGAGGCGATCGGCCTCCTGTTGCGCGGTCAGTGCCTGGACCTCGTCGATGCTGCGGCCTCGTGCGTCGAGCCAAGGGCCTTGCTGCGCGTGATCGCGCGTGAAGCGCAGACCGTCGATCAGCGTGGTGTCAGTCCAAGTGACCGTGACCTTGCCGGTGACAGGGTCGCGCTCGGTCTCGCGCAGCGTGGTGATGCCGTTCTCGACGTGGCGGATGGACTGATAAAGGACGCGGCCCTGCGCATCGGTCTGCATGACGAGGATGTCGCCGCGCTTGTAGTCGCCATTCGGGGCGTCTTGCGTCGCTTCACTGGATCGGTAGACGGTGCCGTCCGGGCCGACCTTGACCTGGACGTTGCGGCTGTAGTCCGCCGGGTTGGTTTGGCGAGGCGCCACGGGTGCATCCCAACCGTTGCCCCGGCCGAAGTCGATGGCGGTGGCCACCGAAGGCGACTTGCCTGCCGAGGCGCCCGGGACCCAGGTTCGTCGCTCCCCGCCGATGGCCAAGCCTGTGAGAGCGTCGTAGGTGGTCTGGTCTTCCCAGTGGCCTCCTTGCTGCGCGCCGCCCGGTGCGTCGCCATCGGCTGTCGACAAGAGCGAGGGCGGCCTTTCCGAAGGCGGCCGACTGAATGCCTGGGCTTCGAGTTCACCGCGTTCTCCGCGGCCTCTGGACAGCAAATCGATTGCCGTTGAATCGTCACCTGCGTGAAGAGCGCGCACGAACTCTTTGCCCTGCGCCGAAGTCAGCCAGTTCGGCGCTTGATACAGCCGAGAGCCGATGGCTGCGAATTGGCCATCCGTCAACGCATTGAAGTCAGCGGGATCGAGGCTGCCGCTGAGTCCGGTCACCAGTTTCGGCACCACTTCTCTGACCACATACGCGGCGGCCAAACGATCGGCCTGACCCGGGCTCAAGCTGAAACCATCACTCGATGGGTTCCTGCCGTCGCCAAACAAGGCAGACGCGTCGGCCTTCTTGCCGCTGTTCAGCAGATCGGCGCTTCTTTGAAGGTCGCTAGAAGGCAGTTTGTCGACCATGTCCGGATCAAGGCCGGCGGTACGGAACAAACCTTTCAACGTGTCTGTCGCAAGCGGCGCCCAGCCGTTGGAGCCCTTGACCACCAAAGCCAGGCCGTTGCCGACAGTAGGCACACCTCCGCCGTCAGCATATATTCCCGGCCGAAATCCCTCGACTACCGGGTTCTTGAGCAGGTCGACGAGCGTGGCGACTTTGGGTGAATCTATGCCGGTACCAGGGCCCCCGACCAGGTCTTTCTCTGGGACGTAGGTTTCGGGACGCGGGCGGAGGATGGTTTGAATTGGAACTGTCCGACCCCAATAGGTATCTTTCCCGCCAAATTCTACGTCGCTGGCCAGCCCGGTTCGGGCACTTTGCGCTCCCAGAGCCGTGCCAGAAATTCCGTTGCCCGATTCAATCAACATGACATGCCCGTCAAAAACGAGCATGTCCCCGGGCCGTGCGTCTCTCGCGTCGACTGTCTCGTAGTATTTGGATGCCTTTTCTGTCAAAACACCGCCAACGGTAAGTTGCTTTGTCGAAAAATATGCGACATTGAAACCTGCCTGATTGTTCGCTACGTATGCTAAGTATGAACAGTCGGCGACGTTTCCGCTATCAGCGTTGGGGTTGTTTGGGCCGCCGGTATTGTGGCCGTAGTCGAACTTCTTGTCGCCAAAAAAGGTCTTGCGTGCAGCATCTGCTGGATTGCCCATTTGTTTCCTCCAATGTGTTCAGTATCCTATTTTTGTACTTTTGGAAGTTGAACTTTGCGTTTTGATTGTAATTTTAATAGCTGAGATAGATTCTCGTAATCGACGCGCCAGCAATATCCTGACTGAGGGCTATTTCGACAGTTTGGATTGTTGTTTGCTGATGCTTTTTGGATTTGATCATTGCGAATTTCTACTGTCAGCAGTCGAAATTGCCTTAGTGCGTTAGTGTTAATTAGTTTCCAAACTTTGTCTTGCTTCCGAATCTCCAAGCCCATCCATACAATGGTCTGCTTTGGTATGAATACTGAGAAGTACTGTTCAATCAGAGAGTTGGTGGGTTCTTCTGTTAGATTGAGCCACGTGTTCGCTATTGGGTCGTAATATAGCGATGATGCATTGTATTTTCCGTGTTCAGTGGGGGCGATATTTGTCGTGTAAACTGCCGCCACATCCAGTAAATACATTGCGAGTACATTTTCGCGATTTATTGCACACAAATGACTCAGGCGTTTGCTTCGTACATATAGTAAATCTGAAGGAAAGGCTCCGGTTTTCCCTGTATACTTATCTGCATCAGCTGAATAAAGGCTGTAGCGGATCGGGGCATTTGGAGATGCTCGACCTTCTTTGACTTCCCAATATAAGAACATCTCTGAGGCTCTGTTGATCTCAGCTTGATCTTTGGCAGTCAAACCGCGCGGGTTCTTGCGTGTCACTAGTTCAGACCCTTCCTTACAGAACGGCTCTAATATGATTGGCTGTGAGGGCGATTTGGCCTGGGCCGTCAGCGCTACCCAGCACAGAAGCAGCAGTACGAGCGTTTTCATGGGTGCTCAAAAGATGGGGAATCCCGCGGTGCGCAGAAGCTGTGGCCAACATCAGAAAACACACGTTCGCAAGCTCAGAAAAGCTGCGCGGTTCTTTGCGACGAAATGACTGCCTTGACCCATGAATCCGCGTCTGAAGACACTGATTGGAATCACAGTTCTCAAGCGACGGGTATGAGTGCCGGTGCCGGTGCCGGTGCCGGTGCCGTGGGCGTCAGCCGTCACGTCACCGGGCGTGCGGGCCGCATCGCCACCGCGGTGGTGTAGGGCGGCGTCAGCAGCTGGCCGGCGCGGAAGTCAATGGCGACGACACCGGCCTCGCCGAGCGACAGGCTCTCGGAGGACTGGTTGATGCCGTCGCCGTTGACATCGAGCCACAACATCAGGGCGGAGAAGGCGGGGTCATGTGCATCGAGCTGGCCGTCGCCATTGGCATCCAGCCAGCCGACATCATTGATGCCGCGCCCCTGGCCCTGGCCGGTGAGCAACTGCGTGCCGTCATGCACAAGGCCGTCGCCGTGCAGGTTCAGGGCCAGCACGGCGTTGTGGGGCCCGACCCAGGCCGAACGCTCGCGCAAGCCGTCGCCGTCCACGTCGAAGAGCCGCTCGTGGTCATGGCCGGCCGAGCCCAGCGCGGCCTGCAGCAAAGCTTGAGAGGCCGGTGTGGAGGCGGCTGCGGCCTGCAACCGGGCCAGCAGCGCCGCG
>RXJW01000034.1 GCA_003963005.1 Burkholderiales bacterium
GGGCCTGGACCTGCGCGGCGGCGTGCACTTCCTGATGCAGGTCGACATGAAGGCGGCCCTCACCAAGAAGGCCGAGGCCCTGACCGGCGACGCGCGCACCATGCTGCGCGACAAGAACATCCGCCATGCCGGCGTCACGCGTGACGGCAACACCGTGCTGATCGCCTTCCGCGATGCGGAGCAGCTCAACGCGGCGCTGAACGTGCTGCGCAACCAGTTGCCGGACGTGGTCTGGACGCCGCAGGGCGAGGGCAGCGAGCTGCGCCTGGCCGGCGCGCTCAACCCCAAGGCCCAGGTCGCCGTGCAGGACGCCGCGCTCAAGCAGAACATCACGACCCTGCACAACCGGGTGAACGAGCTCGGTGTGGCCGAGCCGACCATCCAGCAGCAGGGCCTGGACCGTGTCGTCGTGCAGTTGCCCGGTGTGCAGGACACTGCCAAGGCCAAGGACATCATCGGCCGTACCGCCACGCTCGAACTGCGCATGGTGGACGACGGCGCCGAGGCGCTGGAGGCCCTCAAGGGCAACGGCCCCGTGCCCTTCGGCACCGAGCGCTTCATGGACCGCGGCTATGGCCCGATCATCGTCAAGCGCCAGGTGGTGCTGACCGGTGATGCGCTGATCGACGCCCAGACCGGCTTCGACGAGAACCACCAGCCCTCGGTCGACCTGACGCTGGACGCCAAGGGCGCCCGCATCATGAAGGACCTCTCGCGCGAGAACATCGGCAAGCGCATGGCCATCATCCTGTTCGAGAAGGGCAAGGGCGAGGTCGTGACGGCGCCGGTCATCCGCAGCGAGCTCGGTGGCGGCCGCATCAAGATCTCGGGCGCCATGACCACCCAGGAAGCCAATGACACGGCCCTGTTGCTGCGGGCCGGCTCGCTGGCCGCGCCGATGGAGATCATCGAAGAGAAGACCATCGGCCCGAGCCTGGGCAAGGAAAACATCGAGAAGGGCATCGCGTCGGTCACCTGGGGTTTTGCCGCCGTGGCCGCGTTCATGTGCGTCTACTACCTGCTGTTCGGCGTGTTTTCGTCGCTGGCGCTGGGCTTCAACCTGCTGCTGCTGGTGGCCGCCCTGTCGCTGATGCAGGCGACGCTGTCCCTGCCGGGCATCGCGGCCATCGCGCTGGTGCTGGGCATGGCCATCGACTCCAACGTGCTGATCAACGAGCGGGTGCGCGAGGAACTGCGCGGCGGGGCCTCGCCGCAGCAGGCCATCCATCTCGGCTACGAGCGCGCCTTCGCGACCATCCTGGACTCCAACGTGACCACGCTGATCGCCGGTGTCGCACTGCTGGTGTTCGGTTCCGGCCCGATCAAGGGTTTTGCGGTCGTCCACTGCCTGGGCATCCTGACCTCGATGTTCTCCTCCGTCGTGTTCTCGCGCGGCCTGGTGAACCTCTGGTACGGCCGCCAGAAGAAGCTCAAGAGCGTGTCGATCGGCCAGGTCTGGAAGCCCGAGCCCGACGCCGCGACCGACAAGACCGACGCCGCTGCCAAGGCCTGAGGAAGACAGCACATGGAACTCTTTCGCATCAAGCGTGACCTGCCGCTGATGAAGCATGCGTTGGTCTTCAACGCCATTTCCTTCATCACCTTCGCCGCTGCCGTGTTCTTCCTGATCACCCGGCCGCTGAACTTCTCCATCGAGTTCACGGGTGGCACGGTGCTCGAGGTCGCGTATCCGCAGGCAGCCGACATCGAGAAGACTCGCCACACCGTCGAGCAGATGGGCTTCGGTGAGGTCCAGGTCCAGCCCTTCGGTTCCTCCCGTGACGTCATGATCCGCCTGCCGGTGCGAGGCGACCTGAAGGCCAGCGAGGTCGTGGACAAGGTGTTCGCCGAAATCTGCAAGGCCGATGCCGGCACGGTCAGCAAGGTCCAGGAGGTCACGCCGCAGGGCGAGCAGGTCAGCAAGCAGACCTGCAAGACTGCCGGTGGCACCGAACCGGTGCAGCTGTCGCGGTCCGAGGTGGTCGGTCCGGCGGTGGGTGCCGAACTGGCGCTGGACGCCGCCAAGGCCCTGGCCATGACGGTCGTGGGCATCATGATCTACCTGGCGATCCGCTTCGAGTGGAAGTTCGCGGTCGCCGGCATCATCGCCAACCTGCACGACGTGGTCATCATCCTGGGCTTCTTCGCCTTTTTCCAGTGGGAGTTCTCGCTGGCGGTGCTGGCGGCCATCCTGGCGGTGCTCGGCTACTCCGTGAACGAGTCCGTGGTGATCTTCGACCGGGTGCGCGAGGCCTTCCGCAAGTACCGCAAGATGAACACCCACGAGGTGATCGACCACGCGATCACGTCCACGATGAGCCGCACCATCATCACCCACGGTTCCACGCAGCTGATGGTGGTGTCGATGCTGCTGTTCGGCGGCCCGACGCTGCACTACTTCGCGGTCGCGCTGACGATCGGCATCCTGTTCGGCATCTATTCCTCGGTGTTCGTGGCGGCCGCCATTGCGATGTGGCTGGGCGTCAAGCGAGAAGATCTGGTGAAGCTTGCCGTGAATCGGGACGACCCCAACGACCCGAACTCCGGAGCGGTCGTGTAGAGTGAAGCGATCTTCGCAACGACGCTGAATTCGATCTCCCCTCCATGACCGCTGCCCGCAACCAGGCTTTGGCCACCCAGGCGAGGCGCGTCTACCTCGAAGCCTTGGTCCGCGGCATGACGCCGCTGGTCGCTGCGGTGGGGCAGGGCGCCAACAACCTGCTGGTCCAGTCGGCGCCGCATGCGGTCATGATGGCGCGGCGCGACGCCGTGCAGGCCTGGCAGAAATCGGGCCCGAACTGGCAGATGGCGCTGGTGGCAGCCTTGCGCCACGCCGCCGTGCATGGGGTGTCCGACAACGCCCGCGAGCACGAGACGACGACCCCCGCGCCCACCACCAAGATGAGCCTGGTGGATGACTCCACCATCGAGCGCGAGATCACCAGCTCCCGCCTGGCCCTCGTCATGATGGACCGGGCGACCTGGGAATTCACTGACCTGCGCACCCGCATGCAGGCCCTGGAAGGCCAGGATGACCTCGATCCCCTGGACTTGCTGCGTGCCCATGTGGTCGCCCGCGTCGCGCTCGACGCCTGGCACCGTGTCGGGCTGGACGCCAACATCTGGCAGCTGCTGCACCACGAACTGCACGAGGAATTCGCCCAGCTCGTCAGCGAGGCTTACCACGAGACCAACCGCTGGCTGATCGCCCAGAAGGTGCTGCCCGAGGTCGACCTGCGGCCCTTCATCCGCCGCACCGCGCAGGCCGCCAAGGATGTCGCGTCTGCCGCCAGCGGCCCCGCTGCGCCGGCGCCGGCGTTCGCACCGCCAGGCGCCGGGCTCGCACCGACGTCCTGGACGGGAACGGGCGTGTCGCCGGCTGCGGCACGCAGCAAGGCCAGCAGTCAGGCCGACGAGGTCATGGCCCAGCTTCAGCGCGTGCTGGCGCGTCATGTGCCGGGGTTCCCGGTGACCAAGAGCCAGGTGCCGGCGCGCCCGGGTGCGGGCAAGCCGAGCCTGGCTGATGTGTCGACACTGCCGGCCGGCGCTGTCGTGCCCGGCGACGTGGCGGGCATGGGGGGCGGCTTGGCCACCGGTGCCGCCGCCGCCGGCCCGCGGCCCGCATTGGCCGACGCCCCGCCAGCCGCTGCGGCATCGCCCCGGCTGCTCGGCGCCATCAAGCATGCGCAGGAATCCCTGCAGCGCCGCCCGCCGGGCACGGGCGAGGTCGGCAACAGTTCGCCGGCCAGCGCTCCGCGGGCGCTGGAGGAGATCGGTGCTCGCAACCAGGCCTTCAAGCAGGTCCTGAAGCAGGCGGCCAACAACCCCGCCGAGCGCGCCACGATCGAGATCGTGGCGATGATGTTCCAGAGCATCCTGACCGAGGAGCGCATCCCGGCGACCGTGCGGGTCTGGTTCGCGCGGCTGCAGATGCCGGTGCTGCGCGTGGCCGTCAGCGAGCCCGACTTCTTTGCCGCGGCCGATCATCCGGCACGGCGGTTGATCGACCGCATGGGCGCCTGCGTGATGGGCTTCAACACCGCCCAAGGCGGCGGCCCCGGCACGGAGCGCGCCAGCAGTGATGCGCTGGAGCGCGAGATCAAGCGGGTCGTCCAGGTCGTCGAGGCCTACCCCGACACCGGTCGCCGCGTGTTTTCCACCGTGCTGACCGAGTTCGAGAAATTCCTCGATCACTATTTCGAGAACGAGAACCAGGCCTCCAAGCGCGGTGTGTCGCTCGCCCAGCAGGTGGAGCAGCGCGAGACCCTGGCCATCCAGTACACGATCGAGCTGCGCAAGATGCTGTCCGAGGTGCCGGTGCAGGACGGCGTGCGCGACTTCCTGTTCCATGTCTGGGCCGACGTGCTGGCCGTGACGGCGGTGCGTGCCGGTGCGCAGGCCGACGTCACCAAGATCATGAAGCGTGCTGCGGCAGACCTGATCTGGTCGGCGAGCTCCAAATCGTCGCGTGAGGAGCGGGCCGAGGTGATCCGCCGCCTGCCGCCGCTGCTCAAGACGCTGCGTGACGGCATGAGCCACGCCGGCCTGCCGACCGACAAGCAGGACGAGCACGTGCGCCAACTCAACAACGCGCTGGCCGCCGCCTTCACGGCCAAGACGGCTGCCATCCCGCGTGAGCGGCTGGACGAGCTGATGGACCAGCTCGAGACGCTGGAGGCGATGCTGCCTGAGGACATCGACGGCGAGAGCCACATCGACGAGATGCTCGTGCGGGACCTCTCCGGTCATGAATCCGAAGGCATGGAAGTGGTGGCCGAGGGCGGCTCGGCACCGACGCCGGCGATGGTCGCCTGGGCCCGCGAGCTCCAGGTGGGCGGCTGGTTCATGCTCGACTACCGCGGCCGCAACGAACAGGTGCAGCTGGCCTGGCGCGGCCTGCGCAAGCAGCTGGCGCTGTTCGTCACGCCCAAGGGCCGCGGCGTGCTGTTCTCGCTGAATCGCATGGCAGCCTTCCTGCAGGCCGGCTTGCTGCTGCCGGCCCAGGACGAGGCGCTGACCGTGCAGGCCACGCGCAAGGCGCTGGCCAAGCTCGACGCCGACCCGGATCAGCTGCTGAGATAGCGCCCCGCCGCGTGCGCCTTCCTGGGGCACGCGCGGCGGTCTGGCTGAGTGCGGCCCTGTGGCGGGGCTCGGTGAAAACAACAACGGCGCCCGTGGGCGCCGTTGTTGTTGAAGCGCAGGATCAGTGGATCAGGCGATCCTCGGGCGCGACGAACAGCTCGTCGAGGATGAGCGCGTCGGGCTCCTCGCCCAGGCACCAGAACACCATCAGCACGATGATCTTCAAGTCTTCCAGGTCCATCGGGGCGCCCGGGATGGCCATCGCGCGGTCGATGACCATCTCGCGCATCGGCCCGGGCAGCACACCGGCAGATTCGAGGAAGCTGATGAAGCCGATGGACGGCTCTCCCAAGTGCTCGATCTCGGCAGCCGAGTAGACACGCATCGCGTGCTCGCTCTGCTCGCCCTGGTAGGACTCGCCGGCTGCAGCCAGCCCGTCGAGCCAGTTCAGGGCCTCCTGGATCTCGTCATTCTCGAAGCCCACCGCCGTCAGCTTGCGCGCGAGCTGCGCGTGATCGGGGCAGGCGTCCGGACGCCAGTAGGTCTCGTAGAGATAAACCAGGACATCGAACATCGTGAGGGGATGATAGCCCAGGGTTTGCGGCGCCCCGGACGCGAATAACCCCTCGGATCGGGCTCTGATATCCGCGGTTAAGCTCGCTATCCCGCCGCGCGTCTTTGGAAGATCTGGCCGGCCAGCCGCGCCACCTGGCCATCCAGCTCCAGCTCCAGCAGCGCGGCACTCAGCTCGGCTGCCGGCCAGCCGCAGCGGGCCATCAGGGCGTCGAGGCTGACGGGGTCGAAGCCCATGGCTTCTAGTAGCGCCTGGCGCTCATGGGGCACGTCGGCCGGCGCTTGCAGGACGTCGGGTGCAGCCGGTGTGTCGGCCAGCGGCGGCAGCTCCTCCAGCACATCCTGGGCGGATTCCACCAGCTTGGCCCCCTGCCGGATCAGCGCATGGCAGCCCCGGGCCTGGGGCGAGTGGATGGAGCCGGGAATCGCGAACACCTCCCGCCCGGCCTCTGCCGCCAGCCGGGCGGTGATCAACGAGCCCGACTGAACGGCCGCCTCCACCACCAGGCAGCCCAGGCTCAGTCCCGCGATGATGCGGTTGCGCCGCGGGAAGTTGGCTTGCATGACCGGGGTGCCCAGCGAGTATTCACTCACCAGCAAGCTGTTGCTTGCCAACAGCCGGGCGGCCAGCTTCTCGTTGCGGCGTGGGTAGACCTGGTCGAGCCCCGTGCCCACGACGGCAATCGTGGCGCCCCCGGCGTCCAGGGCGCCCTCATGGGCGGCAGCGTCCACGCCCAGGGCCAGCCCGGAGACGATGGTGTAGCCCGCACGGGCCAAGGCGCCGGAGAAATCGCGGGCGTTGTCTTCGCCCTGGGCCGTGGGGTGACGGCTGCCGACCACGGCCAGCGACGGTGTCGACAGCAGCTCGCGCCGACCGTCCAACCACATCAGCAGGGGCGGGTCGGCCGTGGCGAGCAGCCGGGTCGGATAGTCGGCATCGCCCAACAGCAGCAGGTCGTGACCTGGCTCGGCCAGCCAGCGCTGCGCCTGGTTGACGAGCTCCGCCAGGTGCTCCGGCGGCGCGTTGAAGGCCTGGCGTTGCTTCGGGCCGAGGGCCTGGTCCAGCGCCGCGGCGGGCAGTTCGAACACGGCCTGCGGGCTGCCGGCCATGGCCAGCAGACGCCGGGCCGCCGCCGGGCTGACGCTTTCCGTCAGCCGCAGCCAGGCGGCCAGTTCGGCCGCGTCCGGCTTCAAGGTTGCGTGAAGCGGTCGCCGGCCTTCACCGGCTCCTTGACCGAGATGACCAGCGCGTACGACACCCGCTCGTACACCTCGAACACGAACAGCACACCGTGGCGCTCGTCAGGCAGCTTGATCGGCTCGGCCTTGTCCTGGGTCTTGTCGACCGCGGCGGCACCATCGCGCCAGAGCGCCAGCACGTGGCCGCGTTCCAGGCCGTCGCGCTTGCCGCGGTTCAGCGCCACGATCTGGTTCTGGCCGGCGATCAGCGATTCGCCGTAGATCTTGATGATCTGGCCGGCAGTCGGCGCATCCGGCGCGTGCGGCACGTAGCGATCCAGGTTGCGCGGTGGCGTGGGGGAGAGGCGGTCGCCCGTGCCAACCTCCTGCTTGACGGTCTTGATCGAGATCGTGGCGGGCACGATCTCGGGCTTGCCGTCGGCGTTCTGACGCGTTTCGCCGGGGCGCTTCAGCTCGGCCGTGCCGACGTAGGGGGCCTCGTAGCCGAGGACCTCCTTCGTGGTCGGGTCGAGCAGGGGGATGGCCGTGCGGAAGACGCGGAAATCGATGGCGCTGCCGAAATCGCCGCGGGCGTAGGCCAGGTCGCCCTGACCCAGGATCACGTGTCCTTCCTGCGCCGCGACGATGCGCGGGGCGGTGGCCAGCTTGTCGGTGTCGAACACGACGGCATCGGTCAGGAAGGGCTGGATCAGGTTCAACGGGATGGCGGTGATCGGGTCGCTGTCCAGCGTGGCGATGCGCATGCGGGGGCTGAGCTTGACGGTGTCGCCCGGCGCACCGCCGCCCACACCCTGGGCCAGTTCCAGCCGCGCGCGGCCGTCGGACTTGACCAGCAGCAGCACCTGGCCCGGGTAGATCAGGTGCGGGTTGCGGATCTGGTCGCGGTTCATGCCCCACAGCTCGGGCCACCGCCAGGGGCTCTTCAGGAACAGCTTGGAAATGTCCCAGAGCGTGTCGCCCGACTTGACGGTGTGCTGGTCCGGCGCATCGGGCGCCAGTTCGGACAGCGGCACGCCAGCCGACGCGACCTGGTCGGCCACGCGGCGCTGTTCGGCGGTGATGGGCAGTTGAGAGGTCTGGGCCCAGGCCGAGGCCGTTGCAAAGGCCAGGCAGGCCGCAAGGACGGAAAAGTGGGCAGGACGGGCAGCGGGCATCGGGAGCGGTCTCCGAAGGGATTGCCGGATCGGCGAAAATCCGGGTGATTCTGCCCGCATTCAACCTGGCTGGACTGCGCTTGCGAGTGCTTACAAAGCCCTCGGCGTGGCCCGCGGCCCACATTCCATGGCACTACTCCACATCCTTCGCTATCCCGACCTGCGCCTGCACACCGTCGCCAAGCCCGTGGCGGCGGTCGACGAGCGCATCCGCCGCCTCGTCGACGACATGCTCGAAACCATGTACGCCGCTGACGGCGTGGGCCTGGCGGCCACCCAGGTGGACGTGCACGAACGGGTCATCGTCATCGACACCTCCCAGGAGCGCGACACCCCGCGGGTGCTGATCAACCCCGAGCTGATCAAGGTCAGCGACCGGATGGTGGAGGGCGAGGAGGGCTGCCTGTCCGTCCCGCAGATCTACGACAAGGTCCCGCGCCATGCCGAGGTGACCGTGCGCGCGACCAACCGCGATGGCGAGACCTATGAATTCGACGCCGACGGCCTGCTGGCCGTGTGCGTGCAGCACGAGATGGACCACCTGATGGGCAAGGTCTTCGTCGAGTACCTGAGCCCCCTCAAGCGCGACCGCATCAAGACCAAGATGGTCAAGAAGACCCGCGAGGAGGAGGCCGAGGCCAAGAAGCGCCAGCAGCGCTTCTGAGCGGCACGCCGATGAGAGTCGCTTTCGCCGGTACGCCGGAATTCGCGGCGGTGGCGCTGGATGCCCTGCTGGCCGCCAGCTTCACCGTGCCCCTGGTGCTGACCCAGCCGGACCGCCCGGCCGGCCGTGGCATGAAGCTGCAGGCCTCGCCGGTGAAGCAGCGCGCGCAGGCAGCGGGCATCCCGGTCGCGCAACCGCAGGGCTTGAAGCTCGACGGCAAGTACGCCGCCGACGCGGCCACTGCCCGGGAGGCGCTGGCCGCGGCGCAGGCGGACGTCATGGTCGTGGCCGCCTACGGCCTGATCCTGCCGGCCTGGGTGCTCGACACCCCGCCGCGGGGCTGCCTGAACATCCATGCCTCGCTGCTGCCCCGCTGGCGCGGCGCGGCGCCGATCCACCGCGCAATCGAGGCCGGCGACGCCGAGACCGGCATCACGATCATGCAGATGGATGCGGGCCTGGACACCGGCGACATGCTGCTCGTCGGCCGCGAGCCGATCCGCGGCGACGACACCACGGCCGCACTGCACGACCGCCTGGCCGACCTGGGTGGCCGCCTGATCGTCGAGGCGCTGCAGGCCGGCGCGCTGACGCGCACGCCCCAGCCGGCCGAGGGCATCACCTACGCCCACAAGATCGACAAGGCCGAAAGCGCGATCGACTGGCGGCAGCCTGCCGTCGAGATCGAGCGCCGTCTGCGCGCCTTCGACCCTTTCCCGGGCGGTGCAGCAGCGCTGGACGGCGAGGTGCTCAAGGTCTGGCGCGCCGAACTTGCGCCCGGGGCAGGCGAGCCGGGCCGCGTCATCGACGTGACGGCAGCGGGGCCGGTCGTCGCCTGCGGTCAGGGGGCGCTGCGGCTGGTCGAATTGCAGCGGCCGGGCGGCAAGCGCGCGCCCGCGGCCCAGGTGATGCAGGCCCAGCCGATCCGCGCGGGACAGTCTTTCGCGCTGTAGCGGGTGCGGCCGCCCGCGGAGGAAAGTCTCCGGGCGGCCGGCGCGGTCTGGCCGTAAGCTGCGGCCCGTCACACGCCACCGGATCCGCCGCCGTTGACCTCACCCGCTTCCCCCCGCCTCGACGACGAACAGCAGGCCCTGACGTCCTATTACGACGGCATCGCCGCCACCTACGACGACAGCCGCTTCGGCAACAGCTACGGACGCTATCTCGACGGCCAGGAGCGCGGCCTGTTGCGGCGCTTGCTGCCGGCCGCGCCCGGTGCGCGGGTGCTGGATCTGGCCTGCGGCACGGGCCGCCTGCTGTCCTTCGCCAGCCTCGGGGTGGATGCCAGCGCCGAGATGCTCGGCGTGGCCCGCCAGCGCGCTGGCGACCGCCCGCTCATCCAGGCCTCGGCCACCCGCCTCCCGCTGGATGACGGCAGCCTGGACGCGGTCTTCTCCCTCCACTTCTTCATGCACCTGAGCCGGCCGACGCTGGACGAGGTGCTGCGCGAAAGTCACCGCGTGCTGCGCCCGGGCGGCGTGCTCGTGTTCGACATCCCGTCGGCCACGCGCCGGCGCCTGCTGGGCCAGCGGCGCTCGGGCTGGCACGGCTCGACCTCGCTGAGCTTCGGCGACGTCCGGGCCGCTGCCGAGCCCGACTGGCAGTTGGCGTCGCGCGGGGCGGTCCTGATGCTGCCGGTGCACCGCCTGCCGACGCGACTGCGGGCACCGCTGCGGCAGGTGGACAGCCTGCTGTGCGCCAGCCCGCTCATGCCGCTGGCGTCCTACCTGTTCGTGCAACTGCGCAAGCCGGGTTGAGCGAGATGGCTTCGATCAAGCAATGGCTGCCCCCGGCGGTGCGCCTGCAGCTGCGCGTGGCCTGGCGGATGGGCCGTGACTGGCGCCAGGGCCTGCCCGGGCGGTGGGCGTCCGTCGACAGCGACCGGCCGGCGGCCGACGAACTCGCCCACCGCCTGACGGTGCGGCAGGGGCTCGGCTCCGCCGTCGGGGCCCTGCGCGACAACAAGGTCCACAACCTCGGCATCGCCATCCACCGTGTCGAGGCGGTGGTGATCCAGCCGGGCGAGGTGTTCTCGTTCTGGCGGACGGTCGGGCGCCCTAGCGCCCGCGCCGGTTACCTGGAGGGGCGCACCATCACCGGCGCTGCCGTGGGCACGACCGTCGGTGGCGGGCTGTGCCAGTTGTCCGGCATGGTCTACCTGCTCGCGCTGCAGGCCGGCTTGCAGATCCTGGAGCGGCATCCGCATTCGCGTGACCTGTACACCGACAGCACGCGCTTTGCGCCGCTCGGGGCGGACGCCACGGTCGTCTACGGCTACAAGGATCTGCGCGTCGTCAACACCGGCCCCGCCCCGCTGCGCCTGCGCGGCGAGATCGGGCCGGACCACGTGGCGCTGTCGTTGTGCGCGCGTGCACCGCTGGAGGACTGCGAGCTGGTGTTCCAGCGCGAGCCCCTGCCGGACGGCACGCGCGTGCGCACGCTGCGGCGGCGCCCGCCATCGACGCTGCCCGAGCTGCTGGGCGTGGACGACTACCCCCGCCTGCCCTGACGCAGGGGCTTTCGACTTGAAGCCAGGGCCTCAGGCACCATCTGCGTTCCGAGTTGTTCCGGATGTTTTCTTGCAAGCGAGGCTGCAGCGATGTCCAACCTGATGAAGACCGCCATCCTGATGGCCGCCATCACGGCCCTGTTCATGGCCGTGGGGGCGCTGATCGGCGGCAAGGCCGGCATGCTGATCGCGCTGCTGGTGGCGGTGGGCATGAACTTCTTCAGCTACTGGTTCTCGGCGGACATGGTGCTGAAGATGTACAACGCCCGCGAGGTCGACGCCTCGTCGGCGCCGCAGTTCTACGGCATGGTGGCCGAACTCAGCGCACGCGCCGGCCTGCCCATGCCCCGCGTCTACCTGATCGACGAGGATGCTCCGAACGCCTTCGCCACCGGGCGCAACCCCGAGCATGCTGCCGTGGCGGCCACCACGGGCATCCTTCGGGTGCTGTCCGAGCGCGAGTTGCGCGGCGTGATGGCGCACGAACTGGCCCACGTCGCGCACCGGGACATCCTGATCAGCACCGTCAGCGCGACGATGGCCGGTGCCATCTCGATGCTGGCCAACTTCGCCGCCTTCTTCGGCGGGCGCGACGAGCATGGCCGCCCGACCAACCCGATCGCCGGCATCGCCGTCGCGCTGCTGGCACCGCTGGCCGCCAGCCTGATCCAGATGGCCATCAGCCGCGCGCGCGAGTTCGAAGCCGACCGCGGCGGCGCCGAGATCTCCGGCGACCCGGCCGCACTCGCGTCGGCGCTGGACAAGATCCACCGTGTGGCCCAGGGCATCCCGCTGAGCGCCGCGGAGGCCCACCCCGAGACGGCGCAGATGATGATCATGAACCCGTTGTCCGGCGGCGGCCTGCGGGGGTTGTTCTCGACCCACCCGCCGACCGAGGAGCGCATCGCTCGGCTGACGGCGATGGCCCGGCGCTGATTCAAGTTCGCCGCGGCGGCGCCGATACTGCAGCAGATGAAGCGTCTTCTTCTTGCCCTGCCCCTGCTCGCAGCCTTGTCGGCCTGCGAGCAGCTGGGCATCGACGACCCCGTCAAGGTTGCCGCCGCGAAGGAGGCCGAGGGCAAGGCCATCGGCAGCGCCTGTCGGCATGCGATGCGTGCCATCGAGGACTGCTACGTCCTCAACCCCAAGGCCCAGAAGGCGGCGGTGTACGCCGGCTGGCGCGAGATGGACGAGTACATGCGCGAGAACAAGCTCGAAGGCATCGCGCCTGTCGTGCCGCGGCCGGGGGCCAAGCCCAAGACGGATGAGGAAGACGCCAAGCCTGCCGAGAAGTCGGCAGAGAAGTCGGCGGACAAGGCCACTGACAAGGCGGGCGACAAGCCGGGTGACAAGGCGAAGGGCCACTGAGCGGCCGCCCAGCCCGCCCATTCGCATTTCAGCCCCCCGTTCCTGCGCGCCGTCGCCTCCGGTTCGACAGCTTGCCTGTGGGGCGGCACCATCCGCACCATCACAACCCTGATGGAGCCTGCCATGAACACTTCCCGCCGTCTCGTCGCCGTCGGCCTCGTCACTGCCGCCGTGCTGGGTGCCAGCGGCAGCGCCGGTGCGTGGAGCTGGTCCCTGGGGGGCGAACGCGTCACCGGCAACGGCGATATCGCCACCGAGTCCCGTGACACGGGCAGTTTCGACGGCATTGCCGTGGCCGGTGGCTTCAACGTCGTCGTGCGCCAGGGCACGGGCCACAAGGTCGAGGTCAAGGCGGACCGCAATCTGCTGCCGGTCATCGAGACCCGGGTGGTCGACGGCGGCAAGGGCCGCACGCTGCAGATCGAGCCCAAGAAGGGCATCAACATCCAGTCCGGCACGACACCGAGCTTCGTCATCGAGCTGCCCAGCCTTCGCGCGGTGTCCGTTGCCGGTTCGGGCACCGTCAAGGTGGAGCCGATGAAGGCCGGCGGCGTGGACGCCTCGATCGCCGGGTCGGGCGACATCCGCTTCGCGGGCCTGGAAGCCGAGAAGCTGTCGATGAAGGTCAGCGGCAGCGGCGACATCGTGGCGGCAGGCCGCTGCGCCAATGCCAGCGTCTCCATTGCCGGCAGCGGCGATGTGAAGGCGGCGGAACTGGTCGCCGAAGAGGTCAAGGTCAACATCGCCGGCAGCGGGGACGCCGCCGTGAATGCGACCAAGAAGCTCAACGTCTCGATCGCCGGCTCGGGCGATGTGAGGTATGCAGGTTCGCCCCAGATCAGCTCCTCGATCGCCGGCAGCGGCAAAGTCCGTCGAATCGGCGAGTAAGCGCATCCCGCCGACAATGGCGGGATGCAGTGGATCGAGAAACTGCGCGCACTGGCGGCCGATGCCGAGTTCCGCCAGGGTGCGCGCGACATGGCTTCGCCCTCGCTGGGGCTGGCCGCCTGGGGGCTGGTGGCCGGCGTGACGATGGTGAAGGGGGGCTTGAGCATCCCGCAGGCCATGGGCATGTCGCTGCTGGTGTTCGCAGGCAGCGCCCAGCTCTCCGCGCTGCCGCTGATGGCGGCTGGCGCCCCGCTGTGGGTGCTGCTGGCCACGGCCTTCTGCGTGAACCTGCGCTTCGTCATCTTCAGCGCGCAGTGGCGCCACTACTTCGGGCACCTGCCGCGCTGGCGCCGGCTGATGACCACCTACTTCGCGGCGGACCTCAACTTCGCCTACTTCGTGAAGCGCTACCCCGATGCCGCACCGGCGCCAGGCCAGCAGCGCTACTTCTGGGGCGGCGTGGCGATCAACTGGCCGACCTGGCAGGTGTGCTCCTTCATCGGCATCCTGCTGGCCGACCGCATCCCGCCGCACTGGGGCATCGGCTTTGCCGGCGTGCTCGCGCTGCTGGGCATCTCGTACTCGCTGCTGACCGAGCGCACGCTCTGGTGGGTGGCCGTGACCGCCGGTGCGGTGTCGATTGCGACCTACTCGCTGCCGCTCAAGCTCAACATCCTGTGCGCCATCGTGGCCGCCGGGGCGGTGGGCTGGTGGCTGGATGCACGAAAGGGTCAGGCATGAGCACCACGCTGACCTGGATTGCGCTCGTGGGCCTGGGCCTCATCACCGTGGTGACGCGTGGTTTCTTCATGATCGGGGACAAGCCGCTGCCGATGCCGTACTGGCTGCGCGAGCTGCTCAAGGTCGCGCCGCTGGCGGCCCTGATGGCCGTCGTGGCGCCCGAGATCTTCATGACGCAGGGCCATGCCATCACCACCTGGCAGGACGCCCGCTGGCCCGCCGCCCTGGCGGCGACGGCCTACTACTTCTGGCGCAAGGGCATCCTCGGCACCATCCTCGTGGGCATGGCCGTGATGCTGCCGTTGAAACTTGGATTCGGCTGGTAAGTGTGAGCCCCTCGCCCATCCTTGCCAGGCTGCACGCCGGCCAGGCTGGTCGGTCCCCGAGGGGACGGCGATGCGCACGGCGCAGCGCCGCGCGCACATCGCCTGCGGGCCGGCTTGGGGCGGCCCGGCGCCGGTCCGCGGTTTCAAACCGTTACCGCGCACAGCTGGGGCGAGAATGCCGGCAGTTTTTCTCCACTGCATCGCCTGACCATGAACGTCATCCGCTTCTCCGACCTGATCGCTGCCGGCAAGGTGGCCGGGCAACGCGTCTTCATCCGCGCCGACCTCAACGTGCCGCAGGACGACGACGGCAAGATCACCGAGGACACCCGCATCCGCGCGTCGCTGCCGGCCATCAAGATGGCGCTGGATGCCGGCGCGGCCGTCATGGTCACGTCGCACCTGGGCCGCCCGACCGAGGGCGAGTTCAAGCCCGAAGACTCGCTGGCCCCGGTGGCCGAGCGCCTGTCGGAACTGCTCGGCCGCCCCGTGCCGCTGCAGCGGGACTGGGTCGATGCCGTCTCGGTGGCGCCCGGCCAGGTGGTGCTGCTGGAGAACTGCCGCCTGAACAAGGGCGAGAAGAAGTGCAACGAAGAACTGTCCCGCAAGCTCGCCGCGCTGTGCGACATCTTCGTGCACGACGCCTTCGGCACCGCCCACCGCGCCGAGGCCACGACCTACGGCATCGCCAAGTTCGCCAAGATCGCCTGCGCCGGCCCGCTGCTGGCGGCCGAGATCGATGCCATCACCAAGGCCCTGGCCAACCCGCGCCGCCCGCTCGTGGCCATCGTGGCCGGCTCGAAGGTGTCGACCAAGCTGACCATCCTGCAAAGCCTCGCGTCCAAGGTCGACGGCCTGATCGTCGGTGGCGGCATCGCCAACACCTTCATGCTGGCCTCGGGCCTGAAGATCGGCAAGTCGCTGGCCGAGCCGGACCTGGTGGACCAGGCCGAGGCCGTCATCGATGCGATGAAGGCACGCGGCGCTGAAGTGCCGATCCCGGAAGATGTGGTCACGGCCAAGACCTTCGCCGCGGGCGCGACGGCCTCCGTCAAGGCGGCCACCGACGTCGAGGACGACGACCTGATCCTGGACATCGGCCCCAAGACCGCCACGAAGCTCGCCGAGACGCTGAAGGCGGCCGGCACCATCGTGTGGAACGGCCCGGTCGGGGTGTTCGAGTTCCCGGCCTTCGCGCAGGGCACCGAAACCATCGCCCGCGCCATCGCCGAGAGCGTGGCCTTCAGCATCGCCGGCGGTGGCGACACGCTGGCCGCGATCGCCAAGTACGGCATCGAGAAGGACGTCGGCTACATCTCCACGGGCGGCGGCGCCTTCCTGGAAGTGCTGGAAGGCAAGACCCTGCCGGCCTTCGAGATCCTGACCAAGCGCGCCGCCGGCTGATCGCGGTGCGGCCCGGTCTCGTGGCCGGGCAAGTCAGGCTGCCTCCCTCGCGAACCCGGCCTGCCGATTCGGCATGGCCGCCTGTGCAAGCGGCATCGCCAGCGACGTAACCACGCAGTAACCTCATGGGCCCGCCCCGCAAGAGTTGCTGCCATGGAAAAGAACAACGCCCCCCTGTCGCCGGCCGAAGCCGCGCTGCGCGATGCTGCGCTCGACTACCACCGCGCCCCGACGCGCGGCAAGATCTCGGTCACGCCGACCAAGGCCCTGTCCAACCAGCGCGACCTGTCGCTGGCCTATTCGCCGGGCGTGGCCTACGCCTGCCTGGCCATCGAGGAAGACCCGTCGCTCGCCGCCGACTTCACGTCGCGCGGCAACCTGGTGGGCGTCATCACCAACGGCACCGCGGTGCTGGGCCTGGGCGACATCGGCCCGCTGGCCGGCAAGCCGGTGATGGAAGGCAAGGGCTGCCTCTTCAAGAAGTTCGCCGGCATCGACGTCTTCGACATCGAACTCGCCGAGCGCGACCCTGACAAGCTCATCGACATCATCGCGGCCATGGAGCCGACGCTCGGGGGAATCAACCTCGAAGACATCAAGGCGCCCGAGTGCTTCTACATCGAGCGCGAGCTGTCCAAGCGGATGAACATCCCGGTCTTCCACGACGACCAGCACGGCACGGCCATCATCTCCTCGGCCGCGCTGCTCAACGGCCTGGAGCTGGTGGGCAAGGACATCGCGCAGGTGAAGGTGGCGGTGTCGGGCGCCGGTGCGGCGGCCATCGCCTGCCTGGACGTCATGGTGGGCCTGGGCGTGAAGCGCGAGCACGTGTTCGTCTGCGACTCGCGCGGCGTCATCCAGAGCGAGCGCGAGGATGCCAAGGCGGGCAAGCTGGACGAATCCAAGCAGCGCTACTGCCAGGTCACCGCGGCACGCACGCTGGCGGATGTGGTGAATGGCGCGGACGTCTTCCTCGGCTGCTCGGCGGCCGGCGTGCTCACTGCCGACATGGTCAAGACGATGGCCGCGCAGCCCATCATCCTGGCGCTGGCCAACCCCGAGCCCGAGATCCGCCCCGAGCTGGCCCGCGAGGCGCGGCCCGACTGCATCATCGCCACCGGCCGCAGCGACTACCCGAACCAGGTCAACAACGTCCTGTGCTTCCCCTACATCTTCCGCGGCGCGCTGGACTGCGGCGCCACCAAGATCACCGAGGGCATGAAGCTCGCCTGCGTGCGCGAGATCGCCGCGCTGGCCAAGGCCGAGACGAGTGACGAGGTGGCTGCCGCCTACGCTGGCCAGGAGCTGGCCTTCGGCCCCGAGTACCTGATCCCGAAGCCTTTCGATGCGCGGCTCATCCTGCGCATCGCGCCCGCCGTGGCGGCGGCGGCGGCGGCCGATGGCGTCGCCACGCGGCCCGTGGCCGACCTGGAGGCCTACCGCCAGTCGCTGGAGCGTTTCGTCTACCAGACCGGCATGTTCATGCGCCCGGTGTTCACCGCCGCCCGCGCCGAGAAGGCCCGCGTCATCTACGCCGAGGGCGAGGACGAGCGCGTGCTGCGCGCGGTGCAGGTGGCGCTGGACGAAGGCCTGTGCCGCCCGACGCTGATCGGCCGCCCCGCGGTGCTGCAGTCACGCATCCAGCGCGCCGGCCTGCGCCTGAAGTTGGGCGAGGACGTCGCCGTCATCGACCCCGAGGACGACCCCCGCTTCCGCCAGTACTGGGAGGCCTATCACGCCCGCATGAAGCGCAATGGCGTGACGCCCGAGATGGCCAAGTCGGCCGTGCGCCGCTCCAACACGGCCATCGGCGCGCTGGCCATCGAGCTGGGCGACGCCGACGCGATGATCTGCGGCATGGTCGGCCGCTTCGACCGGCACCTGGAGCAGGTGCGCGACCTCATCGGCCTGCACGACGGCGCGCGGCAGTTCGCCGCGATGAACGCGCTGATGCTGGAGCAGATGACGCTTTTCATCACCGACACTTTCGTCAACGATGACCCGAGCGCCGAGGAGCTGGCCGACATCGCCGCGATGGCCGCCGACGAGGTGCGCCGCTTCGGCCTGCCGCCCAAGCTGGCCTTCGTCAGCCACTCGATGTTCGGCTCCAGCACGCGGCCGTCGGCCGTCAAGATGCGCCGGGCGCACGAGCTGTTCGCCGCCGCGCACCCGGAGGTGGAGAGCGACGGCGAGATGCACGGCGACGCCGCGCTGTCCGAGAGCGTGCGTCAGGCCTTCCTGCCGGACAGCAAGCTCACCGGCGCGGCCAACCTGCTGGTGCTGCCGACGCTGGACGCAGCCAACATCCTGTTCAACGTGCTCAAGATCAGCGCCAGCCACGGCGTGACGGTCGGCCCCATCCTGCTCGGGGCGGCCAAGCCGGTGCACATCCTGACGCCGTCGGCGACGGTGCGCCGCATCGTCAACATGACGGCTCTGGCGGTGGCTGACGTGAGAGAGGCAAGGCTCGCGAAGGGCTGAACTGGGCCAGCGCCACGCCACCCAGGATGACGCCGGCGCCCAGCAGCTTGTGGGCGGTGAACAGCTCGCCGCCCCACACCCAGGCGGCCAGCCCGGCGATCAGCGGCATCAGGTAGATGAGCGGCGCGGTGCGCGCCACGCCGCGCTGCTCGTTGGCCCAGCCCCAGGCCAGCCAGCCCAGGAAGCCGCCGCCGACGACCTGCCACACCAGGCCCGTCCACACCCAGGTCGGCTGGCCGGCCCAGTCCAGCGCGCGCAGCGCCGGCGCGCACCACAGCAGCATCGGCAGCGTGCACACCAGGCTGCCGTAGCCCAGCACGGTCACGCCGCCGTGGTGCAGGATCAGCGGCTTGCTGGCCACGGTGTAGTAGCTGAAGAGGGCGGCGGCCACGAGCAGCGTGAGGTCGCCGACGGACGCCTGCCAGTCGGCGGTGAGCAGCTTGTCGGACGTGAACAGCAACGCGCCGAGCGCGGCCGTCGCCACGCCCGCCACCTGCCCTCGGGACAGCCGCTCGACACCGCTCAACCGCAGGATCAGCAGCGTGAACACCGGCCCGCAGGCCAGCAGCACGCTCGCGCTGAAGGCGGTCGAGCCCTGCATGCCGTAGGCCGACAGCAGCAGGTGCAGGCCCTGGCCCACCAGCGTCAGGCGCACCAGCGGCCACACCTCGGCGCGGTCCAGTCGCGGCCAGCGCCAGCCGAAGCGCCAGCACAGCAGCGCCACCGCGCAGAAGGGCATCAACAGGTAGCGCAGGCCCAGGAAGCCGGCCGGGCCGACCTGGGTGAACAGCGCCTTGGAGAGCGGGAAGTTCAAGCCCCAGGTGATGACGACCGCCAGGGCAGCGAGCAACGGGGCGGTGGAGGCGGAAGCGCGGTCGGGCATGAAGGAGAGGGCGGGGCAGAGGTCAAAATTGTCCGGTCTTCCCGGCATGCGGCCGGAAGGCACGCCGCCCCTTCGCTGAAACCCGATGAATCCTGACCTCACCGCCCGCCTCGGGCCGCTGGACCCTGACCACCCGGACGCCCGCGCGCTGATCGCGATGTCCGAGGCCTACATGGGTGCGCTCTACCCCGCCGAGAGCAACCATTTCGAGCCCGCGTCGGGGCTGCGGCCGCCGCACGGCGACTTCTGGGGCCTGTGTCTCGGCGACGCGCTGGTGGGCTGCGGTGGCGTCAAGGTCCACACGCCCGCAGGCGAGCCGGCCTACGGGGAGATCAAGCGCCTCTTCGTGCTGGACAGCGCCCGCGGCCATGGCGCGGCCAAGCGGCTGATGGCCCACATCGAGGCGGCCTTGCAGGCCCGCGGCGTGGCCCTGGCGCGACTGGAGACCGGCATCCACCAACCCGAGGCCATCGGCCTGTACCGGCGCCTGGGCTACGTGGAGCGCAACCCCTTCGGTGACTATGCGCCTGACCCGCTGAGCCTCTTCATGGAGAAGCGGCTGACCTGAAACGCCGCGAAACTCCAGCGGGCCCTGGCGGACCATAATTCCCCGCCACACGAACGTTGAGACAAGCCATGACCCGCGCCACCAAGATCGTCGCCACCCTCGGCCCCGCTTCCAACACGGCGGAGGTGCTGGAACAGATGATCCGGGCCGGCGTCGATGTCGTGCGGCTGAACTTCTCCCACGGCAAGGCGCAAGACCACATCGATCGCGCGACGATGGTTCGCGAGGCCGCGGCGCGTGTGGGCAAGTCGGTGGCCATCATGGCCGACCTGCAGGGCCCCAAGATCCGCGTCGGCAAGTTCGAGAACGGCAAGATCGAGCTGATCCCCGGCGCCAAGTTCATCCTCGACGCCGACCGCACCGAGCTCGGCAACCAGGACATCGCCAGCCTCGACTACAAGGAACTGCCCCGTGACGTGAAGCCGGGCGACACGCTGCTGCTGAACGACGGCCTGCTGGTGCTGACCGTGGAAGCGGTGCGCGGCGCGCAGGTGCACACGGTCGTGAAGCTCGGCGGCGAGCTGTCCAACAACAAGGGCATCAACAAGCAGGGCGGCGGCCTGACCGCGCCGGCGCTGACCGGCAAGGACATGGAAGACATCAAGACCGCGATGTCCTTCCAGTGCGAATACCTGGCCGTGAGCTTCCCGAAGAACGCCACCGACATGGAGATGGCGCGCCAGCTCGCCAACGTGGCCGGCGAGCCCTACCGCCACAAGCCGGCCATGATCGCCAAGATCGAGCGCTACGAGGCCATCCCGCACCTGGAAGCCATCCTGAAGGCGTCCGACGGCATCATGGTCGCCCGCGGCGACCTGGCCGTGGAGGTGGGCAATGCCGCGGTGCCGGCGCTGCAAAAGCGCATGATCAAGATGGCCCGCGAGCTGGACAAGGTGTCCATCACGGCCACGCAGATGATGGAGTCGATGATCGTGAACCCGGTGCCCACGCGCGCCGAGGTCAGCGACGTGGCCAACGCGGTGCTGGACGGCACCGACGCCGTGATGCTCTCGGCCGAGACGGCGGCCGGCAAGTATCCGATCGAGACCGTCGAGCAGATGGCCAACATCGCGCTGGAAGCCGAGCGCGCCGAGTTCGTCACGCTGGACACCGACTTCGCCGGTCGCCAGTTCGGCCGCATCGACCAGTCCATCGCCATGGGCGCGCTGTTCACCGCGCACCACCTCGGCTGCAAGGCCATCCTGGCGCTGACCGAGTCGGGGTCGACGGCGCTGTGGATGAGCCGCCACCGCATCAACGTGCCGATCTTCGGCCTCACGACGCAGACGGTCAGCCAGCGCAAGATGTCGCTCTACCGCAATGTCACGCCCCTCCTGATGGCGAAGTTCGACGACCGCGACGCTGCGCTGGCGGCGGCCGAGAAGATCCTGGTCGAGCGCGGCGTGCTGATGCCGGGTGACACCTACGCCATCACCTGCGGCGAGCCGATGGGCTACCCCGGCGGCACGAACATGCTCAAGGTCTGCCGCGTGGGCTGAGCGGCAGGCACCGGGCGGGCGCACCCGTCAGGCGGCTGACAGACGCGGGCAAGGGCACTGTCACACCGTTTTCTCACAATCCGGGCCATGTCCGACACGGTCCGTCTCCCCACCGCCACGCTCGACGTGGTGCTGCCTGCCTTCAACGAAGCTGCCAACCTGCCCGCGCTGTTCGACCAGTTGCGCCGTACCCTGGCCGATCTGACGCCGCATTGGCGCGTCGTGCTGGTCGACGACGGCAGCACCGATGCCACCGGCGCGGTCGCGCTCGCAGCGAGGCAGGCGGGCTTCCCGGTGCGCTATGTGCGCCTGTCACGCAACTTCGGCAAGGAGGCGGCGCTGACGGCAGGCCTGGCACTGGCTGATGCGGACCGCGTGCTGCTGATGGACGCTGACGGGCAGCATGCGCCGGACCTCGTGCCGCAGATGCTGCAGGCGTGGTTGAACGGGGCCGACATGGCCTGTGCCGTGCGCGCCAACCGGGACGGCGAGGGGCCGATCAAGCGCTGGGGCACGCGGCTGTTCTATGGCATCGTCAATGCGGCTGCGCACCAGCACATTCCGCCGGATGCCGGTGACTTCCGCCTGTTGGACCGGCGCGTGGTGCAAGCGCTCAACGCGCTGCCCGAGCGCAATCGCTTCATGAA
The DNA here is from genome assembly GCA_003963005.1 of Burkholderiales bacterium. Lineage (GTDB taxonomy): Bacteria > Pseudomonadota > Gammaproteobacteria > Burkholderiales > Burkholderiaceae_C > Pelomonas. The sequence goes on from RXJW01000034.1 coordinate 21,988, forward strand.
GGGCCTGTACGCCTGGGTCGGCTTTCGCACCGAATTCCTGCCCTACACGCCCCTGGCACGCTCGCATGGCCGCAGCCATTTCTCGTTGAGCCGCCTGCTTCGACTCGCGTTCGACGGCGTCACGGCCTTCACCAATCTGCCGCTGCGCATCTGGAGCCTGATCGGTGCGGTGGTGGCGTTCTGTGCGCTCGGCTATGGCGCTTTCCTCGTCATCGAGCACCTGCTCTACGGGCACCCCATCCCGGGCTGGCCGACCGTCGTGGTCGGCCTGATGTTCTCCAGCGGCGTGCAGTTGCTGTCCATCGGCATCCTGGGCGAATACGTGGGCCGCATCTTCGACGAGGTGAAGCAGCGGCCGCTGTACCTGGTGGCGCACGACTCGGGCCCGGTGCAGTGACGCCGCGCCGGCTCACCGTCTGCGCCGACGACTACGGCCTCGGCCCGGCGGTGGACCGCGGCATCCTGGCGCTGGCAGCCCAGGGGCGCATCACGGCGCTGAGCTGCCTCGTCACGTCCAAGCGCTGGCCGGCCAGCGGTGAAGCACTGGAAGCTTGCCGTGCAGCCGCAGGCCTGCATTTCAACTTGACCGAGGGCGAGCCCCTGAGCCCTGCGCTGCGCCGTCACTGGCCGCGCTTCCCGTCGCTCGGCCGGCTGATCGCGCTGTCGATGGCTGGCCGTCTGCCGCCCGCCGTGGCGGATGAGTTCCAGGCGCAGCTGCATCAGTTCATCGCCGTGACCGACGCCGCGCCGGCCTTTGTCGACGGCCACCAGCACGTGCATGCCCTGCCCGGCGTGCGGCCCTTCGCGCTGGCGGCAGCCGAGCAACTGGGTGTGCCGCTGCGCAACACGGGTCGCGTGCTCGGGCCAGGTTTTGCCTTCAAGCGCGGCGTCATCGCGGCCTGCGGGGGGCGGGCGCTGGCCGCGCAGGCGCGTGCGCGCGGTGTGGCGATGCCGAGCGCGCTGGTGGGCGTCTACGACTTCGACCCCCGGGCGGACTACCGCCAGCTGGTGCGTCGCTGGCTGCCGTCGGCGCCGGACGGGGCCTTGCTGTTCTGCCACCCGGCGCTGGGCGAGCCTGACCCGGGTGACGTGATCGCCGCCGCACGGGCGCGGGAGATGGCCTATCTCGCCAGCGAGGCCTTCGTGGAAGACCTCGACGCAGCAGGCATCAGCCTGGCTTGAACGACCAGGCGCGGTTGACGGCGAAGGTCGCCAACATCACCACCCCCGTGGCCAGGACTTGGGCCAGCAGGTAGTGCAGGCCACCCTGCACGCCCAGCGCCACCAGCCCCATGCCCAGTACCGCCCCGGCGCCCGCGGTCACATGAAAGCGCGCCCAGGCGGCAGCCAGCGGCCCGCGGTGCCCGAAGGTGTAGTGCCGGTTGCCCCAGAACGCCACCTGGGCGCCGAGCAGGGCGCCGGTGCCGGATGCCAGCCAGGCTGGCCAGTGGCCTGCCTCGACGGCTAAGGCCATCAGCGCGTAGTGCGCCGCCGTGGCCAGCACGCCGACGGCGGCGTAGCGCGACAGGCGTTTCACGGGCAGGTGGCCGGGCGCGGCAGCGTGAACAGCGCAGCACGCCGACCTTCGAAGGCCAGTTGGGCGTCGGGCAGGGCGTCGGCGCGTGTGGCGACAAGCCAGATCCGGCCCGGCGCACAACGTTCGCGCGCGAGGCGCTCGGGTGTCCACAGCACGCGCTCACCCAGCGCCGGGGCGAAGCGCGCGGCATCGGACAGTTCGCGCTGCCAGTTGTCACCGCCCTGGCGGCGCAGGCCCTCCCAGTCGGCCAGGACGGCGGGCGGCTCGGAGAGCCTGGCCTGCAGCCGCAGGTCGAAGAAGGGCTCCCCGGTCACCACCACGCGGTCGCCGGGTGCCAGGCGCGAGCGCAGGGCGGCGCCGACGTCGGCGTGGTCGGGCTTGCCCCAGACCATGATCGCCGGCACGGCGGCCACGCACAGCAGTGCACCCATGCCCCAGGCCCAGCGCGCACCGCGACGCCCCTGCCAGGCCTGCCACAGCAGCACCGCCAGCGGCAGCAGGGCCGGCAGCACATAACCCACCAGCTTGGAGCGCGGCATTGAGAAGAAGCCGACGATGACGACGATCCACCAGAGCTCGAAGCTGCCGCGCCGCAGCGCACCGATGAGGCGCAGGCTGGCGGGCAGTGTGGCCAGCGGCAGCACCGCCAGGAAGAACCACACCGGCTGCGCGTTGTTGAAGCGAGCCTCGGTGTAGCGGTGGAAGTGCTGCTCGATGATGAAGTAATCGAAGAAGCCGGGATAGCGCTGCTGCATCAACAGCATCCAGGGCAGGGCGATCAGCGCGAACACGGCCAGACCCGCCGGATGGAGTGCCTGCACCAGCGCGCGCCAGCGACGCTGCATGATCAGCCAGGGCAGGACCACCAGGCCTGGCAGCACGATGCCGATCAGCCCCTTGGACAGCACCGCCAGGGCCATGGCCGCCCACGCCGCGCACAGCCAGCCCAGGCGCAGGCGGTCCCCGCCCAGGGCGACACGTGCGCTGACGACGGCCAGTGACATCCAGCCCGCGACGAGCATGTCGTGGTTGGCGTATTGCGCGCCCAGGTAGAACAGCGGCAGCACGGCCAGCCAGGCCAGGGCCTGCTGCGCGTCACGCAGCCCGTGGCGAACCCGCACCTCGATCCACAGCGCCCAGCCGAGCAGCCAGGCACCCAGCAGCGGCGCCGCGCGCAACGCCAGCGGTGTGGGACCGAGCAGGGCCATCGCCGCACGGTCGATCCAGTACATCAGCGGTGGCTTGTGGAAGTAGGGCAGCCCGAAGAGCGTCGGCGTCCACCAGTTGCCGTCCGACAGCATCTCGTAGGCCACGCCGCCGTAGCGGCCTTCGTCGGGCAAGGCGACCGGGCGCCATCCGGCCAGGGCCACGAGCCACACGGCCAGCAGCAACAGCGGCCACCCATCCGGCAGGCGGCGCCGCACATCATCCAAGGCATTCATGCCGCCAGCGTAGTGCTTGTGCATGACGCTCCGTGTCGCGGGGCTGTCAGGAAGGCGTCACTGCCGACGCGACTCGGGGGCAGGCTGCCGCCACGGCACCAGGCCGCGCGGTTCACTTCGTGATGATGTCCCGGTGGAAAAAGGCCACGCGCGCAAGCAGCTGGTTCTGCACGCCGAAGGGCACGTCGGCCGCATGCATGGCGTCCTGCAAATGCTCCACGAGCGCGTTGAACGCCGCGCGGTCGATGCCCAGGTGGGCGTGGGCGTCCTTCATGCTGACGCCGTCATACGTGCAGGGACCACCTGCAACCACGCAGAAGTAGTCGCCCAGCACGCGCTTGAGGTAGTTCGTGTTGACACCGTCGAAGTAGCGCGCAATGCGAGGGTCTTTCAGCATGCGCTCGTAGAAGTCGTCAGTGAAACGGCGGATGCGGGCTTCGCCGCCCAGGGCGCGGAACAGGGCATCGTCAGCGGCGAGCGGCGCGGGTGCAGGCGCGGCAGCCGCCGGGCCCTGGGCTGCGGACCAGGGGGAGGTCAGGGCGAAAACCAGGGCGAGGGCAGCGCGGGCGGGCAGCATCCGGGTTGTTCAGCGAGAGGTTCAGCGAGAGGTGGGGCCTCGCAGTCTAGGAGGCTGGCACGGTCGACCGGGCGACGCCGGTGGGCGAATCCGTGCGCCGATCACAGTCTGGCAGTTCACGCGCTGGGCTGCCGCCTCGTCGCGAAGACACCCCCCGAGATGATCGGGCATGGCTTCCGTCGGGGCGTCGTCCACTGCAGGTCACTCCCTGCGTGCCCCTGTCGCCGTCTTGGGGCTTCGACCTTCCTATGATGGCGCCATGCTCATGCGCCGCGTCTTTCTCGCTGGGGTCATGCTGGGCGTGCTCACCGCATCCGCGGCTGCGGCACCGCCCGGGGCGTTGGTGATGGTGGTGGACACGAGTGCCGTGATGCCCGAGGCCCGCATCGACGGCGGACAGGTGCGCGAGGGCTTGCATGCCGATCTCGGCGAAGCACTCGGGCGCCGGCTTGGCCGGAGCGTGCAGATGCGCGCCTTGCCGCGCAAGCGCATCGGTCAGGCCCTGGAACTCGGAGAGGCTGACCTGGTGTGCGACTACCAAAGCGCCTGGCTGCCCGGCCCCTTCGCGTGGAGCCGGGCCTTCATCCCGGACCAGACCGTGCTCGTCACGGCCGCGAGCACACCGCCACCGTCGGGCCTGCCGGCCGTGGCCGGGCAGGCCATCGGCACGGTGCTGGGCTATGCCTATCCGGAGGCCGAGGCGGTGCTCGGATCCGGCCTTCGGCGCGATGATGCGCCGGACGCCGTGGCCAACCTGAGGAAGCTGTCGCTGGGCCGTGTGGCCCACGCGCTCACCGGGCGGCGGTTGCTGGACTACCAGCAGCGCAGCGGCGGCTTCACGCTGCCGGTGCATGCGCCGCTGGTCGTGGCCGAGGTGCTCGGCCAGTGCGCCCTGTCGCCGCGCAGCGCGGTCACGCTGTCGGCGCTGAATGCCGCCATCCAGGCCCTCGTGGCCCAGGGCGAGCTGGCGCGCATCCTCGCGCGCTACCGCTGATCAGCCCTCGGCAATGCGCCGGGCCAGGTGGGCCAGGGCTTCCTCGACCTGGTCGACCAGCACCAGGCACAAATCGCCCGGCTGCAGGCGCGACAGCGCCCGGTCGATGGCGATGAACTCGCCGACGATCTCCTCGACGTGGCGGGTGCGCGTGGCGCCTTCCAGGCCGGCGCGCAGCAGCGCCACGACCTCGCCGGCTGCGCGGCCACGCTGGCATGCGTCCTCGTACAGGATGACGTCGTCGAAGGCCGCACCCAGGATCTCGGTCTGGATGCGGATGTCCTCGTCACGCCGATCGCCCGCGCCGCTGATCACGACGACGCGCTTGTTGGCCGGCATCGCCGCCACGGCATCGACCAGCGCCTTCATCGCGTCGCCGTTGTGGCCGTAGTCGGCAATGACGGTGGCACCGCGGTAGTCCATCACGTTGAATCGACCAGGCGCGTTGTCCGCGTCGTTCGCGAAGCTGCCCACGCCTCGGCGGATGGTGTCCCAGTCCAAGCCCACGCCCCAGGCGGCGGCCACCGCGGCCATCGCGTTCTGCACCTGGAAGCCGATGACGCCGCCGCGCGTGAGCGGGATGTCGCGCAGCGGGATGCTCTCGCGCCAGACACCCTGGGCGGCCACGATCTGGTCACCGTCCACGTAGACACAGCGTTTGCCCTGGGCACGGTGCGTGGCCATCAGCGGGTGGTGCCGGTCGGCGGCGAAGAAGATGACCTGGCCCGGGCAGACCGCGGCCATGCCGGCGGTCAGGGGATCGGCCGCATTCAGCACCGCATAGCCGTTGGGTGCCACGTTCTGGACGATGACGCGCTTGACCAGCACGATGTCCTCGGCCGTGTTGAGGAAGTTCATGCCGAGATGGTCGCCGGCACCGATGTTGGTGACGACGGCGACCTGGCAGCGATCGAAGCCCAGCCCCTCGCGCAGGATGCCACCGCGGGCGGTTTCGAGCACGGCGGCCTCGACGTCCGGGTGCATCAGCACGTTGCGGGCGCTCTTGGGGCCGGAACAGTCGCCACTGTCGATCTGGCGGCCGTCGACGTAGACGCCGTCGGTGTTGGTCATGCCGACCTTCAGCCCGCAGCTCGCGAACAGGTGGGCGATCAGGCGCGTGACGGTCGTCTTGCCATTGGTGCCCGTGACGGCGACCACCGGGATGCGGCCGTCCTCGGCCTTGTTGCTGCTGCCGAACAGGTGGCCGATGATGGCCTCGCCCACGTTGCGGCCCTTGCCGAAGCTCGGGCTCAGGTGCATGCGCAGGCCCGGCGCGGCATTCACTTCGACGATGCCGCCGTTGATCTCCTCCAGCGGGCGCAGCACGCTTTCGGCCACGATGTCCACGCCGCACACGTGCAGGCCGACCACCTGGGCCGCGGCGATGGCACGGGCAGCCACTTCGGGGTGCACGTCGTCGGTCACGTCGGTGGCCGTGCCGCCCGTCGAGAGGTTGGCGTTGTTGCGCAGGATCACGCGCTGGCCCTTCTCGGGCACGGACTCGGGCGTCAGGCCCTGCTGCGTGAGGCGCGCGACGGCGATGTCGTCAAACCGGATCTTGGTCAGCGAGGTGGCATGGCCGTCACCGCGGCGCGGGTCGGCGTTGACCTTGTCGACCAGTTGCTTGACGGTGTGCTGGCCGTCGCCGATGACATGCGGCGGGTCGCGGCGGGCGGCGGCAATCAGCTTGTCGCCGATGACGAGCAAGCGGTAGTCGCCGCCCGGCAGGAACTTCTCGACCATCACCTGGCCGATCTCGTCGGCTGCCTTGTAGGCAATGTCGAAATGCGCGCGGTCCACGACATTGACCGTCACGCCCTTGCCCTGGTTGCCGTCCTGCGGCTTCACGACCACCGGCAGACCGATCTCCAGGGCCACGGCCCAGCCGTCGTCGGGCGAGTCGACCGGGCGACCGATGGGCACGGGCACGCCGGCAGCCTGCAACAGTCGCTTGCAGAGGTCCTTGTCCTGCGCGATGGATTCGCTGACGGCGCTGGTCGCGTCGACCTCGGCGGCCCAGATGCGGCGCTGCTTGGCACCCCAGCCGAACTGCACGAGGCTGCCCTGGGTCAGGCGCCGGTACGGGATGCCGCGCGCGATGGCGGCGTTGACGATGGAGCCGGTCGAGGGGCCGAGGCGGATGTCCTCGTCCAGCTCGCGCAGCTGCGCAAGCGCCGCGTCGGCATCGAACTCGCCACCCTTGAGCGCGGCATCCACCAGCTGGACGGCCTGCTCGAAGGCGAGGCGGCCGACGTCTTCTTCGCTGTACTCGATGACGATCTGGTAGGTGCCCGTGTCGGGTGTGACGTGGGTCTGGCTGAAGGTGACCGGGCAGCCGGCCTGGGCCTGGAGGGCCAGCGTGGCTTGCTCCAGCACTTGCGCGAGCGAGGCATCGGCGCGCAACTCGCCGATGGTGGGGAAGAGCTGGCGCAGCCGGGGCTCGAAGCCCGGCAGGCGCTCCAACGAGCGTTCGGCCTCGCTGCAGTGCACGACGGCTTCGATCGCCGTGTGGCGGCTCCACATGTTGGGGCCGCGCAGCGCGCGGGTGCGGGAAACGTCCATGATGTGCTGGGTTGTTGTTGACGCGATGGCGTGGAGGCGGCGAGCGCTCAGGCCAGGTGGAGTTCGGGCACGAAGGTGTCGAGGCCGGCGGCGATGAGCTCCGGCGAGATGCCCAGGGCCCAGGCGGCGGCTACCGCGGCGAGCAGGGTGCCGGCGTCGACGGCCTGCGTGCCGAAGCGGCGCAGCAGGGCGTCGATGTTGGCCCCTGGCGTCTCGGCCGGTCCCTGGGCCAGCACGGCGGCACCGCCGCGCAGGAACACGGCACGGCCGCCGCGCTCGCGGTGGTGGCGCACCGCCTCCAGGTTGCCATCTTCGGCGTAGAAGACGACCTCGCCGTCGCTCAGCTCGGCCATGTCGACCAGGCGCGGGTGGGCCGCGTTCAACACGCTGGCACCGTCGCTCAGGACGACGTCGACCTGGGTGCGCAGCACCTTGTAGAGCTGGTCGACGTCCTGCACGTCGAAATCGGCCAGAGCCGCGATGCCGTCCAGGTCGGTCACGACGCCGACGGTGGCGCGGTCGTAGGCCAGGCCGTCGCGCAGAATGCTGGCGGCATCGTTCTCGACGACGACCGCGTTCACGCCGCGGTTCATCAGCAGGCGGTGGGCGGCGTCCCAGCGGGCACTGTTGGACTTGTCGACCCGGCGGGTGCCCAGGAACAGGCCGTCCCGGCAGGCCAGGCCGACGTGGCGGCCGTTCAGGTGCAGCAGCCAGGCCACGAGCCGGCTGATCTGGGGCCCGCCGCGTGAGCCGGCCACGCCGACGATCGGGATGCGGCCGGTCTCGTCCTCGGCGAACAGGTGATCGATGATCGCCTGGCCCACAGGCTGCGGGGCGCCGCCGGCGGGCTTCAGGTGCATCAGCAGGCCCGGGCCGGCGTTCACCTCGACGATGGCGCCGCCGGTCTCGGACAGCGGCTTGGCAATGTCCTCCGTGACGAGGTCGACGCCGGCGATGTCCAGGCCCACGGTGCGGGCGGCCAGGGACACGGCATGGGCCACCTCGGGGTGGACCTCGGGCGTGCAGTCGATGGCGACGTTGCCGTTGCGCTGGATCAGCACGCTCTTGCCGGCGGGCGGCACGGAGTCGGGTGCGAAGCCCTGGCGCTGCAGGTCCAGCAGCACGACCGGGTCTTCGCCCAGCATGATGCGGTTCAGCGGGAAGTCTTCGGTCAGGCCGCGGCGCGGGTCGGTGTTGATCTGCAGGTCGATCAGCTCGGCGACTGTGTGCTTGCCGTCGCCATGCACCCAGGCGGCCTCGCCGCGGGCGGCGGCCACGACCTGGCCGCCCACCACCAGCACGCGGTGCTCGTTGCCGCGGATGTAGCTCTCCACCAGCACCGAGGAGCCTTCGGCGTCGGCCAGCTTGAAGGCGGCATGGCAGTCGGCTTCGTTCTGGATGTCGAGCGTCACGCCACGGCCGTGGTTGCCATCGCTGGGCTTGATGACGACCGGCAGGCCGATGTCCTGGGCGGCCTCCCAGGCTTCGGCCGCGGTCTTGACCTCCTGGCCGTCCGGCACGGGCACGCCGACGGCCTTCAGCAGGGTCTTGGTCAGGTCCTTGTCGCCGGCGATGCCTTCGGCGATCGCGCTGGTCATGTCGGTCTCGGCCGTCCAGATGCGGCGCTGGCGGGCGCCATGGCCGAGCTGCACGAGGTTGCCGTCGTTCAGGCGGATGTGCGGGATGCGGCGGTCGGTCGCGGCAGCCACGATGGCGGCCGTGGAAGGGCCGAGGTAGCAGTCGTCGAGCTTGTCGCGCACCCGGGCGACGGCAGCGGGCACGTCGAAGGGCGTGTCGTTGATCATGGCCATGATCAGGGCATGGCCTTCGGCCAGGGCGGCGCGGGCGACCTGTTCATCGCGGGCGCGGAAGACCATGCGGTAGACGCCGCGCTGGCTGGTGGAGCGCGTCTGGCCGAAGCCCGTAGGCATGCCGGCGAGGTTGAGCAGCTCGATGACGATGTGCTCCAGCACATGGCCGCACCAGGTGCCTTCGCGCAGCCGCTCGATGAAGCCGCCGCGCTCGCCGACGCCGCAATGGTGTTCGATCAGGGCGGGCAGGGCGGTGGTGAGGCGGTCGTTGAAGCCCGGGAGCAGGTGGGACGGGTAGTCCTCCAGCTCGCCGAGGTCGAGCCAGACTTCCAGCACCGGCCGGTAGGTCCACATGTTGGGCCCGCGCAGGTAGTTGATGCGCAGCAGGCGGATGTCGTTCTTCTTGCTCATGGAGCTCTTGGCTTGAGGGGGTTGTGCGGGGCGCAAGGCCGTGGAATTGTGCGCTGAAGTCATGGCGGAGAATTGCTGCCGCCCGTCAGCGCCCACAACAAGATGCAAGACCTTCCTCCCGACAACGCGACTTCCCCTCTTCTGGCCGCCCTGCAGGGGCGTCTCCTGGCTGGCGAGAACGTCGTGGCCACGCTGGAGGTTGACCTCGACGCCCAAGGGCGCTTCGCCACTGGCCTGATCGCGCTGACGAATGCACGCTTGCTCGCCTTCGAACCCGGCGCCGGGGCCTGGACGGACTTCCCCCTGGCCGCCGGCCAATCCCTGAAGCTCAGCGACCAAGGCGGGCTGGCCTTCCTGGAGCTGTTCGACGCGACCCGGCGCCTGGCGCGCTGGCGCTTCACGCTGGCCTGCAACCCGGCCGCGGTGCGCTTCGTGGAGTTGTTCGAGCGCGAACAGCAGCGCCGGGCCGGCGAGCCGGTGCGTCAGGACGAGGAGGAGGCCGAGGATTTCGACTTCGGCGAATCCAGCGCGCCCCCCAGCACCTGGGTGCTGCTGCGTCTGTGGCGCTTCGCCCGGCCCTACCAGGGCCAGCTGCTGCTGGGCTTCGCGCTGATGCTGGGCTCCATCGGCGCCACGCTGGTGTCGCCCTACCTGACCATGCCGCTCATGGACAAGGTGCTCATCCCCTTCCAGAACGGCCAGGCGATCGACTCGGTGCTGGTGGCGATGCTGCTGGGGGGGCTGCTGGGTGCGGCGCTGCTGTCCTGGGTGCTGGGCTGGGCCAAGACCTACCTGCTGGCGCTGGTGTCGGAGCGCATCGCGGCGGACCTGCGCACCGCCACCTTCGACCACCTGCTGGGTCTGTCGCTGGAGTATTTCGGCAACAAGCGCACCGGCGACCTGATGGCCCGCATCGGCTCCGAGACCGACCGCATCAGCGTGTTCCTCAGCCTGCATGCGCTGGACTTCATCACCGACGTGCTGATGCTGCTGATGATCTCGACGATCCTCTTCAACATCCACCCGGGCCTCGCGCTGGCCACGCTGGTGCCGCTGCCCTTCATCGCCTGGATGATCCACCTCGTGCGCGACCGGCTGCGCACCGGCTTCGAGAAGATCGACCGCGTCTGGGGCGAGGTCACCAACATCCTGGCCGACACCATCCCCGGCATCCGCGTAGTCAAGGCCTTTGCCCAGGAAGCCCGGGAGGCGCGCCGCTTCAAGGCTGCGAATGCCGCCAACCTGCAGGTGAACGACCGGCTCAACAAGACATGGAGCCTGTTCACACCCACCGTCGCGCTGTTGACCGAGATGGGGCTGCTGGTGGTGTGGGGCGTGGGCATCTGGCTGATCGCCCACCAGAGCATCACGGTGGGGACGCTGACCGCGTTCCTTGCCTACATCGGCCGCTTCTATGGCCGGCTCGATTCGATGAGCCGCATCGTGTCGGTCACGCAGAAGGCGGCGGCCGGCGCCAAGCGCATCTTCGACATCCTCGACCACGTGTCCAACGTGCCGGACCCGGTCAACCCGCAGCCCTTCCCGAAGGCGCAGGGTGCCATCTCCATGCAGGGCCTGAACTTCCGCTACGGCTCGCGCTCGGTCGTGCGCAACCTGAACCTGGACATCCGCCCCGGCGAGATGGTGGGCCTGGTCGGCCACAGCGGGTCGGGCAAGAGCACGCTGGTGAACCTGATCTGCCGCTTCTACGACGTGACCGAGGGCAGCATCAAGGTCGACGGCGTGGACCTGCGCCGCATCAAGGTGGCCGATTACCGTCGCCACATCGGCCTGGTGCTGCAGGAACCCTTCCTGTTCTTCGGCACGATCGCCGAGAACATCGCCTACGGCAAGCCCGACGCCACCCGCGAGGAGATCGTCACCGCCGCCCGCGCCGCGCATGCGCACGAGTTCATCCTGCGCCTGCCGCACGGCTATGACAGCCTGGTGGGCGAGCGCGGCCAGGGCCTGTCGGGCGGCGAGCGCCAGCGCATCTCCATCGCGCGCGCGCTGCTGATCGACCCGGCCATCCTGATCCTGGACGAAGCCACCAGCGCGGTGGACACCGAGACCGAGAAGGAGATCCAGCGCGCGCTCGACAACCTCGTGAAGGGCCGCACGACGATCGCCATCGCCCACCGCCTGTCCACGTTGCGCAAGGCCGACCGCCTCGTGGTGATGGACCGCGGCGAGATCGTCGAACTCGGGCCCCACGACGAGCTGATCGCCAAGCAGGGTCACTACTGGCGGCTGTGGGAGGCCCAGGCCCGCCGCGTGGACGCCGACGAGGCCGACGATGCCGGCCTGATGGTCGTGGCCCCCAACCCGAACGCGCACACGGTGAACGCATGAGCACGTCCTTCACGCTCCCTTTTCGCGACCTGCAGCTCGATGCCCACGGCCGCCTCGTGCTGACCGACCTGAACGGCGTCGAACACGTCGGCGTCACGCCGGTGCGCGCCCACCCGATCTCGGCGCCGGACGAAGGCCTATCGCTCGTCGGCGTGCACGGCCACGAACTGGCCTGGGTGCCGCGCCTATCCGGTCTGCCCGAGGCGCCCCGCCGCCTGCTGGAAGCGGAACTCGCGGCGCGTGAGTTCCACCCGGTCCTCCAGCGCCTGATCTCGGTCAACACTTTCGGCACGCCGAGCACCTGGCGCATCGAGACCGACCGCGGCGAGATCGACTTCGTGCTCAAGAGCGAAGAAGACATCCGCCGCCTGGAAGAGGGCCGGCTGCTGATCACATCCACCCACGGCGTGCAGCTGCAGGTGCCGGACCGGTGGGCGCTGGACAAGGCCTCCAAGCGGCTGCTGGAGCGGTTTCTCTGATGCAAGCCGTCGCGCTGGCGCACGCCAGCCGCCTGATCAACCACGGCCCGACCGTGCTCGTGGGCAGCGCCCACGGCGGGCGGCGCAATCTCATGGCCGCGGCCTGGTCGATGCCGGTGGAGTTCATGCCACCGCGGGTGGTGGTGGTCATCGACAAGAGCACCTTCACGCGCGGGCTGGTGACGGCGTCCGGCCACTTCAGCCTCAGCGTGCCGGGGCGGGCGCTGGCAGACGTGGTCTACACGTTGGGCAGTGAGAGCGGGGCGGATGTCGACAAGTTCGAGCGGCTGGGCCTGGAGGTGGAGGCCGGTCCGGCGCTCGGGCTGCCGCTGTTGCGAGGCTGTGCCGCGCATCTGGAGTGCCGGCTCATCGAGGAGCCGCACGCCCAGGCGGCTTACGACTGCTTCTTCGGCGAGGTGGTATCGGCGCAGGCCGACGAGCGCATCTTCACGGGTGGCCGCTGGCTGCCGCCGACCGCGGCCAATGCCGATCTGCACACCCTGCACCACCTGGGGGCCGGCCTTTTCGGCGTGGCCTCGGAGGCCGTGCAGGCCCGCCAGCTGCCCTGACGGTCAGCTGGCCTCCCCCATCTGCGACTGCAGGTAATTCTGCTCGCCGACCTTCTGGACGAGGTCGAGTTGGGTTTCGAGGTAATCGATGTGCTCTTCGGTGTCCTCGAGGATGGCCACGAACAGCTCGCGGGAGACGTAGTCGCGCACGCTCTCGCAGTGGGCGATGGCCTCCTTCAGGTGGGCGTAGCCGGTCTGCTCGATCTTCAGGTCGCACTGCATCGTCTCGACGGCGGTCTCGCCGATCAGCAGCTTGCCGAGGTCCTGCAGGTTGGGCAGGCCCTCCAGCGTCAGCACGCGCTCGATGAGCTTGTCGGCGTGCTTCATCTCCTCGATGGACTCCTCGTACTCGTGCTTGGCCATCTTCATCAGGCCCCAGTTCTTGAGCATCCGGGCGTGCAGGAAGTACTGGTTGATGGCGGTCAGCTCCAGCTTGAGCTGCGTGTTGAGGTGGACGAGGACTTGTGCGTCGCCTTTCATGGGAACTCCCGGAACGTGAAAACTCGCCGGAGTATCGCGAGCGAAAGGCCCTGGGCAAAGCCGCTCTTTTTGCAAATGAGAGCGATTCGCATTACTATTGCGACCATGATTGTTTGCGTCTGCCACCGCGTCTCCGACCGCGACATCGCGATTGCCGCTTCCGCCGGTTGCCCGAGCTTCGAGGCCCTGCAGGAGGATCTGCGCGTCGCCACTGCCTGCGGCGCCTGCCGTGATTGCGCCTGCGCCGTGTTCGAGGAAAGCCGCGTGGCGGGTGGTTCGCCCTGCGCTCGTGGCATGGCGGTGGCCGCGCAAGCGCTGGTCGCCGCCTGAAACCGGCCGCAACTGGCCCTAGAATGCCGCTCGGCGCCGAATTCCGGCGCCTTTTTGTTGGCCGGTTTCCAGAACGTCGTCATGCATCGCGCAGCCGCTTTCCGGAAGGCGCGCCGCACAGCACGACAACAGCAAGGAAACTCCATGAGCACCCTCCAGACCGGCATCGTCAAGTGGTTTGACGACGGCAAGGGCTTCGGCTTCATCACCCCCGCCGACGGCGGCAAGGACCTCTTCGCCCACCACACCGAGATCAAGAACGGCGGCGGTTTCCGCACGCTGGCCGAAGGTGCTCAGGTGGAATTCGAAGTGAAGCAGGGCCCCAAGGGCCTGCAAGCCGCCAACATCCGCGCGCTGTAATTCACATCGCCCCGGACGCAAAGCCCGCGCCTGACGCGGGCTTTGTGCTTTCCGGGTGCCCCTGACGACGACAATTCGAGGTTATGTCCGCCCTGCCCGTCACTCCGCCCAAGGCCCTGACCGCCTACCGTCCGTTCTGGGCGAAGCGCTTCGGCCCTGCGCCCTTCCTGCCCATGAGCCGGGCGGAGATGGAGCAGCTCGGCTGGGACTCCTGCGACATCATCATCGTGACCGGCGACGCCTACGTCGACCACCCGAGCTTCGGCATGGCCGTCATCGGCCGCACGCTGGAGGCGCAGGGCTTTCGCGTCGGCATCATCGCGCAGCCCGACTGGCAGAGCGCCGAGGCCTTCAAGGCGCTCGGGCGGCCGAACTTGTTCTTCGGCGTGGCCGCCGGGAACATGGATTCGATGATCAACCGCTACACCGCGGACCGGAAGATCCGCAGTGACGACGCCTACACGCCGGGTGGCGAAGGCGGCAAGCGGCCCGATCGCGCCACGCTCGTCTACACGCAGCGCTGCCAGGAGGCCTTCAAGGACGTGCCGGTCGTCATCGGCGGCATCGAGGCCTCGCTGCGCCGCATCGCGCATTACGACTACTGGCAGGACAAGGTCCGCCGCTCGGTGCTCGTCGACAGCAAGGCCGACCTGCTGGTCTACGGCAACGCCGAACGGGCCATCGTCGAGATCGCCCATCGCCTGGCGCGTCGCGAGCCGATCGAGAGCCTGACCGACATCCGCGGCACGGCCTTCATGCGCCGTGACGACGACCCGTCCGCCGAAGGCTGGTTCGAGCTCGATTCCACCGAGGTCGACCGCCCGGGCCGCATCGACGAGCTGATCAGCCCCTACCAGGAAATCAAGCAGGAAACGACCTGCGCAACGGCCGAAGCCGACGCGCCCAAGCCGATCACGATCCACAAGACCGGCCGCATCAGCATGCCGCCGCGCGAGCGCACCGTGGTGCGGCTGCCGGCCTACGAGCAGGTCAAGAGCGACCCGGTGCTCTACGCCCACGCCAACCGCGTGCTGCACCTGGAAACCAACCCTGGCAATGCCCGCGCGCTCGTGCAGCGCCACGGCGAGCGCGACCTCTGGATCAACCCGCCGCCCATCCCGTTGTCCACACCGGAGATGGACCACGTCTTCGACCTGCCCTACGCGCGCAGCCCGCACCCGAGCTACGCCGACGAGAACGGCAGCCACGACGGCGCGACCAAGATCCCGGCCTGGGAGATGATCCGCTTCAGCGTGAACATCATGCGCGGCTGCTTCGGTGGCTGCACCTTCTGCTCGATCACCGAGCACGAGGGCCGCATCATCCAGAGCCGCTCCGAGGACTCGGTGATCCGCGAGATCGAGGAGATGCGCGACAAGGTGAAGGGCTTCACCGGCATCGTGTCGGACCTGGGCGGCCCCACGGCCAACATGTACCGCATCGGCTGCAAGAGCCCCGAGATCGAGGCTGCCTGCCGCAAGCCGAGCTGTGTCTACCCGGGCATCTGCCCGAACCTGAACACCGACCACGGCCCGCTGATCAAGATGTACCGCCGCGCACGGGCGTTGCCGGGCGTGAAGAAGATCCTGATCGGCTCCGGCCTGCGCTACGACCTGGCCGTGCAGTCGCCCGAGTACGTGAAGGAGCTTGTCACGCACCACGTGGGCGGCTACCTCAAGATCGCGCCGGAGCACACCGAGCAGGGCCCGCTGTCCAAGATGATGAAGCCCGGCATCGGCACCTACGACCGCTTCAAGCAGATGTTCGAGGCGGCGAGTGCCGCGGCGGGCAAGAAGCAGTACCTGATCCCGTACTTCATCGCCGCCCACCCCGGCACCAGCGACGAGGACATGATGAACCTCGCTGTCTGGCTCAAGCGCAACGGTTTCCGCGCCGACCAGGTGCAAACGTTCTACCCGAGCCCCATGGCCACCGCCACGGCCATGTACCACTCCGGTCGCAACCCGCTCAAGGGCATCAGCCGCGACCCGGCGCGCGGCGAAGCCGTGGACATCGTCCGGGGCGAACGCCGCCGTCGCCTGCACAAGGCCTTCCTGCGCTATCACGACGCCAACAACTGGCCGCTGCTGCGCGAAGCCCTCAAGGCCATGGGCCGCGCCGACCTGATCGGCAACGGCAAGCATCACCTGATCCCGAGCTACCAGCCGATCACCGACGGCAGCTACGAGAGCGCCCGGCGAAAGAACTCGACACCGCCCCCGTCCGCCGCCAAGCCAGGCCTGAAAGCGCCGGCCAAGGCCGCGTCACCCCGCAAGGGGCAGGTGCTGACGCAGCACACCGGTTTGCCTCCGCGGGTGTCCGGTGGTGCCCGCAGCGGCACGGTACGTCCGGGCAAACCCGCAAAGCGTTGAGGCGAATCCCGGGACTTTTGCGCCCGGTTCTCGTGCGCAGCGCCGCGCGGATGCACTACGCTAGCGACTCTCGACGAGACGGGCCGCCGCGCCGTGGCCGCCCCAGCCCGAAAGCCCTGGCCCCATGCAAGAGACCCCAGCCGCTGACGACGACCTGCTCGAACTGCTCGACGATGGCGACCATGCCGACGGCGAACACCGCCTCAGCGATCGGCCGTGGCGTGTCCTGATCGTTGACGACGATGGCGACGTCCACAAGGCCACCGAGCTGGCCATGCAGGGCCTGACCGTCGAAGGCCAGCCGCTCGTCTTCCTGCACGCCTCTTCCGCCGCCCAGGCGCGCCAGCTGCTGGCCAGTGAAGACGACCTTGCCGTCGTGCTGCTGGACGTCGTCATGGAGAGCGAAGACGCCGGCCTGCAGCTCGTGCGCCACATCCGCGACGAGCTCCGACTGAATGCGGTCCGCATCGTGCTGCGCACCGGCCAGCCCGGCTATGCGCCCGAGATCGAGACGGTGCAGGCCTACGACATCAACGACTACAAGACCAAGTCCGAGCTGACCCGCACCCGGCTCTACACGGTGCTGACCGCGGCCGTGCGCTCCTACCGCCAGATCTGCGCGCTGGAAGCCAACCGGCGCGGCCTGGAGATGATCGTCGAGAGCAGCACCTCGCTGTCGCGCATGCGGGGCCTGTCGCGCTTTGCTGAAGGCGTGGTGACGCAGCTCTGCGCGTTGCTGGGCATCCTGCCCGAGGGCCTGGTGTGTGCGCAGGTGGGCGGCGAGAGCGGCGACGAAGTCCGCATCGTGGCGGCCGCCGGCCAGTACAGCGGCCTCATCGACCGGCCGCTGTCCCAGGTCAAGATCACCGCCGTGCGCGAGCGCCTGGAGCGCTGCCTGCGCGAGCAGAAGAACCTCTACGAGGACGGCACCTGCCTGTACTTCGGCATGGGCCAGGGCCGCGCGATGGCGGCGCTGGTCGACGTGGGCCGCGAGCTCGACGAGCTCGACCAGCAGCTGCTGCGCGCCTTCTGCTCCAACATCGCGGTCGGCTTCGAGAACGTGGTGCTGTACAGCCAGCTGCTCGACCAGGCCTACAACGACCCGCTGCTGCGCCTGCCCAACCGCAACCGCTTCGTCGAGCTGCTCGACAAGAACCTGAAGGACCCCGCCGGTGTCACGCTCGCGCTGATCGACATCGACGACTTCTCCGACATCAACGACGCCTTCGGCCATCACTTCGGCGACCAGGTCCTGCAGGCCGTCGTGCAGCGCATGGCCGAGATGCTGGGCCTGAACACCGCGATGGCCCGCGTCGGCGCCGACACCTTCGGCGTGCTGGGCGAGCACGTCAAGGTCTGCCCGGAAAGCGTGCAGGCGGTGTTCGCCGAGCCCTTCGTCGTGGCGGGTGAGCGACTGCAGCTGTCGGCCACGACGGGCCTCGTGCGGCTGGGTGAGTCCAAGGCGGTCGGTTCCGAGCTGCTGCTGGACGCCCAGATCGCGCTCAAGCGCGCCAAGCAGCAGCAGCGCGGCTCCTCCCAGTACTTCTCGGCGGCGATGGGCAGCGACGCCCGCGAGCGCTTCAAGCTGCTCAAGGGCCTGCGCACCGGCTTCGAGGAAAGCCAGCTCTTCGTCGTCTACCAGCCGCAGGTGCACCTGGAAACCGGCCGCATCGCCGGCGCCGAGGCGCTGCTGCGTTGGCGCACGGTGGACGGCCGCTTCGTGCCGCCCGATCAGTTCATCCCGCTGGCCGAGCAAAGCGGCCTGATCATCCCGATCGGCGAGTTCGTCATGCGCACGGCCTGCAACCAGCTGCGCAAGCTGCGCAGCCTCGGGCATGGCGACTTCCGCATGGCGGTCAACGTGTCGATGGCGCAGTTCCGCCACCCCGGCTTCATCGACATGCTGAGCCGGTCGCTGGAGGACTGCGGCGTGGACGGCAAGAACATCGAGCTCGAAATCACCGAGTCGATGGCCATGGAAGACGCCGACCTCGTGCTGCGCGTGCTCTCCGAGATCAAGCAACTCGGTTTCAGCGTGGCCATCGACGACTTCGGCACCGGCTTCTCGTCCCTGAGCCAGCTGCGCCAGCTGCAGGTGGACCGCCTCAAGATCGACCGCGCCTTCGTGCAGGAGGCGCAGTCGTCCACTGCGGGCTCGACGATTGCGCAGATGGTGGTCAACCTCGGCCGCGGCCTGGGCCTGACCGTCATCGCCGAAGGCATCGAGACCGAGGAACAGCGCCAGTACCTGATCTGCCTCGGGTGCCATGAAGGCCAGGGCTGGCTGTTCGCCAAGCCGATGCCGGCGGACGACCTCGAAGCCTGGATGACGCGCTGAGGCCGCAGGCTCCTAAACTGCGCTGTCGATCCTGACAGCCGGAGCGTCCATGAGCCTCGCCAAGATCCTCGTCGCCCAAGGCGGCGGCCCCACTGCGGTCATCAACCAGAGCCTGGTCGGCGTCGTGCTCGAGGCGCGGCGTCAGCCGGGCGTCGGTCTCGTCTATGGCGCGCGGCATGGCGTGCGCGGCATCGTCAACGAGGACTTCGTCGACCTCACGCAGGAAACCAGCCACAACCTGGAGCTGGTGGCCAACACGCCGGCCTCGGCGCTGGGCTCCACGCGCGACAAGCCCGATGCCGCCTACTGCCACGAGATCTTCACGGTGCTGAAGGCGCACGGCATCACGCACTTCTTCTACATCGGCGGCAACGATTCGTCCGACACGGTCCGCATCGTGTCCGAGGAGGCCGCCGCGGCCGGCTATCCGCTGCGCTGCATCCACATCCCCAAGACCATCGACAACGACCTCGTCGGCAACGACCACACCCCGGGCTATGCCTCCGCGGCACGCTTCGTGGCCCAGGCCTTTGCCGGCGCCAATCTCGACAACGCGGCGCTGCCCGGCGTCTACGTGGGTGTCGTCATGGGCCGCCACGCCGGCTTCCTGACGGCGGCCGCCGCGCTGGGCAAGAAGTTCGACGACGACGGCCCGCACCTCATCTACCTGCCCGAGCGCGACTTCGACATCGAGGCCTTCCTGCGCGACGTGAAGACTACGCACGAGCGTTACGGCCGCTGCGTCATCGCGGTCAGCGAGGGCATCCACGATGCATCGGGGACGCCGATGCTGTCGCGCCTGGCCGGCGACCTGGAGCGCGACGCGCACGGCAATGTGCAGCTCAGCGGCACCGGTGCGCTGGCCGACCTGCTGTGCGAGGAGATCAAGGCCAAGCTCGGCATCAAGCGCGTGCGCGGCGACACCTTCGGCTACCTGCAGCGCAGCTTCCTGGGATGTGTGAGCGACGTCGATCAGCGCGAGGCCCGCGAGGTGGGCGAGAAGGCCGTGCAGTACGCCTTCCACGGCGACCGCGACGGCTCGGTGGCCATCCAGCGCGTGGGCTACTACTCGGTCGACTACGCCCTGCTGCCGCTGTCCGCGGTCGCCGGCAAGACCCGCACGATGGAAGACCACTTCATCACGCCCGCCGGCACCGACGTGACCGACGCCTTCCGCCTCTACCTGCGCCCGCTGCTCGGCTCGGGCATGCCTGACGCTTTCCGGCTGCGGCCGAACCCGGTGGCGAAGGTGCTCAAGCGGGGCTGAGGGGGCGCCAGCTTGAGCTGGCCCTGCAAACGAGGTGCTGGTCAGGCGGCTTGCGGCCACAAGCGGTCGATCGCCGCGGCTGCTGTGGCCGTATCCGGCATTGGCTTCGCGGCCGTGCCAATGCGTCGGTTGCCCCGCCGACCCGAGGTTCCCTGATTGGTCGACAGCTCAGAACTGCGGCACCTTCTTGCTTTCAGCCGCCAGGCAAGCCGCGGTCTCAATACGTCTTTCACGAGTGGCGGGTTTCTTGGCCGCCGCTATCCAACGCAAGACGTTTCGACGGTGCGAGGGAGCGAAAGCCATGAAGCACGGATACGCACCTGGCCGGACCTTCAAAGCCGATTCAAGGTCACCTGGGACCTCCAAGGCGTCGACGTCTGGTCTCGCCTCCCAGAGGCCCGCCAACTGTGAACGGGCGATGGCTGCACGACCCGCCGGCTGCATGCGCCCGTCGCGCTCCAGTCGCGCCGCTCGCTCACGGTAGGTCTGGGTCCAGGCATCGGTTCTTCGAGGCGAGATGAGCTGCATCGTGCGGTCTGCGTCCAGCTTGCGCGCGAGGCCGTCCACCCAGCCAAAACACAACAACTCGTCCAGCACTGCCGATCTGGAAACGTATGCCGTGCCCACGTGCTTCTTGAACGTGACCAGCCAGATGCTTTGGCTTTGCGCATGATGCGCCGCCAACCACTGCCTCAGTTCGGAAACGGATCGCACTTCGACCTGCTCAAACGCGTCGTTCCGGGTCACCTGCAGCTTCTTTCATAGCGTCATCAAGGCCCTGAAAGGGACGTTGGCGTAGCGACCACGCAACAGCACCGTCAGGGGCGGACTGCCAGTAGCGATTGCGGGCGGTAGCTGCCCCCGCTGAGCGCGCCCATGACGCGAGCCTCCAGCCCGCCATCGTGGAACTGTAGCTGGGTAAGGCCCCGAGATTCCAGATGCGAAAGGTACTGCGCAAAGCCGTCAATATCAGCCAAGGCGATGACCCCGCCCGGTCGAAGCACGCGCAGCATTTCATCGAGCGCCCGGAGCCGGTCAGCCGGAGGTTCCAGGTTGTGTACGACCCAGTGCGAAAGTACGACGTCGAAGCTGCCGTCTGCATACGGCAAGGCTCGCGCGTCGCCCGTGTCGATGCGCACGCGGTCAGCCACGCCTTCGATACCCGCGTTGTGCAGCGCGGCTGTCGCTGAATTGGCGGCCTGATCCTGTTCTCGCCACAGGTCGATGCCGACGGCCACGCCGCCAGACTCCTTGCCGAGCCGCTTGGCCGCCCCGACCATCATCAGGCCGCGGCCGCAGCCGACGTCCAGCACCGCTTCGTTGCCTTGCCACGACCGCAGTCCGCCCACGGCGTCCAGGAGGCGATCGCGGGTTCGCAACTTCCCAATGCGGCTGCCGTAGGTCATGTAGGCACCCATGAAGAGGCCGTAAACCCCGGTGAGCACACCCAATGAGGCCAGTGCATCTGCAGCCTGGGAAGGAAGCCCGGCTTCCACCAGACCCACCGCGTGCGCCGAGACGACGGCAATCAGCAACAGCAGGCCGCCCACACCCGCGATGAACATTCCGCGCCGAACGCCCGGTGCATCGATTCCGTAATCCGGCTTCCCGATCGGATCAATCTGGTTGCCGGTCGTCATGCGGCCTCCAGGGCGGTCCAGCCAAACTCCAGGAGCTCTGCGCAAGCAAGCGCATGTTCGGTGATGACGCCAACCAGTTCGGGGCTTCGAGCCGTCTTCGGCGCAATGGTTCTGGAGACCACCCAGGATTTCAGTCGGAGATCGTCGTGCAGCGCTGTGGGCGCAGATTCGAAGCCTCTGGGCACGCGCGCCAGCGCTCCTTCGCTCATCAGGGTCAAGCCGCGCTTCTCGAGGCCGTGACGAATCACAGCCCAGGCCTCAGGGTCGCAGGCCATGCCCGCGCGCAGGCGATGCAGGTCTTCCGGCATCGGCATGTAGAGGCCCGCGGCAACGAAGATCTCGTTCGCGCCGAAGTGGAAGTAAATCAGCCCGGGCGAAGTCTTGCTGCCGTCGCGGGACCACACGGCGCTCGCGTTGGTCTTGTAGGGGCTCTTGTCGGCGCCGAATCGCACATCGCGGTGGATGCGGAACACCGATCGCCTGGGGTCACCGACGAGCGGCAAGGGCGTCGCCGCCAGGCGCGCCGTCACTGCCCCGAGCAAAGCGCCCAAGGGGGCCCTCACGAACCGTTCGTAGTCGGTCTTGTGCTTGGCAAACCACTCACGACTTTGGTTGAGAGCTAGTTCCCTGAAGAAGCCCGTCGCAGCGGTTGGAAATCCCTGGAATGGGGGCGTGATTGCATCGCTCATCGGCCTCTCCGTTCATCCTGACCGACAGGTGATGCTTCACCGGTAGCCAGGCATTTAACAGACGGCATCGTATATGAATCCGGCCGGCCTTGTCAGGGTCGACAATCCGCCGATGAACGCGGAATCCTCAAAGCCCCCTGTGCCCCGAGCGGTTGGACGGCCTGCAGATCCAGCGCTGGCGACGCGCCTGCTGGATGCCGGCTGGCAGATGTTCCTGGCGCGCGGCGTCGACGCGGTATCGGTCGAGTCGATCGCCGCACAGGCCGGGGTGTCCAAGGCCACGTACTACAAGCACTTCGCAGACAAGCAAGCGTTGTTCGAGGCTGCCGTGCTGCGCGAGATGGAGCGCATCGAAGCCTCTCAGCAGCCAGGGGCGGAGTCTGGCGCAAGCCTCGACGTGCGGTCGCGGCTGCGGCAGTTTGGCATCGGCCTGATGGACTTTCTGGTGAGCCCACCTGCGGTCGACTTTTACAAGGCGCTCGCAGGCGAGCTGTCTCGGCACAAGTCGCTGGCGCGAAGCTTTTACCGTCTGGGGCCTGGACGGACCCTGTCGAACCTGGCGGCGTTGATACGCGATGCGACGGACAGAGGCGAACTCGTCGCCCCCGACGCGATGCTCGCCGCAGAGCACCTTGTTGGGCTGTGGCAAGGCCTATCAAACTTCCAGCTGTCGCTGGGGATTGACCAGCGTCGCATTCGCAGCTCGATCCCCGAGCGTGTGGAGGCCGGCTTGCGAGTCTTCATGGTGGCCTACGGGCCCGCATCAGCTCGCCAGCAGAAGAGGTAATGCAGCAGGTCGGACGGGGCCGCTGAATAGAGGCATGCCCGCTTCGCAGCGATTCGGCCGGCCAGACGAATGTCGACTCAAGGTCGATAGCGACCTTTCGCACAGCATGGCACCACGTGCGGCTTCACGCCGGCATCGGTCATCGACGGTCCATCCGCTCCACGAGACCGGCCTCAGCGCCGTTCAGCCCTCCGCCACGCATCACGGGGTGGCGCCGATGAACATCCAGCGACCCATCAAGCCTCCGTCGCGCGTGCTCACGAAGGCTGCGAACGTCATCGTCTGGGCGTGGTGCTCAGCCCGCCGTATCGGGCTCGGGCAGGGGTGGCAGCCACCGGGCGGCGGCGCGGTCCATCAGGACTTGCAGCCACGACACCACCAGCAGGCCGCCAGCCCAGAAGGCGAACATGGTCAGTGGTCGCACGTGGTGGTCGTGCACGGCCATCCAGGCCAGCGCCGCGGCCAGGGGTGTGAGCGCCAGGCTCATCGACCACCGTTCGGCCAGCCCCAGCATGTTCGTGATCGGCCGGGCGATCCACGGCAGCACGCCGAAAGCCGGGATGCGCTGGCTGAAGAGGGCCGCCCCGGCCAGCATCCAGGCCCAGCCGATGAGGATGGCACTCGCCGAGGGCATCCAGTCCCCCAGCGCGGCGTCGAAAAAATAGCCGATCAGCGGTGCCGTCGTGGCCAGCACCAGGCCGTGCATGGCCTCACGCGGCCAGGCCACGGCCAGCCCTGCCCCTGCGAAGCCGATGCTGGCCAGCGCCCAGGCCCAGGGCGGCAGGGCCGCCAGCAGGCCATGCCCGGGCGGGTCGATGCTCGCGCCGCCACCGAGCGCAGCCAGCCACGCCGCAAACAGCAACCAGGCCAGCCCGAGGCCCGGTTGCAGGCGTTGCTGGCGCCAGCGGGCCAGCGGCAGGGCCAGGCGGCGTTCGCCGACCTGCAGGGTCGGCCCGGTGTTCAGGAAGGCACCCGCCAGCACACCCAACAGCGTCATCAGGCCGGTGGCCACCGCCCAGTAGGCCGTCTGGATGAAGGCGACGCCGACGTCCCGCGCGTTCAGCCAGGCACCGCCGCCGACCAGCAGCGCGCACACCCCTGCCCGCGTCCAGAAGGCGCGCTTCAGGGTCTCGCGCAGTGCCGTCTGGGCGCCCAATTCGAGCCCGAGCCGGCGCAGCATGGCGGGGCCCAGGCCCGCCTGCAGCTGCGTCAGGGTCGGCTGAATCAGGAAGGCCACCCACAGTGCACGCCATGCACGGCCGAGGCTCAGCAGCCGCGCCACCCGCAGCAGCGGGTCGGCCACGGCGACGATGCCCGGGTCCACCGGCGGCGGGAAGCGCTCGGCCATGGCCTCCTGCAGCGCATGTGCCAGTGCCGGGCCGATGAGGCGCTCGGTGCGGAAGTCGCCTTGCCAGCCGAAGTGCTCGTTCAGCGTGGTGGCGAAGTGGTCAGGCAGCTCGGGCAGGTCCACCAGCCACTGGGCGAAGGCGCTCGAGAACTCGGCCTGGCGGGTCAGCGGTTGGGCGTCCAGCGTCTGGCGCACGCTGGCCCAGGCCTGCGCCAGAGCCGCGTCCCCGCTGCGGCGCCAGGCCAGCTCCAGGCGGTGGGTCAGCGAGCGGGGTTCGACGACGGGCAGGGGCGGCAGCGACGGCAACTCGCCAGGGTCGATCGGGCGCGCAGGCTCGGGCGCAGGCGCCGGCTCTGGTGCGGGCACCGGTTCGGGCACCGGCACCGGCGCTGGCGCCTGCGGCGGCGCGAGCGCGGCGATCTCGCGGGCCAGGGCGGCTTCGGCCTGCGCCGGTAACGGCACCTCGGGCAGCGGCGGGGCGGCAGCTTCGGCCGTCGGTTCCGCCGGCCGGCTGCGCTCCCATGCCGCCCATTGCTGGGCGCGCTCGTAGGCGGCGCGCAGGGCCTGGTAGGCCTCGGCATCGTCGTCCGGCCGCGTGACCTTCAGCTTGAGCGCATAGGCCTTCTTGATGGCCGCCAGCTCGGGGGTCGGCTCGATGCCCAGCAGGGCCCAGTCTTCGTCCCACATCGCCGCTCAGAACCGGAAGGTGTTGTCGATGCTGTCCAGCGCTTCCTTGAACTGCTGGCGGGCCTGGCGGATCAGGCGGTCGTCCTGTGTCTGCAGCACGGCCTCGAACTGGGCCAGCCAGTCCTGCAGCATCGTGCGGTCATTGCCCAGCCGGTCCTCGAAGAGGCGCTTGGCGCGTTCGATCAGGTAGCGGTTGTCGGCCTCGTCGCGCGGGTGGCGCTTGAGGGCCTGCAAGCGCTCGCGCGCGGCCGCGATCTCGGCCGGGCTCAGGCGCGCGCCCTGGCTTTCGATGATCAGCTCGTGGCGCTCGCCGTCCGGCTGCGTGCGGGCCTCCACTTCCAGCAGCCCGTTGGCGTCGTAGGTGAAGCGCACCTCGACACCCGCCTGGCCTGCCGGCGCCGGCTGCACCGGCACTTCCAGCTTGCCCAGGCTGAGGTTGTCGGAGCCCACGGGCGACTCGCCCTGGCGCACGTCGACGAGGATGTGGCGCTGCTGGTCGGCCACGGTGTGATAGCGCTCCACGCGCGACACCGGCACCGGCGTGTTGCGCTCGATGATGGGCGAGAAGCGGTCATGGACCACGCGGCCGCCCACCGTCGCAGAGGCGATGATGCCGAGCGAATAGGGCATCACGTCGGTCAACACCACGTCGTCGAGGGCGGCGTCACGCGCCTTCAGGCCGGCCTGCACCGCCGCGCCCATCGCGATGGCGAGGTCTGGGTCTAGGTTGCGCAGCGGCAGGCGCTGGAACAGGCGCGTGACGAGCTGGCGCACCATCGGCATGCGGGTGGCGCCGCCCACGAGCACGACGTCGGCGAGGCTTGTCGGGTCGAGTTGCGCATCGCCGAGCGCGCGTTCGATCGGCCGGCGCAGCCGCTGCAGCAGCTCCGCCGAGGCGCTCTCGAACTCGCTGCGGGTGATCGTGGCGGTCAGCGGGCGGTCCTGCCAGACGGTGCGGAGTTCGGTGCTGTCGCGTTCGCCGAGGTCGCGCTTGGCCTGCTCGGCCAGGCGCCACCAGGTCTCGCTGGCCAGCCAGGCCTCGCGCTGTGCGCCGTCCAGGCCCGAGGCCTGGCGGGCGAACAGCTGGGCCATCACGCGGCTGAAGTCCTCCCCGCCCAGGCGCGTGTCGCCGGCGCTGGCGCGCACCTCCACGACGCCGTCGAAGTACTCCAGCACCGACACGTCGAAGGTGCCGCCCCCCAGGTCGAAGATCAGGAAGCTGCTGTGCTCCGGCCGCTGCTGCAGGCCGTAGGCGAGGCCGGCGGCGGTCGGTTCGTTGAGCAGCCGCTCGACCTTCAGCCCGGCGATCTCGCCGGCGGTGCGCGTCGCGCGGCGCTGGGCTTCGTTGAAATAGGCGGGCACCGTGATGACCGCTTCGGTGACCGGCTCGCCGAGGAAGGCTTCGGCATCGGCCTTCAGCGACTGCAGCACCAGGGCCGACAGGGCCTCGGGCCTCAGCGTCTTTTCGTGCGGGCCGGTCTTGAGTGTCAGCGTGCGGTCGCTGCCCATCCAGCGCTTGAAGGCCAGGGCGGTGGATTGCGCCTGCAGCCCGGCCCGCTCGCGCGCGGCCAGACCCACCAGCGTGTGGCCTTGTTCGTCCAGGCTCACGGCCGATGGCGTCAGGTAATCCCCGTGGGCATTGGGGATGAGCACGGGCGCGCCGTCTCGGAACACGGCCGCCGCGCTGTGCGTGGTGCCCAGGTCGATGCCCAGGATCATGGAAAGCAACCTCCCGTCGATACGGGGCGCAGCTTAGCCGCTCCGGCGCCGCCCCTCAGGGCTTGGGTTTGATCAATCTAGGGTGCCACTCGTTCACCGCCAGCAGCGCCGCGGAACCGAAATGCTTGTGCAGCTCCGGCACCATCTCGCCGTGGATGACGACCGGGTCGGTCTCGACCGCCCGGCGTGCGAGGTCCAGGTCGGCGGTGGCGAAGATGAAGAGCCCGCGCCAGCCGTCCACGCCGTCGAATGGGCCGGCGTAGACCAGCAGCCCCTCCTTGACCAGGCGCTGGATGTTGGCGAAATGGCCCTTGAACATCTCGTCACGGGCCGGGCCGTCGGGCATGCGCTGTGGGCCGGTCTTGAGCAGGACGAACACGTACGAGCGCATGCCGTTGTCGTTGCCGCCCCAGGCCTGCGCCCTCGCGGCGTCGTAGGCGGGGGGCTCCTGGGCGTGGGCGGAGAGTGCCGCGAGCAGGGCGAGGGTGCAGGCAACGGTGCGGATCATGGTGTGGCGCTGATTCGTTGACGGTGCGAGCATTGGAGCCCATGCCCGTCTGGAAGCCACGCGATGAAACCCACCCCACCCGGCTGGCCGCGACTGTCGTCGGCCCTCTACTGCACCAACGCCCGTGAGGCGATCGCCTGGTACCAGCGCGCCTTCGGCTTCAGCGTCGAGATCATCGTGGATGCCCCCGACGGCAGCGTCATGCACAGCGAGATCCGCTACGGCGAGGCGATGATGATGGTGTCGGAAGGCGGTGCCGCGCAGGCAGCCCGCTTCGGCGTGACGGGCCGCGCGCCGCGCGTGGCCGGCGGGGTCAACACGCAGTCGCTGTTCCTCTATGTCGATGACGTCGACGCCCACTGTGCACAGGCCCGAGCCGCCGGGGCCACGGTCACGATGGAACCCGCCGACAACGACTACGGGCCCGAGTACTGGTGCGACCGAAGCTACAGCTGCGTCGACCCCGACGGCCATCTGTGGTGGTTCAGCCAGCGGCTGCGCAACCCGCCCGGCGTGGCCTGAGCGGCGACACTCGCCGCATGAAACTCCTCGGCCGCCTCACCTCCATCAACGTCCGCAAGGTCCTGTGGACCGCCGCCCAGCTCGGGCTCACCCTGGACCGCGAGGACTGGGGCGCCGGGTTCCGGTCACCGCAGGAGCCGGGTTATCTGGCACTCAACCCGAACGGCCTGATCCCTGTGCTGCTGGATGGCGACTTCGTCCTCTGGGAGAGCAACAGCATCTGCCGCTACCTGGCCGCCAAGGCCGGCGACACGATGCTGTTGCCCGCCGAGCCGCAGGCCCGGGCCCGCGTGGAGCAGTGGATGGACTGGCAGGCCGGTGAGCTCAACAACAGCTGGCGCGTGGCCTTCATGGCGCTGGTGCGCGGCCAACCCGCCGCGCCGGAGGCCATCGCGGCCGGTGTGACGGGCTGGAACCACCACATGACGCTGCTGGATGCGCAGCTGGCGCGCACCGGGGCTCACGTCTGCGGCGAGGCGTTCACGCTGGCGGACGTGGTGCTTGGCTTGTCCGCGCAGCGGTGGCTGAACGCGCCCATCGAGCGGGTGGCGCTGCCGGCCGTGCAGGCCTGGATGGCGCGGCTGGCGACGCGGCCCGGGTTTGCCGAGTTCGTCGACAACGGCATGCCGTGAGGCTGGCCGCGCCCGGCCGCGTGCATCAGGGGCGCGGCGTGGCTTCGATCTTCGCCACGAGCTGGCGGCTGGCCTGCAGCGCCGAGGTGACCTGGGCGGCGGTGGGCAGGCTTTTCTGCGGCACCTGGCCCGTCTGGATCATCGTCAGCGCGGCTTCCGGCGTCATCATGGGCTTGCGAAACTGGGTGAGGGCGAACAGGAAGGTGAGTCGCTCCTCATCGGTCAGCCCCCATCCGGGATTCGCGACGGCCGCAGACAGCAGGGCCAGGTCGCGACCGCTGAGCGCGTCGCGGCGCAGGGCTTCGGCCACCTCGCTGCGCTGCGTGGGCGTCAGGTCGGCAGGGAACACCGCCTCCGCGTAGGCAGAAGCGGCTTCCGGCACCCCGGCCCGCATGGCACGCATGGCCAGCGGCGCGAGCAGGGCACGATGAGCGTCGGTCACCGTCTGGCAGCGGCGGGCCTCGGCATCGATCTCCACGATGCGCTGGGTCATGAACTCCGGAGCAATGCCCTGGTTGCGCAGGTCCTCCGCAGTCCGCCGCCGGTTCTCGCTGTTCGAGCACCGGCGCAGCCAGAGCACGGCGTCCCAGGCCGCCTGCGGGTCGCTGCCGGCATGGGCCCGATCGATGTGCGGGCCGTAGCCCTCCGGGCCAACCGCTGGTGCAACCGGCGCGGCGACGCTGAGCACCGTCGAAGCAGCCCTTGACGTCGCTGGCGCCGGGGCCGCCGACACGCCAGACGCGGGGGGCAGGGCCAGCGGCAGCGCTGCAGCCGCAGGTGAAGACGGGGGCACGGCGGCCGGGGGCGTGGGCTGAAGCACCAGCACCGCCACGATCACCGTCAGGCCGGCCAGGCCGGCGATCCACAGCGGCTTCATGCCGCCCACCGCGGGTGCGACTTCTCAATCAGGATGTCCAGAACCCGCCTCCACACGTCGTCAGCGCCGGCAGCGTAGCGCAGAGGTGCGCGAGGCCCGCCGGGTTTTTTCACGTCGCACTACCAGCCGGCGGCGGCCTCACATCACGACGACGAAGTTGAACTTCGGCGCGGTCGCCACCTGGGTCTTCGCGAACGCCAGCGCCGCGCCCAGTTCCTGGACGACCTCGTCATGCTGGTTGCTCAGCAGGCCGAAGCGCACCTTGTGGTCAACGATGTGCTGGCGCAGGCTCTGCAGCATCGTGACGGCCTGGGTCGTGTCCACCCAGGCGCCCTGCACGGCCATCAGCTCGGTCGTGGACGTCATGCCCTCGGGCAGCTTGAGCTGGTCCATGTTGAAGCGGACGTCGGTCAGGTCGCAGAGGGACTGGAAGGGCGTCAGCCCGAGCTTGCGCGTCAGCGTGTCGAGCTTGTCGGCGTGGCGGTACAGCGCGCTGTAGTCCGCCTCTTCACACGTCACTTCGCCCGCGACCAGCTTGTCTGCACAGCGGTGGCTGAACGCGCCCATCGAGCGGGTGGCGCTGCCGGCCGTGCAGGCCTGGATGTCGCGGCTGGCGACGCGGCCCGGGTTTGCCGAGTTCGTGGGCAACGGGATGCCCTGATCTTTCTGTCGACCAGGAGCTGCCCCAACGGTCACGGATGGCGCTGGCTGAGCAGCGGCTCCAGCCAGGGGCGTGCGAGGCGCAGCGCGGCTTCCAGCTCGGCGGGTGTCGGTTTCGTGCGGAAGCGGATCTGCCCGTTGTCGATCAGCGCCTTGGCCATCGCCTGGGCGGGCTGGCCACCCAGCGCGGCATAGGCCACGAGATAGCGCAGCCGTTCTTCGTCGGACAGCCCCCAGGCCTCATGCGCCGTCAATGCGCCGAGCAGGCTGGGCACGTCACCGGCCAGCGCATCGCGCCGCATCGCCTCGGCCACTTCGCTGCGTTGCGTTGCCGTCAGGTCGCCAGGAAACACCGCACCGGCGTAGGCCGACGCGGCTTCGGGCAGGCCGGCACGCATGGCGCGGCTGGCCAGCTCCGGCAACAGCGCCCGGTGCGTCGCCGTGACGGTCTGGCAGCGCCGCGCTTCGGCATCGGCTTCCACCATCAGCTGCGTCATCATCTCGGGCGATACACCGTGGTTGCGCATCGCCTCGAAACTGGCGCGGCGACCTTCGTTGCTGGCGCATTGGCGCAGCCACTGCACGGCTTCCCAGATGGCCTTCGGATCCTGGCTGGCGCGGGCCTGATCGATGTGCGGGCCGTAACCCTCCGCGCCGATCGACGCGGTCGATGGCGCCGCGGCGAGTCGCGCGGCCGGGGTGGCAACAGCCATCGACGCGGGCACGGGGGGCGCGCTGCTCGGCACCGCCTGCTGCCCGATGGGCAGCGGTGCCGAAGCCGCGATGCCCGGGGTCGGTGTGACGGGCGCCGACTCCCTCGACACCCACCAGGCAGCAGTGAGCCCGAGCAGCACAGCGCCGAAGAAGGCAAGCCGCTTCATGCCGCGAAATTGAACCGCACCACGGCCACCGCGAGTGCGAACAGGTAGCCACAGGCGAAGCGGTCGATGCGCAGCACCGGGTCACCCCGGCGGGCGCGCCAGCGGCCGATCAGGGCCATCGCACCGCCCGCCAGCACCGGCGTGACGACGAGATTCATCAGGCGCGGCCAGCCATCGCGCGTCAGGTGGTTCGGAAACAGCCACAGGCTCAGGGCGCCCACGCCGGCACCCAGCGCCAGGTAGCCCAGCACCGCCAGCCAGACGTTGGGTTCGCGGCGAAACGGCGCCGCCACGGCCTGCAGGCCGAGTTCGATCAGCAACTCGCCGAACAGCTGGAACAGCAGCTCCAGCACCAGTTCAATCAGGATCTCCAGGCCCGCCTCCGCGCGCAATGCACGGGGCGCAGCCTAGCGCAGCGGCGCCATCGCCGGCCCCGGCCTTATTCACGTGCCGCCCGCGCCGGGCGCTGGTCACATGACGACCGCGAAATTGAACTTCGGTGCCTGGGTCACCTGGGCCTTGGCAAAGGCCAGCGCGGCGTCGAGCTCCTCGACCACCTCGTCGTGCTGGTTCGACAGCAGCCCGAAGCGGACCTTGGCGTCCACGACGTGCTGCCGCAAGGCCTGCAGCATCGTGATGGCCTGCGCGGTGTCGACCCAGGTCCCTTGCAGGGCCATCAGTTCGTCCGTGGAGGTCATGCCCGGCGGCAGTGACAGCTCGTCGGTGTTGAAGCGCGCGTCGGTCATGTCGCAGATCGACCGGAACGAGGTCAACCCGAGCTTGCGCGTCAGCGTGTCGAGCTTGTCCGCATGCCGGTACAGCGCGCCGTAGTCGGCGCCTTCGGATTTCACCTCGCCCGAGACCAGGACATTGGCCCACAAGACAGTACTCATCGTTCGTGCCCCCCTTGGCTTGTTCAAGCGCATGTTCGGCCGCCGCACGGACGGCCGTGCGGCGGATGATAAGCAGGGCCGGCCGCGGGTGGTACTGCGGCGGGGTCAGCCCAGGCGCACCGGCACGAAGATCTGCTGGCCGTCGCGCGACACGAGCAGGGCGACCTGCTTGGGGCTCCCCTTCATCGCCTCGCGCACCTGCTCGACGTCCTTCACCGGCTTGCCGTTGAGCGCCAGCAGCACGTCGCCGGGCTGCACGCCGGCGAGCTGGGCCGGACCGGTCACGCGCTCGATCAGCAGGCCGTGGTCCAGCCCCGAGCCGCGCAGCTCCTGGCGCTCCAGCGGCCGCA
Source organism: Burkholderiales bacterium (assembly GCA_003963005.1). GTDB lineage: Bacteria > Pseudomonadota > Gammaproteobacteria > Burkholderiales > Burkholderiaceae_C > Pelomonas. The sequence continues at coordinate 54,062 of RXJW01000034.1, forward strand.
GCGCCAGGCCCAGCGAGCCGCGCTCGGCCGGGGCGGCGGCCTCCTGCGTGTCCTTGTCGGCACGGCCCAGGCTCACCGTCTCGGTCAGGCGTGACTTGTCGCGCCAGATCTCCAGCTTGAGCTTGTCGCCCGGCCGGGCCAGGCCCACGCGGCTGGAAACGTCGCCCGCCACGCGCACCCGCTCGCCGTCCAGCGCCGTGATCACGTCGCCTGGCTTGAGGCCCGCCTTGGCGGCGGCGCTGTCCGGCACGACGCTGGAGACCAGGGCGCCATCGGGCGCGTCCAGGCCGAAGGACGCGGCCAGCGGCGCCGAGAGGTCCTGCAGCGTCACGCCCAGCCGCGCGTGCTCGACCTTGCCGTGCGTGACGATCTGGTCCTTCACCTTCAAGGCCACGTCCACGGGAATCGCGAAGGCCAGCCCCTGGAAGCCGCCGCTCTGCGAATAGATCTGCGCGTTGACGCCCACCACGCGGCCCGAGGCGTCGAACAGCGGGCCGCCCGAGTTGCCGGGGTTCACCGCCGCGTCGGTCTGGATGAAGGGCACGACGCTGCTGTCGCCCGGCAGCGAGCGGCCCTTGGCGCTGACGATGCCCTGCGTGGCCGTCTGCTCGAAGCCGTAGGGCGCGCCGATGGCCAGCACGTAGTCGCCCACCTGCACCTGCTTCGGGTCGCCGAGCTGCACGGTCGGCAGCCCGGTGGCGTCGAGCTTGAGCACGGCGATGTCGGTGGCCGGGTCGCTGCCCAGCACCTGGGCCGAGAACTCGCGGCGGTCGCTGAGCTTGACGGTCACCTGCTTGGCGTCGCGCACGACGTGGGCGTTGGTCAGCACGAGGCCGTCGCTGCTGATGATGAAGCCCGAGCCCTGGCCGCGGAAGGGCTGCGCGCCGGGGGGCTGCATCCGCCAGCCGGGCATGCCGCGGAAGAAGCGGAAGAACGGGTCGTTGTCGAGGCTGCGAGGGGTGTCGCCGTCGTCGTCGGCGCTGGTCTTGTGCAGTCCGGCGACCGTGATGCCGACCACGGCCGGGCCTTGGGTCTGCACGATGGCGCGGTAGTTGGGCAGCTGGCCCGGTGCGAGGGGCGCTGCGGGTGGGGCGGCCACGGTGGCAGCGGCCGCGGCGACGGCGGTCGGCGCGCTGCTGGCGGGTGCGTCACCCGGGGCGGCGGCCGTGCCGGGCGACCTGGCCTGCAGCCAGCCGGGCAGCCCCCAGCCCGAGGCGGTGGTGGACAGGGTCACGCCGGCGCCGAGCAGGGCGGCAGCGGTGGCGGTGAGTGCGGTCTTGGCGGTGCGGGTCATCACGATCTCCTCAGGCAGGCCGCGGTGCAGCCTGTTGCCGAGGACTCTAGGCAGCCTGGGTGAGGGCTCGGTGAGGCGAAGGTGAGGCGAGGATTAAGGCGAGGAGCCAGGCGAGATCGGGCCGGCAGCTCCGTGACAACCCGCCCGGGACATTCCCGGCCCCGTCACGCGATTGCAAAAGCATGTCGCCCTGCCGCAAGTGCCCGTCTACCCGCGCGGCGGCGGGCTGACTACCGTGGCTCCCGGGTCGAGGCTGCCGTTGTGGCGCCGCCCTGTCTTGCCTGGAATGCCATGAACAAAGCCATCACTTCCCTCGTTGGGACCCTGCTGCTCGCACTGGCCGCCCCACCGGCCACGGCCGGCAAGCTGTTCCTGTCCGGCGGCGCCTACGACGACGCCAACGTCGACCTCTTCGTCAACGGCCTGCGCAAGGCCACCGGGCGCGATGCGAGCTTCACGCCCGTCATCACGAGCACCGCCAACTGCGGCACCAACTGGGCCACGACGGCCTGCCCGCGCATCGCCGTCGTCACCGCCGCCAAGGACAGCTACGCGACCGGGCTGGACGCGTTCCAGAACGACATCCCGGCCACGTCCACCACGTCGCTCAAGCGCGGCTACTACAACCTCTTCCAGACCCACGGCTTCAGCCCGAAGTTCATCACCGCGCACGTCGACAACTACGGCGTGCATGCCAGCGCCAGCACGCCCGAGGGCCAGGCCAACATCGCAATCCTGAACCAGGCCGATGCGGTGTGGTTCGTCGGCGGCGACCAGGCCAAGATCATCCGCACCTTCCTGACCGACACCGGCGCCGACTCCGGCATCGCCGCGGCCCTGCGCGCCCGCTGGGCCAACGGCAGCGGCAGCATCGTCATCGCCGGTGACTCGGCGGGCAACCACGCGCTCAACGTGACGATGCACGCGGCCGGCGTGAGCTACGGCTACCTCTACTACGGTGCCGATCTGCCCAGCACGCCGGTCACCGGCTGGCAGACGCTCGGCGACACGCGCGACGGCACGACGTCGCTGCGCTACCTGGAGAACGGCGCCACGATGAAGGCCCTGGGCTTCCTGCCCGCCGGCATCCTGAGCGACACCCACTTCGACACCCGCTCCGGCCGCCTCGGTCGCCTCGCGGCGGCGCTGCGCAGCCTCGGCGTGCAGCAGGGCTTCGGGGTGGACGAGAACACGGGCGTCGTCGTCGACACCTCGGCGCAGACCGCCACCGTCTACGGCGCCAACAAGCTGCTGATCGTCGACACCGCGGCAGCCAGCGTGCAGACCGGCACCTACTACAAGGTCAACGGCCTGCGCGTGAGCCTGCTCACACCGGGTGACAAGTACAACTACGCGACCAAGGTCGTCACGAGCAGCAAGAGCGCGATCGGCACGCCCTACTACAGCACCTACTACGACTCCAGCGACATCTTCTCTTCGCTGGAGACGTCCAAGTCGCTGACGCGCGTGGTCGACCAGACGCCGACGACCAACATCGGCACCGCGCCGGTGCCGGCCTACACCAGCGGCCCGACCTACCCGAGTGGCGCCCCGGTCATCAAGCTGCGCTTCACGCGCGACGCGACGACCAAGGGCTACTACAGCGGCGGCAAGTACACGGTCGACAAGGTCAAGGTCGACATCTACTGATGCTTCAACCCGGCGGCACGGGCCAGGCGAGCACCGGGCCGCCGTCGTCGATGCGGGCATGTGCCGGCGGGTGAAAGCCCGCCGCCGTCAGCGCGGCCCGCACCGGGCTCCAGGCCGCAGGCACGTCCAGCACCCGCGCCTCGGCCTCGGCGCCCAGGAAGGACAGGTAGACCGTCTGGCGCGGCAGCAGCGCGGCCAGATGGCTGCGCCAGTCGGGCCCGAGCCGCGCCTGGGCCTCGGCCGGGTCGCCGTTGTAGAAGCGGGCGCCCAGCGCCTGCCAGAAGGGCGAGCGGCCGTCGGCGTCGCGCCAGCCAGGCAGCTCGGCGACCAGCGCGTCGCCGAAGTCGGCCGGCCGCTCGCGCAGTCGGGCCTGCGCCGCAGCGATCAGCTCGCCGAGTGCTGCGGTCAACGCCGCCCCCTCCAGCGCCGGTGCCCAGCGCCAGTCGCTCAGCTCGGCGCGGCCGGTGTGGTCATTGCCCAGCAGCAGCGTGGTCTGCACACGGAACAGGTCCAGCTCCGCCGCCGCGTGAACGACGCGGCCGAGGCGGAAGTGGTAGCGGGGCAGCTTCAGTCCCAGGCGTGGCACCAGCAGCAGCGAGGCCGCGTCGCCCGGCAGCGCCAGGCGCAGGCCGCCGGCTTCGGGCGTGATCAGAACGCGGCTCATGCGGCCACCTCCGTTTGCAAGGGCGTGACGACCAGTGGATCGCCCGCCCGGGCGCCCACGCGGGCCGCGGTGGCAGCATCGACGGCACGGCCCACCTCGGCCAGCACCGCACGAAAGCGCGTGCGCTCCGTGCAGGCCAGCAGCGCCCATTCGCGGGGCCCGAGGTCGGGCTCGTCCCTCACGACGACGTCGCGTGCCAGCCGCACGCTGCGCAGCGAGGCCAGGGGTGCTTCCACCGTCGGGCCGCCGTCGAAGATGTCGACATAAGTGTCGGCATCGAAGCCCTCGTCCTGCAGCACCGAGAACGGCACCTCGCCGACCGGGTGCAGCTGCCCGAGCGCCCATTGCGCAGCCTCGGGCAGCAGGGCGACGTAGATCGGCGAAGGCGGCATCAGGTCGGCGATGAAGGCCTTGCTGCGGCCGCCGACGATGACTTCCGCCTGCGGGTAGTCCATGCCGAAGAATCGCCGGCCGACGGCGTCCCAGAAGGGGCTCTGGCCGTCGGGGTCGGTGATGCCCGGGCTTTCGGCGGCGATGCGCTCGGAGAAGCGGTTCGCATGCGCCCGGATGAACAGCAGCCGGGAGCGCGACAGCAGCTGCGCGGCCGGCCCGCGCTCGTAGGCCGGGTCCAGGTAGAACGAGGTGAGCAGCGTGGCGCCGGTCAGGTCGTGGCACAGGTGCAGCGTGTGCATGCGCTGCGACACGCCGAGCGCGGCACTCGCATGCACGACGAACTCGTTGCGGTAGCTGTAGAAGCGGTCGAAGAAGCCGGCGCTGGCGGCGATGCCCGAGCAGCCGACGACCTGGCCGGCCTGCAGGTCCTCCAGCACGAAGAGGTAGGTCTCCTCGCCGCTGGCGTCGTCGGTGCTGGCGAAGGATTGCAGCGAGGCGGCGATGCGGGCGGCCAGCTTGGCCTCGTCGTTCGGCAGCGAACTGATGCCATCGGCGCTGGCGGCTGCCATGCGCACGAGGTCGGCCAGGTCGGCCTCGGCCACGGGACGCAGCAGCAGGTGGTTCATGGGGTCTCTCCCGGGGTGATGGGGGCGCGCCAGGCCAGGGCCCGGCGGCTGCGCTCGTCGCGCGGGGTGTGGCCGAAATGGCTCTTGTAGGCGTTCGAGAAATGCGGGCCTGATGAGAAGCCGCATGACAGGCCGATCTGCAGGATGGACTGCGAGCTCTGCTGCAGCAGCCGCTGCGCGCGGGCCAGGCGCAATTCGAGGTAGTGGCGCGAGGGCAGGGAGTCCAGGTGCTGCTTGAAGAGCCGCTCCAGCTGCCGCCGCGACACGCCCACGAGCTGCGCCACCTCTTCGGTGGGCAGGGGTTCGGCGAGGTTGGCTTCCATCAGCGCCAGCGCCTCGGCCAACTTGGGGCTGCCTGCGCCGCGGCGCTCGCTGTAGCCGGCGCGCTGGCGCTCCTCGCGCGGACGCAGGCCGCTCAGGCCCAGCCATTGCGCCAGTTCCTGGCCCAGCCGCTCGCCGTGCTGGCTGGCCAGCCAGGCACCGCACAGGTCCACGCTGGCCAGGCCGCCCGCGCAGCTCAGGCGGCGGCCGTCCGGGCTGATCTCCCACAGGCCGTTGGCCCAGGCGACACCGGGGTGGGCGTCGGCCAGGGTCTCCAGCAACGGCCAGTCGGCGCAGGCGCGCTGGCCGTCGAGCAGGCCGCAGGCCGCGAGCTGGGCAGCGCCGGCGTCCAGGCCGGCAAGCACGCGGCCGTCGTCGGCCCAGCGCTTGAGCCGGGTCGCCAGCCCGGGGTCCAGGGGCGTGGTGTCGGCCGAGATCAGGAACACGGCATGCCAGTCCGCCTCGGCGGGCAGCAGGGCCGTGTCCAGCAGGGCGCCGTTGCCCGCCGCCACCGGCCCCCCCTGCAGCGACAGGCATTCGCCCCGCCACACGACCTCGTCCTGCAACTCGTTGGCGGCGGCCAGGCAGTCCAGCACGCCGGCCAGGGCGAGCATCGAGAAGCCCGGCTGGGGCAGCAGGGCGACACGGCGCGGGGGCGGTGGCGGGTTCATGCCCCGGATCGTCGCACTACCAGTGCATCAGTGCCGCCACCGCGAGCAGGGCCAGGGCCATGACGAGGTAGATCACCTGCAGCGGCAGCATCCAGCGGAACCAGGTGCCGAAGGGCACGCCCGAGAGGGCCAGCACCCCCACCGTGATGCCCGAGGTCGGGATGACCGGCGTGGTCAGCTCGCCGAACTGGAAGGCCAGCACGGCGGTCTGGCGGGTGACGCCCACCAGGTCGGCCAGCGGCGCCATGATCGGCATCGTGAGCGCCGCCTGCCCCGTGCCGGAGTGGATGAAGAAGTTGATCACCGACTGGATCGCGAACATCTTCTGCGCCGCCAGCACCGGTGTGGTGGACGACACCAGCGGTGCCAGCGCGTTGAGCAGGGTGTCGATGATCTGGCCTTCGCGCATCAGGATGACGGTCGCCTTGGCCAGCGCGATCACGAGGGCGGTGCCCACCAGGTCGCGCGCGCCTTGCAGGAAGGCGGCCATGAAGTCGTCGGCCGACAGCCGGGCCACGGCACCGACGGCCAGCGCCATGACGAGGAAGAGCGCGGCGATCTCCTCGATGTACCAGCCGTACTTCACGACGCCGCCGATCATCACCGCCAGCGTGGCCGCGAACAGCCACAGCACGACCCGATGCCGGCCCGTCATGCCGGCGAAGTTCTCGAAGCTGGCCAGATCCAGCGTCCGGCGGCGCTCCTGGTCCATCGAGAAGGTCGGGCTCAGCTCGGGCGCACGGCGGATGCGGGCGGCCCACCCCATCAGGAAGGCAATCGTGAGGCCGGTGGCGATGGCCCAGCAGATCGCGCGGTAGCCGATGCCCGAGAACAGCGGCACGCCGGCAATGCCCTGCGCCACGCCGACGTTGAACGGGTTCAGGAAGGCGGTGGCAAAGCCCACCTGCGAGCCGACGAAGGGAATGGCCACGCCGGTCAGCGTGTCCAGTCGCAGCGCCAGGGCCAGCGGGATGAAGATCAGCACGAAGGGGATGGCCTCCTCGGCCATGCCGAAGCTGGCACCGCCCAGCGAGAACAGCGTGACGAACACCGGGATCACCAGCGCCCGCACGACAGCCGACCGGCTGTGCGCGCGGGCGACCGACTTGATCATCGCGTCGATCGCCTCGGTGCGTTGCAGCACCGCAAAGGCGCCGCCCACCGTCAGCACGAAGCCGATGATGAGCGCCGCCTCGACGAAGCCCTTGATCGGCGCCGTCAGCAGGGCCACCAGCCCCTGCGGCCTGGCCTCGACGAGGTGGAAGCTCCCGGCGACGATGACCTTCTTGCCGTTGACGAGCTCGGTCTCGAAGCGCCCGCCGGGCACGATCCAGGTGGCCGCGGCGATCAGCGCCAGCAGCGCGACCAGCAGCACATAGGTGTTGGGCAGCTTCAGCTTCATGGCGACAGCAGCTTTCCGGAGCGGTAGGGCGTGCTGCCGGCGATCTTGGCCAGACGCATGCCGCGCGTGGCGAAGCGGCGGGCGCTGCGGGCGAAGCAGCGGCCCGTGGTGAGGGCATGCAGGGGCGTGCGCGTGTCCGTCAGCGGGCACACGATCTCGGCGACCAGTTCACCGGCCTCCACCCAGTCACCCGGGGTCTTCGCGAACACCACGATGCCACTGACCGGGGCGGTCACTGGTTCCACGCCTTCGAGCGGCGTGGCCGGGCAGCCGGCCGGTGCCGTGGGCGCGTCGCCGCTGACGTGGCCGAGCCGGCGCAGCGCGGCGAGCAGGGCGTCCGCGTCCTGCTCGGCCAGCGGCTGGCTGACCTCGGTCTCGCCCCGCAGCTCCACCGTGGCGGCCAGGCAGCCCCAGGGGTCGATCGGATAGCGCCCGTCAAAGTGCGCGGCCAGCTCCCACCACAGGCGTGACAGCGTCTCGTCGAAGGGGTCGTCGCCCGAGACCTCGCTGTACAGCAGCGCCTGGGCGCCGAGGTAGGCGGCCAGCGGGCGCAGGGCCTGCACCTGCGGCGTGCCGGTGTAGATGTGCATGACGGCCTGGTTGTCGCAGTGCAGGTCCAGCACGAGGTCGGCATCGGCGGCGAGTGTCTGCAGCAGATGCTTCAGGGCCTCCGCTTCGCTCGTCGGTTGCCAGGCGGCGAGCAGGCTGCGGGAGGCGGCGCGGATCGTGCGGGTGTTGGCCGCCACATCCGGCCCGAGGCGGCCTTCCAGCGCCGGGATGAGCGCCGGCGTCAGGTGGCGGAACTGGCGGTTGAAGTTGATGCCCGTGCCCAGGTCGAAGCGGCCGAAGGCCGTGCCCTGCACGTCCTGCGCCAGGCCGATCGGGTTGGCCATCGGCACGAGCACGATCTCGCCGGCAATCGCACCGGCGGCCTCCAGCGCCGTCAGACGCTCGATGAGGCATTGCGCGACGAGCATCGGCGGGATCTCGTCGGCGTGCAGGGCGGCCTGCAGGTAGGCCTTGCGCCCGGAGGTGCCGGACCCGAAGTGCAGGCTGCGCACATGGCGTTGCGTGCCGGCGCTGGCCGCCGGCAGTTCATGGAGGAGGGTTCTCATAGCGGGGACAGAAGGGGCTGCGCCAGGCGCACGGGAATGACGTCCAGCCGGACCTTGAGCAGGGTGACGTCTTCGCCCCCCTGGGCACTGCTGAACCAGGCGGCGGTGCCCGGGCCTTTGTAGAGGCGGAACTCGAAGCCCAGGTCAGGCGCCGGATCACCCGGCCGCGGCTGCATCTGGAACGCCAGGCCCCGCACTTCGGAGCGGGCGCTGTCGATCAGGAAGGCCATCGCGTTGACGATGGTCTGGTCCCCCAGGATGTCCATGAAGTACGGGTTGCCCTGGCGCCCGATTTCTTCGCTCGGCTCCTTGGGCAGCACCATGGGCTCGCGCAGCTTCACGGCCGACGGCGTGCTGACGCCGGCGCGGAAATCGTGGCGGTCGCCGCGGTCGAGGTAGCTGAGCTGGGCGCCGCGCAGGTTGAAGGCGGTCTGCTGCGGATCGCTGCTGGCCTCGGTCAGGTCGACGAGCAGCGCGCCGCGCGTGCCGATGACCTCGACCTGCGAGCCCTTGAACACGGCGGCCGAGTTCTCCTCGATGCCCAGGCCGTGCTTGAAGCCCAGCGCGCGCATCGCGGGCAGCAGGCGGCCGATGCGACCGCGCTTCAGGAAATGCTGGTCGATGAAGACCTCGGGTTCGATGAAGCCGAGGCCGCGGTCGAACTCCTGGCCCTCGCGCCACTGGCCTTTCAGGATCAGGTGATTGCCCGGCGGGTCGCGGAACATCATGCGGCTCATGATGGCCGCGCCGGCGCTGGAGCCGGCGACGACACCGCCACGATCCACGACGCTGCGGATGGCCTTGAGCATCTCGGTGGGCTGGCCGGCGGGCTGCAGGGTGTCGACGATGTACTCCTGCGCGCCGCCGGAGAAGAACACGCCGCGCGAGCTGCGCACCTTCTCCAGCAGGACCGGGTCGCGCAGATTGGCCTGCAGATCCACGCCGGCCAGGCGCGGTGCCACGGGGATGGCCTCGGCCTGCGCGCCGCGGCGGTTGAGCGCCGACACGATGAAGGCGGCGCTGCGCTCGGGGTTGCCGGCGGCCGTCGCGAAGACGGCGATGCGCGCACCCGCGCCACCGGCCTCGTCCACGATGCGCTGCCAGACGGCGTCGTTGTCCGCGCGCAGGGCGCCACCGATGACGATGGCCGTGCCCGCGTGGGCACTCGCGGCCCAGCACAGCGCACTCAACAGCAGGGTTTGGAGACGTCTCATGCAGCCATCTTGTCAGCGCAATCGCAGCCGAACCAGCGGGTAGAGCCTCAAAGCGGTGCGTCATGCACCGGCAACGCAATTGCATGTCGCATCGGCGCAAGGGGGTCGCCGCAGGCTTGCGGCGAAGCGACGCGCACTTGCCCAGAAGCGACCGGGGCGCCGAAACCCCATAGGCAAGTCAACGCACCCCTCCCTAACCTGAATGGCATCCGATCCCAACCGCCTTCCACTCAACAACACCGAGGCCTTCATGACCCGCTCCTTCACCCGGCACCCGCTCGCCCATGCCGCGCTGCTGTGCGCCATCACCCTGACTGCCCAGGCCCAGGAACAGAAGCTCGAACGCGTCGAGATCACCGGCTCCAGCATCAAGCGCGTGGACGGCGAGACCGCGCTGCCGGTGGACGTGATCAAGCGCCAGGACATCGACAAGCTGGGCGTCACGACCGCGGCTGAGCTGCTGCAGAAGCTCACCTCCAACGTCGGTGGCCTGACCGACGGTGCCTCCATCAGCGACCAGAGCGGTGGCCAGCGCGGCTTCAACGGCGCCAACCTGCGCGGCCTCGGCGTGTCCAGCACGCTCGTGCTGCTCAACGGTCGCCGCCTGGCCAATTTCGCGAGCCCCGGCGACGACGCCGGCGTGGACCTGAACAGCATCCCGTCCGGCGCGATCCAGCGCGTGGAAGTGCTGAAGGACGGCGCCTCGGCCATCTACGGCACGGATGCGATGGGCGGGGTGATCAACTTCATCACCCGCAAGGACTACCAGGGCGCCGACATCAACGTCTACGGCCTCAAGACCGACGAAGGCGGTGGCGGCAAGACGACCTTCACCCTCGGCGGTGGCGTGGGCGACCTGCGCAAGGACCGCTTCAACGTCTTCGCGACGCTGGACGTGCAGAAGCTCGACGCACTGGACGCCTCCCAGCGCAAGTTCATCCGCGAATACAGCCTGCCGACCAGCCTGCCGCCGCAGGCCTCGAGCAATGCCTTCCCGGCCAACATCGACCTGACCAGCGCGCAGCTGACGGCTCTGAACAATTTCGTGCGCGCCAACCCCAGCACCGCGCTCAAGGGCACCAATGCCGATGGCACCTGGAACCCGGGCGGCCCGAACTCGGGTTCGCGCCGCGTCAACTTCGGCAAGGCCAGCTGCACCGGCGCGCCCAACCCGAACTTCATCGACGGCACGAGCCTGGGTGGCCGTGAGGGTTGTTCGTACGACTACGTGGCCGGTTCCCAGATCTACCCGAAGGCCGACAAGCAAAGCCTGCTGGCGCGCGGCACGGCACAGATCGACGACGACAACCAGGTCTTCGCCGAGGTGATGCTGGCCAAGGCCCGCACCGACTACGCCGCCTCGCCGGCCACGGCACGCTTTCGCACGAGCAACGGCATCACGCTGCCCAAGTCGCTGCAGGACGTGACGGGTATCACCGGCCCGGTGGACTTCCGCTTCCGCCTGGAAGACGCCGGCCAGCGCACGAGCCGTGTGCAAAGCGATGCGACCCGCCTGGTGCTCGGCGCCACCGGCAGCGTGGCCGGCTGGGACTACGACACCGCCCTCAGCCAGGCCACCAACAAGGCGACCGACACCGACCTGTCCGGCTGGGTGTCCTTGAGCGCGCTGACTGCCGGCCTGAAGGCGGGCGCCTACAACCCGTTCGTCAAGCCCTCCGATCGGTCGGCCGGCCAGGCCTTCATGAACTCCATCCGCCTGGACGGCGCCGCGCGTGTCGCCAAGGGCACCTCCACGAGCGTGGACGGCAAGCTCACCCGGGCCCTGACCGAACTGGCCGGCGGCGACCTGATGCTGGCCCTGGGCGCCGAGTTCCGCAAGGAAAAGACCGAGTTCAGCGCGACGGACGTGCTCAAGAGCAATGACGTCAATGGTGACCGCTCCAGCTCTGGCGAGCTGCTGGCCGACACCAGCCACACGCGCAACGTGGCGGGCGTGTTCGCCGAACTGAGCGCGCCGATCACCCGCGAGCTGGAAGCGCAGTTCGCGCTGCGCCATGACCAGTACGGCGGCGTGTACGACGCGGCCACCCAGAAGACCTCGCCCGACCTCAACACCACCAACCCCAAGGTGGGCGTGAGCTGGCGGCCGACCAAGCAGCTGCTGGCGCGTGCGTCCTACGGCACGGGCTTCCGCGCGCCGACGGTGTCGGAGATGTTCCTGCCGCTGCGCTCGGGCATCACCGCCAGCTTCGTGCGTGATCCGGTGAGCGGCGAAGTGGGCCAGCTCAACATCGACCGCTACTCCAACCCGGACCTGAAGCCGGAGAAGTCCAAGCAGGCGAGCCTGGGCGTGGTGTTCGAGCCGACGCGCGGCCTGTTCGGCAGCATCGACTACTGGAGCATCCGCAAGTCCGACATCATTTCGCAAATCGGCGAGGAAACCATCTTCACCACGCCGGCGCTCTACAACGACCCCAAGGTCGTGGCGCGCGATGGCGATGGCTTCGTGGACTTCATCACCGTCAAGAAGGAGAACCGCGGCAAGCTGAACACCTCGGGCTTCGACCTGTCCTTCAACTGGCGCGGTGAGGCGACCGCCTACGGCACCTTCGGCGCCGGACTGAACGGCACGCTGATCACCGAATACAAGTTCGCGACCGATCCGCGCTCGCCGCTGGTGGATGGCCTGGGCAAGTTCAAGGACGACAAGGCCGTGCAGCGCTGGCGCCACAAGCTGAATGTGGACTGGGACTACGGCCCGGTGAGCGTGACGGTGACCAACACCTACCTGTCCAGCTACCGTGACCAGAACGTGGACGGTCTGGCCGCTCCGGCCTACAACAACCGCGACGTCAAGGCCTACTCGCTGTGGGACCTGACGGCCAGCTACAAGATCACGTCGGACCTGCGCCTGCGCGGCGGCATCCTGAACGCGGCCAACACCGCGCCGCCGTTCACCAACCAGTCGCGCTACTTCCAGGTCACCTGGGATCCGACCTACGGCGACCCGCGCGGCCGCAGCTTCTTCCTCAGCCTGAGCTACAAGCTGCAGTGACCCGCACCTGACGCGGTGTGCTGGAAACAGCACGCAACTTTGCGCCCCGCCCGGTGACACCGGCGCGGGGCGCGTTGCTTTCGCATACATCGCGTCCGGGCGGCCTCGGGCGTGGCTTGCAGACTGTCGACATGCCCCTGCAGATCGACGACACCCCCGCCCTCCTGACACCGGCCCAGACCCTGACCGGCTGGCGCCGCGAGTTCTGCATCGAACTGCTCGGCGACGGCCAGGCGCGGGTGTTCCTGAGGGCGGTCGAGACGGCGTCGATGAAGGCGACCGAGTTGCAGCGGGCCGTGCTGTTCCATCGCGTCGGTGCGGGCTTCGGCGACCTGGCCGGCTGCGTGGCCGCCGTGCGTGAACCCCTGGAGGCCCTGGCCCGCAGCGCGGTGCGCCAGACCCCGAGCCGGGACAACCTCTTCGCCGCCGTCACCTACGACCGCGCCGCCTGGGACCGCGCCGCCGCGCGCATCGACGACTGGCAGCGCCGGCCGCACCCCGTGCCGACGCGTTAGGGCGCCGGCCAGGCGATTTCGACGCGCAGGCCCCCCAGCGGCGCGTCCGACAGGCGCACCGAGGCGCCTTGCCGGCGGGCCGCCGCCTGCACGATGGCCAGGCCCAGCCCGCTGCCTTCCACGCGCGTGTCCTCGCCGCGCTGGAAGCGGTCGAACACGCGGTCGCGCTGTTCGGGCGCGATGCCCGGGCCGTCGTCGTCCACGCGCAGCAGCGGCGCACCGCGCGGGCCGCGCAAGGCGCTGACCTCCACCCGCCGGGCGCCGTACTTCACGGCGTTGTCGATCAGGTTGCGCAAGGCACCGCGCAGCGCCTGGGGGTCGCCCGCCAGCGGCAGCGGGTCGGGGGCGGTCAGCGACAGCAACACCTGCGCGCGGTCGGCCAGGGGCTGGACGTCGGCCAGGGCCTGTCGCGCCAGCTCCGCGAGGTCCAAGGGCTGGTCGGCGGTGGCGGCACCCGGCTCGGCACGGGCCAAGGCGAGCAGTTGTTCGACGAGCCGCACCGCGCGGTCGATGCCGCTGCGCAGGCGTTCGATCGCCTCGTCCTGCTGCGGGCCGGGCGCCGAATCCCGCAGCAGGCCGAGTTGCAGCTTCAGCGCGGTGAGGGGCGTGCGCAGTTCGTGCGCGGCATCGGCCACGAAACTGCGCTGCGTGTCGAAGGCCGTGGACAGCCGGGCGAGCAGGCCGTTGAACGCCTCCACCAGCGGCGCGATCTCACCGGGCAGGCCGTCGGTCGGCAGCGCATGCAGCGCGTTGGCGCCCCCCGACTGGGCGGCCTGCACGACGCGCTCCAGCGGCGCCAGGGACAGGCCGATGAGCCACCACACCGCGGCCGCCACCAGGGGCAGGGCGACGGCCACCGGCACGATGCTGCGCAGGGCGGCCAGGGCCGCGAGCTTCTGGCGCACGGCCAGCGGCTGGGCCACCTGCACCACCCGCAGCGGCGTGGCGGCGCTGTACACGCGCCAGCTCTGGCTGCCCAGGCGCAGGTCCGAGTAGCCGAGCACCGCGCGCGCCGGCAGCGGCTCGGTCATGCCCTGGGGGCGGCTGGAGTACAGCTCCAGGCCCTGGAGCGACCAGATCTGCACGACGTAGTCGAAGCTCGGGTCGGTGAGGGCCGCGGCTTCGTCGCCGGCCACGCGCCCCTGGTCGCGCAGCGAGAGCGCCGTCTGGCGGAGCTGGTAGTCGAACAGCGCATCGGCTTCGGCGCGCACGCTGAGGTAGGTCGCTCCGCCGACCGCCAACGCCGTGATGGCGCCGAGCACCGCCAGCAGCGCGAACAGCCGGCCCCGCAGCGTGTGCAGCAGCCTCATGACTTCTCGGGCCCGGCGTAGTAGCCCAGGCCCCGCACCGTGTGCAGCAGATCGGCGCCGAGCTTCTTGCGCAGCTGGTGCATGTAGACGCTGATGGCGTTGCTCTCCAGCTCTTCGCCCCAGCCGTACAACCGGTCTTCGAGCTGGGCGCGCGAGACGATGGCGCCCGGCCGCTCCAGCAAGGCCTCGAGCAGCGCAAACTCGCGGGCGGACAGCAGGATGGGCCGGCCGGCGCGCGTCACCTCGCGGGTGGCCGGGTCCAGGCGCAGGTCGGCCACGCTCAGCGCGGTGTCGGGGCGGCCGCCGGTGCGGCGGGTGACGGCCCGCAGCCGGGCGAGCAGTTCGTCCAGCTCGAAGGGCTTCACGAGGTAGTCGTCGGCGCCGGCGTCCAGGCCGGCCACCTTGTCGGGCAGCGCGTCCCGCGCGGTCAGCACGATGACAGGCGTGGTGTCACCCCGGGCGCGCAGGGCCTTCAGCACGTCCAGGCCAGGGCGGCGGGGCAGGCCGAGATCCAGCAGCACGGCGTCGAAGCGCTCGGCACTCGCGAGCACGGCGTCGGCCGCCTGGCCATCGCGCACCCAGTCCGCCGCGAAGCCCTGGCGGCGCAGCGCCTCGCGCAGGCTCTCGCCGATCATCGGGTCGTCTTCCACTAGCAGCAGTCGCATGAGGCCGCAAGCGTAACGCGGTGGACGGGCGGCTGCCGCCTGGCGTTAGGCTTCAGCGTCCGCCCACCCATCGCCGCGCGTCATGACACCGTCCGCCCCAGCCGCTGCCCTGATCGATGAACGCATCGCCACCCTGGGCGGCTGGCGGGGCGACACGCTCGCCGCACTGCGGGCCGTCATCCTCGCCGCCGATCCCGGCATCGTCGAGGAGTGGAAGTGGAGCAACCCGGTCTGGTCCTGCGAGGGCATCCTCTGTACCGGCGAGGCCTACAAGAGCGCCGTCAAGATGACGTTCCCGAAGGGGGCGTCGCTGCCCGATCCGGCCGGGCTCTTCAACGCGAGCCTGGAGGGCCAGGTCCGCCGGGCCATCGACTTCCGTGAGGGTGACGCCGTGCAGGCGGCCGCGCTGACGGCGCTGATCCAGGCGGCGGTGGCGGCCAACCGGGCCGCGAAGACGTCCGCGGCCACCGCCCGGCGGCGCACGCGCTGAGGGCGCGACCCGTGATCAGTGCCTCCTCAGGGCCGGGCCTGCATCGCCGCCTTGTAGATCGATTGCCGCGGCTGGGCCATCAGCCGCCGCAGCATCGGCTCGAAGACCTCCAGCGGCAGCACGTCAGCCGCCGGGTCGAAGGCCGGGTTGTCATAGAGCGCGACGAACTCCGCCGTCTGCTCGAAGTGCGGGTGGCCCCGCAGCGGCTCCCGCATGTCGCGGTCCAGGCCGATGTGGTGGAAGAAGTTGTAGCCCTGGAAGATGGCGTGGTGCTGCACCATCCAGTGGTTGGCCTCGCTGACGAACGGCTTGAGGATGGCGGCCGCGATGTCCGGGTGGTTGTAGGACCCCAGCGTGTCGCCGATGTCGTGCAGCAGCGCGCAGCAGACGTACTCCTCGTCGCGCCCGTCGCGGTAGGCGAGGGTGGCGGTCTGCAGGCCATGCGTGAGCCGGTCCACCGGGAAGCCGCCGAAGTCGCCGTCGAGCAGGCGCAGGTGAGCCAGCACCCGGTCGGGCAGCTGGCGGGCCATCTTCATCGCTTCGGGCACGATCAGCGCCCAGTCTTCCCGGGTGCTTTGGTCCATGCGGGTGAAGCTCGCGCGGGCATTCATGCGTGTCTCCTCGTCTTGTGAAGGCGATTCTGCGCGGTGTGTCGGGGACACGGCTGTCACCTGCGGTACCTGCGCCCGCGTCCGGGCAGGCGGGGTCGTTCAGCCCGGTCGGCCGGCGGCAGGCAGCACCAGCGTGATCACCGCGCCGCCGCCCTTGCGGTTCGCGGCCCAGATGCGTCCACCGTGCGCCTTGGCAATGCGCCGGCAGATGGCCAGGCCCAGCCCGGTGCCGCCAGCGGCGCTGTGATTCGCGCTGGACTGGACAAAGGCCTCGAAGATGCCCTCGAGTTCATCCGCCGGGATGCCGGGGCCACGGTCCGCCACTTCCACCCGGATGCTGTGCTGGCCGTCCAGCCGGGCCCGCAGCTCGATGCGCCCGCCCTCGGGCGAAAAGCGGATGGCGTTGGCCAGCAGGTTGCGCAGCAACTGCTGCAGGCGCAAGGGGTCGGCGAGCAGGATGAGGTCGTCGTCGCCCAGTTCGGCATCCAAGGCCAGTTGCCGCGCGCTCAACAGCGGCACGAGCTCACGCACCACCTCGAGCGCCAGCGGGCGCAGGTCGAGCCGCTGCGGCTGGATGGGCTCCACCCCGCGCTCGATCTTGCTCAGGTCGAGCAGGTCGTTGACGAGGCTCAGCATGCGTTGCCCGGCCCGGTGCACGTCGTGGAAGAACTCTGCCACCCGCGGCTGCTCGCGGGCGCGCAGTGCGCCCAGTTCCGCAAAGCCGAGGATGGACTGCAGCGGTGTGCGCAATTCGTGGCTGACGTTGGCGATGAACTCCGACTTGGCACGCGAGGCCTCCAGCGCGGCATCGCGCGCGGCGCGCGTGGCGCGCTCGGCTTCCCTGAAGTCGCTGATGTCCATGAAGCACACGACGATGCCCATCGGCCTCCCCTCGGCATCGGGGAAGGTGGACTTGCTCACGAGCAGGTCGCGCTGCCGGCCGTCCCGCCCGCGCCAGACGGTCTCGTAGCTCAGCTCGCCGCCGCGGGCCAGCAGGGCTGCATCGCGGGCATCGTGGACGGCGGCCTCGTCGGCCGGGAGATAGCTGGCCGCGGTGTGGCCCAGCACGTCCTCACGACGTCGACCGGTGAACTGCTCCCAGGCGCGGTTGACGTCCAGATAGCGGTTCTGGGTGTCCAGCACCGACATCGGCAGGGGGCTGCTGGCCAGCAGCGACCGCGCCAGGCCCAACTGGGCACGCAGGTCTGCCTGGGCGCGCACCAGGCCACTGACATCGGCAGCACTGCCGACCCAGGCCAGGTCGCCGTTGGGCCGGTGCAGGGGCACCACGTTGACCTCGAAGCTGTGCGCCGTGCCGTCGGCAGCCAGCCAGTCGGCGCGTGCCTGTCGCCGGCCCGGTGTGCCGCCGTGCGCTGGGTCGAACAGCGCCGCGATCTCCGCCGACCCGCCGAACAGGGCATGCAGGGGTTGCCCGAGGGCGCCGTCGACCGGCCGCCCGCTGATGCGCGCATAGCTGTCGTTGATGAAGGTGACGGCGCCGACGGCATCGGTGCGGAACAGCAGATCCTGCACGCTGCCGAAGATCGCGCTCAGCTCGCGTTCACGCTCGATCACCTGTTGCTGGGCTGTGTCCAGTTGCGCGAGCGAGCGTTCGCGACCCCGCAGGCCGATGGCGCCGACGGCTGCCAGGCCCAGCAGTGCGCCGGCCAGACCCACGGCCGGCAAGCCCTGGTCGAACACCGAGGTCAGCCAGCGGCTGCGCAGGTCCGCCTGCGGCCGTTCGACGAGCACCACCAGCGGGCGCCCCCGCAAGGCCCGGAACGCCCCCTGCTGCGGCGTGGGGCGCAGGCCGGGGCCGGACCAGGTGCCGTACTCGACGCCGGCCTTGACGCGCGCCAGTGGCGATGCCGTGGCCTGCCACGCCGCCAGGCGTTCGCCGGCGAGGTGCTCGGCGCTGTCCGTCACGGCCAGCAACTGACCTTCGAGATCCACGAGGGCCGCTGCGGCACTCGCGTCGTTCAGTGTCAGCTGCTGGAAATTGGCAATCGCATCCGGGTTCAGCAGTGCGACCATCACCGCCGGGCGTCCGCTGCCTGGCAGGCGCAGACCCCGCAGCAGCGGGAAGAAGCCGACGCCGCGCGGGACGACGGCAGGGCCGGCCTGTGCTGCGGTCGCCATGCTGGCCAGGCTGCGGGCGGCAACGAATCCACGGACCGCATCTCGACCTGCGTCAGGCCAGGGCCCGAGTGCCGCGGGCGGCAGTCGGGCGCCGAGGTCCTCAGGGGTCGCCGCCGCCAGCACCAGGCCCGTGTCGTCGACCAGCGCGACGCCGCGGAGGAAGCCGAGGCTGGCTTGGGTTTGCGCCAGCAGAGCCTGCAACATGTCGGCGGGGGCGCCGCGTTCGGCAATGTCGGCCAGGCCTGCCAACGCGAACTGTGCGGCGTCCAGGCTTCGGCTGGCATGGTCTTCAAGCACGCGTGCCAGCAGGGCCTGCTGATCGGCAGTGGTTGCACTGAGTTCGCTGCGCTCGCGCCACAGGTTGTAGGCCGTGCCACCGAGCAAGGTCGCGGCCAGCAGCACGCCTGCGGCGGCGGTGATGCTGCTCGGTCGCCAGCGGCTGCGGTGAGGCATCGGTGACCGTTCAAGCTCCGTCGCGCAGGGCGATCAGCTCGGGCGCATGAGCCAGGAAGGTCGCGACGATGGCGGGATCGAAGGCCGTGCCGGATTGCTCGGCCAGCATCGCCAGCGCCCGGTCGTCGGCCCGGGCAGGGCGGTAGCTGTGGGGCATCGTGAGGGCGTCGAAGCAGTCCGCCACCGCCACGATACGGGCCGACCACGGGATGTCGTCGCCGCGCAGCCCGTGCGGATAGCCATTGCCGTCCCAGCGTTCACGGTGGTGCAGCGCAATCTCGGCGGCCAGGGCGAACAGCGGGAGGCGGGACCCGCCCAGCAGTGCGGCACCGCGGCGGGGCTGGGCGTGCAAAGGCACCGGAGCGCCCTCATCGTCGGCACCGTGGGCCGCCGCCTGAGCCCCGACGTCATGCAGCGGGGCGGCCAGGCGCAGTTGCCGGGCTTGCTCGGCGTCCCAGCCCAGTCGGAGCGCGAGCCCCTCGGCCAGACGGCCCAGCCGCTGCCGGTGAGCGCTCAGGTCGGCGCCATCCCCGGGCGGCAGCACCGAGGGCAACACCTCCCAGGGCAGGGCCCGGGCGGGCCGGGATTCGGGAGCGGCAGGGGCGAGGACGACGGGCGGGGGCATGGCGTGATCACGGTGGACGCTGAATTGTCCAATGTGCCCGTTTTTATCAAATGACAGCATTCACGCAAAGCGTTCCGAAACCGGCAAAATATCGCGCTGTGAATGCCACACCGTCCGTCCCCGATACCTGCTCGACCACCGAGGCCGCCCAGCGCCTGGGCATGGCCGTGCGTTCTGTTCAACTGATGGTCGACCGCGGTGAACTGCAGGCCTGGAAGACACCCGGCGGGCACCGTCGCATCCTGCGCAGTTCGCTGGACGCCTGGCTGGCCGGGCGAGGCGGCAGCACGGCGGGAGCGACGCCCGCATCAGGCGTCGCGCGCACCGAGCGCCCGCTGACCCTGCTGCTGATCGAGGACTCCGTGCACTTCCAGAACCTCATCAGCCTCGTGGTGAAGCGCGAGCTGCCCGGAGCCGAACTGCACGTCGCGTCCGACGGCATCGCCGGCCTGGCGATGGCAGGCCGCCTGGAGCCGGACGTGTTGTTGATCGACATCCTGCTGCCGGGCATCGACGGCGCGGCACTGATCACCAGCCTGCGCTCACATCCGCAGTTCGCACGCAGCCGCCTGATCGTCATCACGGCGCTGGACGAAGCTCAGCGTGCGCCCTACGCCTTTGCGCTCGCGGGCGTGCCCCTGGTGCACAAGACGGCCCTCGTGGCCGAACTCCCGCCGCTGCTGGCGCAGGCCACGGCTGCGCTGGCCGCGGTGCCGGCCTGAAGCGGCGCTTCGGGCCGCTCGGTACCCCTCGCTTCCCGAGCCGATGGGCGCGCGTCTGCTGCTGATCGAGGACGATGCCTCCATCGCCCGCTTCGTCGAACTGGCGCTGGATGGACTCCCCGACCACGATGCCACTGCGCCGAAGGTGGACCTCACCGTCGTCACGAGCCTGCGGGATGCCCGTGCGGCGTTGGCCCAGGGCGGTTGGCAACTCGTCATCAGCGACCTCATGCTGCCTGACGGCTCGGCCGAAAGCCTGCTGGCCGATGGCCTGGCCCTGGGGCGAGGGGCGCCGAAATGGGTCGTCTTCAGCGCCGGCGTGCAGGAAGAGCGGCGCGCCACACTGACCGACCGGGGTGTGGCCGCCCTGCTGCGCAAGCCGGTGCCTCTGCTGGCACTGCTCGACACCATCGCCAGCCTCCTGCGCGAGGCGCCGGGCAGCACGGTCCCGGTGCCGCAGCCCGCTGACGAGGTCGATCCGGTTCACGCGCATTTCGGCGGTGACCGTGCCCTGTTCGACAGCTTCCGCCATGGCTGCCTCGAGCGCTTCGCCGACGACCTCGCCCAGGGGCATGCGGCTGTGCTGGCGGGCGACGCGCAGGCGCTGCGCCGGGTGGCTCACGGCCTGAAGGCCGTGCTCACGCTGATCGGCGAGCCCGGGCTGTCGGCCCAGGCGCGTGCGCTCGAAGACGCGATGACCAACACGCCGCCCGGAGCGCCGCTGCCGCCGGGTTGGGAACCCCTGGCCTTCGGTCTGCAGGGCTTGCGTGAGCGGCCCCTCGCCGACTGAACCCGAACGGATCGCGCCCAAAGTATTTGGCAGATTCAACGGGGCACCCACCCGTCTGAGGGGGCTGGCCTTGCCCGGGATTATCAGCAGATTTGATAATGAAACTTGTCTCGAAATCCGGATCCACCATGCTCACTGATTGCCCGCCACCTGCCTGCGCCCGTGACTGCCGTCGGCGCCGTGTGGTCTTCTGAAGGGGCCCGGATGACACGCCGCCATGTCCTCTACATCGAGGACGACCCCGTCAACGCGATGCTGATGCAGGGCATCCTCGAACTGCGTCCGGGCTATGTGCTCCAGGTGGCCCGCAACGGGGCCGAAGCCCGGCGGCTGGCGTCGCAAGGGCCCGTGGACCTGCTGCTGTGCGATCTGCACCTGCCCGACATCGGCGGCGGTGAACTGCTCACGCAATTGCGAGCCGGCGGGCTGCCGCCGAGTGTTCCGGCGCTGCTCGTCACGGCCGAGTCCGACGACGTGGCGGCCCAATTGGCGCGTCACCATGGCTACGACGGCCACTGGACCAAGCCCCTGGACGTCGCCGCGACGCTGCGCAGCCTCGAACGCTGGCTCGCCTGAGACCCGGGGCTCGGCCCGGACCGATCCACCGGGCTTGACACAAATCTTTGCGCGTTGGCCATAAGGCCTTGCGCGCTGACGGCGATCCTGCGGTCCTGCTCACTGGAGACCGCCCATGACCCAACGCCGCTTCGTGCTTGGCAGCGCCGTGCTGGCCGCGGCTTCGATGCTTGCCCGCCGGGTGCCAGCTGCTGCGCTGGCGACGGCGACCGAGGGTGCGCCGCTCAGCCCGGACGAACGGGCCCTGCACGCCCTCAATCGCCTGGGTTACGGCCCGCGTCCCGCCGACGCGGCAGCCATCGCCGCCGAAGGTGCCGGCCCCTGGTTGGCGCGGTTCCTGGCTGAACAGCTCGAACCTCGCCGCCTGCCCATGCCGGCGAGCCTGACCGGCACGCTGGAGGGTTTGGAGGTGCTCACGCTCAGCCAGGCGGAGCTCTTCGGCCGCTATCGCGAAGCCACCAAGGCGGCACGCGAGGCGCGGCGCGAGCAGGCGCAAGGCATGGCCTCCGATGCAGGCGCCCTGAATGCCGTGCGTGACAAGGTGCGGCCCTTGGTTGCCCAAGCCGCCACAGCGCGGGTCTCGCGGGCCTTGCAAAGCCCGGCCCAGCTCGAAGAGGTGCTGACCGAGTTCTGGTTCAACCACTTCAACGTCTTCGCCGGCAAGAACGCGGTCGGCGTGCTGCTGGCCGACTACGAGCAGCGCGCCATCCGGCCGCACGTGCTGGGGCGCTTCCGGGACATGCTCGGCGCCACCGCGCGGCACCCGGCCATGCTGATCTACCTGGACAACGCGCAAAGCGTGGTCGCCGGCTACCAGCCGCCCGAGCGCGCCCGCCATGGCCTGGAGCGGCGACCCGAGCTGAAGGCCCGCGTGCCGACCGGGCTCAATGAGAACTACGCCCGCGAGCTCATGGAGCTGCACACGCTCGGCGTGGACGGCGGCTACACGCAGCGCGACGTGACCGAGCTCGCGCGCATGCTGACCGGTTGGGGCCTGGACACGCGCAAGGCCCTGGCAGGCGGCCATGGGGACCTGTTCGCCTTCGATGCCCACAAGCACGACGCGGGCACCAAGGTCTGGCTCGGCGAGACGATCCGCGGGGGCGGCTTCGGCGAAGGCGAGCATGCGTTGGACGTGCTGGCCCGCCATCCGGCCACGGCGCGCCACCTGGCCTACAAGTTCGCGCAGGCCTTCGTTGCCGACGAGCCGCCGCCCAGCCTCGTCGACAAGCTGGCCGACAACTTCCGGGCCACGGGCGGTGACCTGCGCGAGTTCACGCGCACGTTGATCGGCGCCGACGAGTTCTGGCGCCGCGAGGCCTACCAGGCCAAGTTCAAGACGCCTTACCAGTACCTCGTGTCGAGCCTTCGCGCGCTCGACCTGCAGCCGGCCAACCTGCAGAACCTGCTGGGTGCGCTCGCGCAGGCCGGGCAACCGCTGTTCGGCGCGGCCACACCCGACGGCTACAAGAACACCGCGGCCGCCTGGCGCAACCCGGAGGCGCTGACGCAGCGGGTCCAGCTCGCCACGACGCTCGGGCAGCGCAGTGGCGTGAGCGCGGAGCGGTTGAGCGCCACGCTCGGGGCCTCGGTGAGCGAGCCGACACGGCGGACGCTGGCCGCCGAACCGACGGCGCAGCAAGTCGCCCTGTTGCTGGCCAGTCCTGATTTCATGCGGAGGTAGCCGTCATGCTGCGTCGTCAACTGCTGCACTTTGGTGCCTTCACGCTCGGCGGTCTGCCGGTGTCCCTGGTGCGGGCACAGGGGGGAGCACCGAAGAAACTCGTCGTCGTGATGCTGCGCGGCGCCGTGGACGGGCTCTCGGTGGTGGCGCCCTACGGCGAGCGCGCGTACGCGGCCAGCCGGCCGCAGATCGCGATTGCACCGCCGGGTTCGGAGGACGGCCTCTTCAGGCTCGACAGCCTTTTCGGACTGCACCCGGCGCTGGCACCCCTGAAGCGGCACTGGGACGGCGGGCAACTCGCCTTCGTGCACGCCAGCGGCTCGCCCGACCCCACGCGCTCCCATTTCGACGCCCAGGACTATTTCGAATCCGGCACGCCAGGGCGCAAGTCCACGCCGGACGGCTGGATGAACCGGCTGCTGGCCGTGCTGCCCGGCGAGCCGGCACCCACGCGGGCGATCAGCCAAGGCAGCACGCCGCCCCGCATCTTCGCCGGCACGGCCAGCGTGGCGAACCTGGGCCTCGGGCCGAGCGCGCTGCAGCGCCGCGCGATTGACGACCCTCGCATGCAGGCCGGCCTGGCCAAGCTCTACGCCAGCGACGCGCAGCTCAGCAGCACGCTGCACGACACCACCGCAGGCCGCAGCGAGATGGCGCACAGCATGGCGGCGGCCGAACCCCGCTCGATGGAACCGAGCGCCGACGCCGGCGCGCCTTCGGCCCGCAGCTTCGCCGCCGATGCGCGCCGCCTCGGCCAGCTCATCCGCAAGGACCCGCACACCCAGCTCGCTTTCACCGCCGTGGGCGGCTGGGACACGCACGTCAACCAGGGCGCAGCACGCGGCCAGCTGGCCAACCGGCTGGCGAGCCTGGGCGAAGGTCTGGACGCCTTGAGCGTGGGCCTGGGCGACACCCTGAAGGACACGGTCATCGTCGTCGCCAGCGAGTTCGGCCGCACCTTGCGCCAGAACGGCAACGGCGGCACCGACCACGGCAGGGGCAACGTCATCTGGCTGCTCGGCGGGCCGGTGGCCGGCGGCCAGGTGCTGGGGGAATGGCCGGGCCTCGAGACCGCGGCGCTGGCCGACGGCCGTGACCTCGCTGTGCGCACCGACTTCCGCCAGGTCCTGGCGCCGATCCTGCAACGGCACCTCGGGCTGTCGGAGACCGCACTGGCCGCCGTGTTTCCGGGTGGCCCTCAGACTTGGCGTGATGCAGACAAGCTGCTGAGGGCCTGAGGCCCGCGGCAGTGGCGTTCAAACAGATGGGAGAACGACATGACGCGACACCCGTTTCCAGGTTTCGGATTTGCGCTGTCGGTGGCGCTGCTCGGCTACTGCGTCCTGGTCGCCACGGGCGCGGCCTGAATCGCCATGCCGCCGGCCACATCGCCTTCGGCGGACGGCTGGCGGACCCGTGCGGCGGCGTGAGCCTCAGGCGAAGTAGCCGAGGTTCTTGACCGGAAAGTTGGACAGATGCGGGAACAGCCCGGGCAGGTCGGCGGCACCGACGCCGAACCAGCTGGCCAGCGTGGCGCTCATCTGGTCCACCGACGTGGTGGGCAGCCAGCGGCCTTCGCTGGTGACGTCATCCGGGCCACCCAGCACCAGCTGCGGCATGCGGCCATACAGCCCGCCCTTGACGGCGCCACCGATCACGAAATGATGGTTGCCCCAGGCATGGTCCGTGCCGCCGCCTGAAGCCGGCTCCAGGGTCCGGGCGAAATCACTCGCGGTGAAGGTGGTCACGCCATTGGCCAGGCCGAGCTGCTGCATCGCGTCGTAGAACGACTTGAGTGCGCGCCCGAGATCATTGAACAGGTTCTGCTGCTGGTTGAGCTGGTCGTTGTGCGTGTCGAACCCACCCAGGCTGACGAAGAAAAGCTGCCGGTTGACACCCAGGCCCGCACGGCCTTCGATGATCTTGGCCACGGTCAGCAACTGCTGCGCGATGCCGCTGTTCTGGCCGTTGAAGAGGCCCGCCACGCTGCCGCTGCCGGACAAGGCCGTGTTCAAGGCATTGCTGGCCTTGATGGCCTGGTTGAGCACGCTCGCCGCCGCCCTTTCCTCGGCGTTGGCATAGGGCTGCTGCAGCAGACTCTGGTAGAGCGCGTAGAGCGGGCTGGCCGTCGGGTTGTTGCCGAAGCCGCGGATGGCGAAGCTGTTGCCGCTGCCCACGGCCAGGCCCTGCGTCGTCGCACCGTTCATGAAGACGTTGTTGCCGCTCACCGACAGGGCCATCGGCACCGCGCCGCCGGCGGGCTGCAGGTCGGCCATGCGTCCGCCCCAGCCACTCGGGGAGGCCATGCCGTTGCCGGCGTAGGACTGGCCGCGCTGCCACTGGTTCTGCTGGTCGTCGTGAGAGAAGAGATTGGTCGGCACCTGGGCGCCGGCAGCCTGGAACTCGGCCTTGGTCATCGGGCGCACGAGCGGGCCGACGTTGGCCTGCACGGCAAGCTTGCCCTGGTTCCAGATGTCTGCCAGTGGCGCGAGCGCCGGATGTAGGCCCACGCCGGCGCCGTTCAGGGGCGCGAGCGACGACTGCGCGAGCGTGAGGCCGCCGGCGCCTGCCACGCCACGGGCCTTGGCGTAGGCCGCATAGCCGGTGGCATCGGTCGGCACGACCATGTTGTTGCCGTCGTTGCCGCCGTACAGAAAGACGCAGACGAGCGCGCGGTAGTCACCGCCGGCCAGTGGCGCCGCCAGGGAGGGCAGGGCGCTGGCACCGGCGAGTGCCGCAGCGTGGGAGAGCAGATGGCGTCGGGTGAGCATGTCAATTCTCCACGAGGTATTCGGGGGACATGGCGGCCAGGAAGAGGGCGGCCTTGGCACGGTCCAGCGGTTTGGTGGCCGGCGCGATTTGTGCCGCCTTCAGCAGCGCCGCCTGCAGCGCAGCACTGGCGCGGCCGGCGAAGAGCACCCGGTTGATCTCCGCGACGAGGCTGGCCGGTGTGGTGGCGAGCGTCTGCCAGCGGGCCAGGTCGATGCCCGTGCCGATCGCACCGGGCACCGTCGCGTCAGGGGCCACCGGTTTGCCGCTGAGCAGGGTGGACAGCACACCGCTGAGCTTGAAGGCGGCACTCGCGTTGAAGACGCCGAAGGCCGGGCCATCCAGCGCCGGGTCACCGGGCAGGTCGTAATCGGGCGGGAAGAAGTTGAAGACGCTGGCCGGGCTGTAGATGGTCTGGCCGAGTGCTGCCGCCTGCGAGCGCAGCCACACGCCGTCGCTGGTGCCGCCCATCGCACGCAGCAGGTGGGTGAGCTGCAGGATCGGCTCGCGCAGCTTGCCGAAGCGATTCGCATCCTGGGCGGTGAGTGCTTCAGGGTCGGTCAGGATCGCGGTGAGCACGGCCTTCATGTCACCGCGGGGCGAGCGCTGCACGGTGCCGCTGCCGAAGCTCACGACCACGCTGCCGTTGAAGGCCTGCGCCACGCGCTGCACATAGGCCGGGCTCGGGTTGGCCGTCACGAATTGCTGGATCAGCTGGCGGCCGATGAACGGCCCGACGTTCGGGTGGTTGAAGATGTTGTCGATCGCCGCCTCGAGGTCGGCCTGCGCGGTCTGCCCGCCGGGCAGCACGACGCCGTTGAGCAGGGTCTTCGGGCCCTTGTCGTGATGGTCGTCGAACGCGATCATCGGCTGGTCGTAATAGCTCGGGTTGCCGAACTTGCTGCGCGTCGCGCCCGGGCGGGGTGCGTAGGTCCAGCCCGTGAAGGCGTGGGCGAAGCCTTCCACGGTGTCCTGGTCGTAGCTCGGGATGGGCTGGCCCTTGGCGTCGAGCTTGAGCGTGCCGTCCACGTTGAGCTGCCACAGGCCGATCGAGAACAGTTGCAGCACCTCGCGCGCGTAGTTCTCGTTGGGCTCGATGCCCTTGGCCGGGTTGGGCTTGTCGTTGTTGGCCATGTTCAGGAAGCGCCCCATGGCCGGAGACAGCGTCACTTCCTTGAGGATGTTGCGGAAGTTGCCGAAGGCGTTGCGCAGGAAGATGCGCTGGTACTGCGCCATCGCATTGGGCAGCTTGATGACGTTGCCCGACACCACCAGGATCTCCGACAACGCCAGCGCGGTGCGCTGGCGGAGCTGGTCCGGCTGGTTGACGGCATTGGCGAAGAACTGCACCTGCACCGGGAACAGCGTGTAGTTGTCGCGGTTGCAGGTGGCCGGTGAGCCCGCCGGGCAGCCCTTGCTGCTGTCGGGGTCGACCCAGGCGACACCGCTGAAGTCCGAGTCGGCCCGCGTGAACTGGTCGGCGAGCCAGGCGGCGCGGCCATTGGCCA
This sequence comes from Burkholderiales bacterium, assembly GCA_003963005.1. Taxonomy (GTDB): domain Bacteria; phylum Pseudomonadota; class Gammaproteobacteria; order Burkholderiales; family Burkholderiaceae_C; genus Pelomonas. Next base: position 81,285 of record RXJW01000034.1, read on the forward strand.
TCACGGCCGAGACGGTGGCCTCGGTCGGTCCGAAGCTCGCTTGGCCCAGGAAACGGCGGGCGTCGGCGTCGGTCATCGTCGTGGGCAGCCGGCCATCCCCGGCGTGGGCAGCCCCGGCAAGGCTGGCGGCCGCAAAGGCCAGCAGGGCGATTCGAGTCAGGCGCATGGTCGATCTCCGGTGGGGCGGCCGCGATGTTCCGGCCGCGCCGCGGCCGCCGTCTCGCCACCAGATGTGCGCCTTTGTAAGCAAAGGCTGCGGATCGTTGCCGGCCATGTACGGACTGTCCGGGACCTGTCCGCGGACAGTGGGCGCACGGCCAAGTCGTTGATTTGTCACGATCCATCGGATGGCACGCGGCTTGCACTCACCGGGCCATGAACACCCGATTCCGCGACACCTCCGAACAGGACCGTCCACTCGCGCGCCCCGCTCGGCGCTGGCCGCTGCTGCTGGGCGGCGGTGCCGTCCTGCTGGCCCTGCTCGCCGTGCTGGGCGGCGGGCGGCTGCGCCAGGCGCTGTCCGCGGAGGCCGCCGTCAGTGCGGCGCGACTGACGATCGCCACGGTGGACGTGGCACCGCTCACCCGTGACGTCGCCGGCGAGGGCCGCGTCGTCGCCGCGCAGAGCCCGACCCTGTTCGCGCCGGGCGCCGGCACGGTGACGCTCGTCGTGCAGGCGGGGGACCCGGTCAAGCGCGGCCAGGTGCTGGCGCGTGTGGAGTCGCCCGAGCTGACCAACCGGCTGGCGCAGGAGCGCAGCCAGGTCGATGCCCTGCGGGCCGACCTGGCCCGCGCCGAAGTCGAGGCCCGCCAACAGACGGCCGCGCTGCAAAGTGCCTACGAGAACGCCCGCATCGACCAGCAGACCGCCACCAACGATCTCGCCCGCCAGACCCAGGCCTTCGAAGCCGGGGCCACGGCGCGCATGCAGGTCGACCGTGCGCAGGATGCGCTGGCCAAGGCACGCCTGGCACTCGACCAGGCCCGCGACCTGCGAGGGCTGAAGACCGACAGCCTGAAGCTCGACGTGCAGGCCAAGCACAGTGCACTGGCCCGCCAGCAACTGCTGGTCGCGGACCTGGAGCGCCAGGTGGCCGAACTGCAGGTGCGCTCGCCGGTGGACGGGCAGGTCGGGCAGCTCTTCATTGCCGACCGCACGAATGTGGCGCGGGACGCTCGGCTGCTGTCGGTGATCGATCTGTCGGTGCTGGAAGTCCAGATGCAGGTGGCCGAGAGCTTCGCCCGCGAGCTGCAACCGGGCATGCCCGGCGAGATCAGCGGCAATGGCCAGCGCTGGGCTGGCCAGGTCAGCTCGGTGTCGCCGGAAGTCGTGAACGGCGAAGTGGCGGCACGACTGCGCTTTGCCGGCCCGCAGCCGGCGCAGCTGCGGCAGAACCAGCGCTTGTCGGTGCGGGTGCTGCTGGACAAGCGCGACAAGGTGCTGGGGGTGGCGCGCGGCAGCTTCGTGGACGAGAGCGGGGGCAGCTACGCCTACGTCGTGCGGGGCGGCGTGGCGGAGAAGGTGGCCGTCAAGCTGGGCGCGCGGTCCCTGGAGCGCGTGGAGGTGATCTCCGGGCTCGTGGCGGGGGACCGGGTGGTGATCTCGGGGGCGGACAACTTCAAGGGCGCGGAGCGCGTCTTGATGGCGGATTGAGGCCAGTCATGGTGGTGGCTCGTTGCTCTGATGTTCTGGCGAGGCCCAGCCGGGAGTTCGCCCCGGCGGGCGACCTACTTTTTGTGTCGACAAAAAGTAGGCAAAAAACGACCCCCGGCCGCACCGCCCTGCGCTTCGCTTCGGGTGCCCTGCGCTGCTCAGGCCTTGAGGGCCCGTGCAAAACTCCCTTCGCTACGCTCCGGTCAAACAGTTGCGCGGAGTCAGAAGTTGAAGCGTGCTGCGCACGCGCCCTCAAGGCCTTGCGCTGCTCGGCGGTGCTAAAGGGGGGAAGACGAAAACCCTCAAACGCCCGGCCTCTGCGCTTGGCGACATGGCTGTTCGGCTGTTGGAGTTCGGCTGTTTCACGCTCTCCCCTTCTAAACCGCCGAGAAGCGCAGCAACCCAGGGCGCGTGCGCAGCACGCTTCAACAGCTGACTTCGCGCCCCTTTGTTTGAGCGTAGTGAGCGCAGCGAACGAAGCGAGTTGGGCGCGGCCCTGGGTTGCGAGCATCGCAGGGGACCCCGCAGGGGCGGTTTTGCAGGGGTCGCTTTTTGCCTACTTTTTGTCGACACAAAAAGTAGGTCGCCCGCCGGGGCGACGTCCCGACACGGTGCAACGAAACCAACGGCTCGCCGCAAGAGCCCCCAACACCAACGGCTAGGAGAACCCATGCTCCACATGGAAAAACTACAGAAGGTCTACCGCACCGAAATGGTCGAGACCTACGCCCTGCGCGACTTCAACCTCACCGTCAACGAAGGCGAGTTCGTCGCCGTCACCGGCCCCTCGGGCTCTGGCAAGACGACCTTCCTGACCATCGCCGGCCTGCTCGAAGCCTTCAGTGCCGGTACCTACAAGCTCGATGGCATCGACGTCAGCCGCATGGGTGACGCCGAGCGGTCGCGCATCCGCAACCAGAAGATCGGATTCATCTTCCAGGCCTTCAACCTGATCCCTGACCTGAACGTGCTCGACAACATCGAGGTGCCGCTGCGCTACCGCGGCATGCCGTCGGCGGAGCGCAAGAAGCGGGCAGCCGATGCGCTCGCCCGCGTGGGCCTGTCGGCGCGGGCCCGGCACTATCCGGCAGAGCTCTCCGGCGGCCAGCAGCAACGCGTGGCTATCGCCCGGGCGCTGGCCGGCGAGCCGCGGCTGCTGCTCGCCGACGAACCCACCGGCAACCTGGACAGCGCGATGGCCCGCAGCGTCATGGAGCTGCTGGAAGAGCTGCACCGCGACGGGGCCACCATCGTCATGGTCACGCACGACCCCCAGCTGGCGGCCCGCGCACAGCGCAACGTGCACGTCATCGACGGTCAGGTCGTGGACCTGACGGCCGAACTCGGCACGGCCATCGCCGCGTGATGCGCATGCGACGTCTGATTCCCCTGCTGTGCGTGCTGGCCACGATGCCGGCAGCCGCCGAGGATCTGCTGCAGGTCTGGGCGCAGGCCCGGGCGGCCGACCCCGTGCTGCGCCAGGCGGCGGCCGACCGCGGCGCCCAGGCCGCGGCGGCGCGCGAAGCCCGGGCGGCGCTGCTGCCGCAGTGGCGTCTGCAGGCCCGTGAAGACCGCGAAAACGGTGCGTCCGGCGGCCGCGTGCGCACGACCACCAGCAGCATCAGCCAGCCGCTCTTCGACCTGGCCGCGCTGCGCGAGTGGGACGCCAGCCGCAGCGGCGCGTCAGCTCAGTCTGCGCGCCTGGCTGCCGCCGAGCAGGCGGCGCGCGCGCGCGTGGCCGAGGCCTACTTCGGCTGGCTCTCGGCGCAGGCGCAGCTCGACACGGCTCGCGCGAACGAGGACGCCTTCGCCCGCCAGGTGAGCGAGGCCGAAACACGCTTCAAGGCGGGGCTCTCGGCGCTGGTCGAGGCGGATCAATCCCAGGCCTACCGCGAACTCGCCCGCGGCAACACGCTCGCTGCCGAGGCCGCCGTGGCGGATGCGCGCGAAGCGCTGGCCCAGCTCACCGGCACCGCGCCCGCGCGTCTGCAGCCGCTGCGCCGCGACCTGCAGGCTCAGCCTTTGCCTGACGATGCCGAGGCGTGGGCACGCCGTGCGGTGCAGGGCAACCCGGGGCTGCAGGCGCTGCAACTGGACCTGCAGGCCAGCGAACAGCGCATCGCCGCGGCCCGCGCCGGCCATCTGCCGACCGTCAGCGTCGGCGTGGACACGACGCAGCGCCGGGGTGACGTGTCGGCGTCGGACGCCGGCCGCACGCCGACGGTGGTGGGCCTGCGGCTGACGGTGCCGCTGTTCGCCGGCGGTGCGGTGGCGGCTGCAACTGACCGAGCCGCCTTCCAGCGCGACGCCGCCCGCGAACAGCTGGAAGCCGGCCGCCGCGCCGTGCTGCGCGACGTGCGCGCGCAGCACCTGGCCGTGGGCCAAGGCGAGGCGCAGCTGCGCTCGGCCCAGGTCGCCGTGCAGGCGGCCGAGCGGGCGCTGGAAGCCACCCGCACCGGCCTCACGCTGGGCACGCGCAGCACCACGGACCTGCTGCTCGCCATCCAGACCCTGGCCGCCGCGCAGAACGCGCAGACCCAGGCCCGCCATCGCCACGTGCTCGCCCTGCTCGCCCTGCACCAGGCGGCCGGTTCGCTCGGCGACACCGAACTCGCTGCCGTCAACGCCTTGCTGGAGACGCCCTGATGTTTCTTCACTACCTCGAACTTGCCTGGCGCAACACGCTCGCAGCCAAGGGCCTGTCCGCGCTGATGGTGCTGGCCCTGGCGCTGGGCATCGGCGCCTGCATGACCACGCTGACCGTCTACCACGTGCTGTCCGGCGACCCGATCCCGCACAAGAGTGCGCGGCTTTTCAACGTGCAGCTCGACGCGGGTGACATGGTGGGCTGGACGGCCGGCCAGGAGCCCACCTTCGATCTCACGCGTTTCGATGCAACCGCCCTGCTGCGCGACCGCAGGGCACCGCGCCAGGTGATGTCCAGCGGCTTCAACACCGCCGTCGGCCTGCCCGAAGGCGACACCAAGCCGATCTTCTCCAGCGTACGCATGACCTCGGCCGATTTCTTCGCGATGTTCGAGGCGCCTTTCCGGCACGGCGGTGCCTGGTCGGCCGCAGACGATGAGACGCAGGCCCGTGTGGCGGTCATCTCGGCATCGCTCAATGACAAGCTGTTTGGCGGCGTCAACAGCGTGGGTCGCGAGGTGATCGTGCGTGGCCAGCCGCTGCGCGTCATCGGCGTGCTCCAGCCCTGGAAGGTGCAGCCGCACTTCTGGGACCTGACCCTGGGCAGCTACAGCGAGACGGAGGACTTCTATTTGCCCTTCTCCACCGCGATGGCGCTCAAGATGGGCCATTGGGGCAACATGAACTGCTGGGGCAAGGGCGCCAATGGCGGCAGCTCGCTCGACCTGAATGCCAGCTGCTCGTGGATCCAGTACTGGGTCGAGCTCGACAAGCCGGGTGACGCCGCCGCCTTCCGCGACTATCTCGTGGCCTACTCCGAGGCGCAGCGCAAGGCCGGCCGTTTCGAACGCCCGACGAATGTGCGGTTGCGCAGCCTGATGGACTGGCTCGGCGCGCAGAAGGTGCTGCCGGCCGATGTGCGACTGCAAACCTGGCTGGCCTTCGGCTTCCTGGCGGTGTGCGTGCTCAACATGGTGGGCCTGCTGCTGGCCCGCACATTGCGGCGCAGCGGTGAGATCGGTGTGCGCCGCGCGCTCGGCGCGACCCGCGGCGACATCTTCCGGCAGTTCGTCGTCGAGGCCGGTCTGCTCGGTCTGGCCGGGGCGCTGCTGGGTCTGCTGTTCGCGCAGGGAGGTCTCTGGCTGGTGCGCCAGAGCCCCAACGACTACGCCCGCCTGGCGGAGCTGGACGCGACCATGCTCGCACTCACACTCGGGCTGGCCCTGCTCGCGAGCCTTGTCGCCGGCCTGCTGCCCGCGTGGCGGGCTGCCCTGGTCACGCCCGCCCTGCAACTGAAGGTGCAGTGATGCTCAACGACCTCCTACCCATCTTGTCGACGCTGCGGCGTCACCGCATCGCGGCCGGTCTCATCGTGCTGGAGGTGGCGCTCACCTGCGCCATCGTCACCAACGCGCTGCACCTGATCCAGACGCGCATCCAGGCGCTGGCGACCGACAGCGGGCTGGCGGAGTCCGAGATCGTCATGCTCAACCTGCGCAACAGCAAGCCGGTGCCGCCCGAACGCGGTGCCGTCGTCGCCGCAGAAGACGTCACCCGGCTGCGCGCCCTGCCGGGCGTGAAGGCCGCCACCGTCGTCAACCAGATCGCCTATGGCGGCAGCAGCAGCAACAGCGGCGTTTCGCTGGATGCGGACAGCCAGGGGCCGCGGATCCTGGCTTCGCAGTACGCGGGCGACGAGCAGATGATCCCGGCGTTCGGGCTGCAACTCATCGAGGGCCGGAATTTCACGCCGGACGAGATCCTGGACGGCTTTCAGGCCTTCAGCGTGCCACAGCCCGTGATCGGCCAGGTCATCATCAACCAGGTCATGGCCGACCAGCTCTTCCCGGGGCGATCGGCGCTGGGGCAGCGCGTCTACATCTTCGGGCGTTCACCGTCGACGATCATCGGTGTCGTCAAGACGCTGACGCCTCCGCAACTGCATCGAGCGCGCGGTGGCGCCGACAGCGGCGCGGCCATGATCCTGCCATTGCGCGAAAACGGCGCCTACGTGTTGCGGGCGGAGGCCGCGCAGCTCGACGGCATCATCAAGGCGGCCACGGCAGCGCTGGAGGCCAGTGACGGGAACCGGGTGGTCACGCAGGGCCGCCGCCTGACCGAGATGCGGCGCGAGTTCTACGCCCAGGACCGCGCCATGGCCTGGCTGATGGGCGGTGTCTGCGTCTGCCTGCTGCTGGTCACCGCCCTGGGCATCGTCGGCCTGGCCAGTTTCTGGGTGCAGCAGCGCACGCGCATGATCGGCACCCGCCGGGCGCTCGGTGCAACCGAGCAGCAGATTCGGCGCTACTTCCAGGTCGAGAACCTGCTGCTGACCGCCACGGGTGTGCTGATCGGCCTTGGCGCTGCCTGCGGCCTGAGCCAGTTGCTGATGCAGAGCTACGCATTGCCACGCTTGCCCTGGGGCTACCTGCCCGCCGGTGCGCTGTCCCTGGCACTGCTCGGGCAGCTGGCGGTCTGGGTGCCGGCCCGTCGTGCCGCCCGGCTGTCGCCGGTGGCTGCGCTGCGCAGCTGATGCACGCCGGCGCCGACCCGGGCTAGCTGCCGGGCTGCAGTGCGCGCAACTGGGCCTGCCAGTCGGCCCAGTGCTGGCGTACGTCGTCGCGCTGGTGGGCATCCAGGCCATTGAACAGCTTCAGGACGCTGGCGATCAGCTCCTCGCGGTAGGGCAGCTCGGCCGGCAAGGGCAGGGACAGTTGCATCAGCTGGGCCGTGCCGCCGGCCAGATCCTGCTGCGACCAGGCCCGCAGTGCGAGCAGCGTGCGGGCTTCGCGCTGCGCGCGGGCCTCGGACAGGGCCGCCAGGTCGAAGTGCCAGGCCTCGGCTTCCGCCCGGGCCTGCTTGCGCGTGGCGCGATCCAGGTCGCCGAGCCAACGCTCCAGCGCCGAAACGTACTGCTTGCCCCGCTCGACGGTACCCCCGCGGCCGGCGTTCTTCTCGCGCCACTCGGCCCGCTTCTCGTCGATCTTCTTCTGCAGGTGCTGCCACTGCTCGGGCCGCAGGTCGGCCAGCACCGGGGCCGCGAGCGGGGCGGCGTGCTGGAGGCAGCGCTCCACGCTGGCACGCCCCGCGCGTTCGAGGGCCAGCAGCTCGTCCCGGGTCATCACGCCGTCGTCCAGCGCTGCCGTGGCCTGCTTCAGCAGGGCGACCCACTGCGGCAGTTCCTCCCGGCGGTGCCAGGCCTGCCAGGTGCGCAGCTTGTCCTTCATGCGAGCCTGCTGGGCGCTGTCCAAGTCGAGATAGCTGTCGATCCACAGTCCGCCGAGGAAGGGCAGCTGGTTGTAGGCGATGGACAGGCTGGAGCAGCCGGCCAGCGCCAGGCCCAGGAGCAAAGCCATGCCGGTCAGGAGTCGCTGGATCAGCCGCATGCCAGGATGGTCGCGCTTCAGCGCGGCCTTGTCTTGCTGGAGGTCATTTCGGGGAGGCGCGGCCGTAAGCCCTGCCCGACGGCCTCGCCGGCGCGCGCCGGTTATCGTTGAGACCTGGCCTGCCCGTGCTCGCGTGACTACCAAGGAACTGCCCCACACCTTCAAGCTGGTGACGATCTGGCTGGTGGTGACGCTCGTCATCTTCGTCGCCATCCAGGCCTGGCAGCACCACCGCGAGTCGAGCCGCTTCCAGCTGGCCGGGCAGACCATCGTGCTGACCCGCGCGGATGACGGGCATTTCCACTGGCCGGGGCGCGTCGGTGCGATCGAGGTGGAGTTCCTCGTCGACACCGGCGCCACGGCCACCGCGCTGCCGCAGAGTCTGGCGCAGCGTGCCGGGCTCACGCCGATCGGCGCCGTGCGAGCGCAGACCGCCGCGGGTGCCACGCAGGGTTTTGTCGCCCGGGCCGACATTGCGCTGGACGGCGGCGTTCGGGCGGACCGGCTCACCGTGACGGTGCTGCCCGACCTGGCCGCCCCCTTGCTCGGCATGGATGTGCTCGGCCGCCTGCATTTTTCCCAGAAACCCGGCGAGCTGCGGATCGAGCCGCAGCCCTGAAAGGCCCCATGTCGATGACCCTCCCTGTCCGACGTGCCCTGGTCGCGCTGTGTGCGGTGCTGACCCTCGGCCCGGTGCTGGCCGCCTGCCCGCCGGCGCCGGCCGTGCCGACACCGGCGCAGGTCCAGGCCTGGGCCGACCAGGCACCGGACCGCGGCGTGCTGTGGCGCATCAGCAAGGGCGGTCACAGCAGCTACCTGTTCGGCAGCCTGCATGTCGGGCGGCCCGATTGGGCGTTCCCCGGCCCGGCGCTGAAGGCAGCCTGGGCAGCGACCGAGGTGCTGGCCGTGGAGCTGGACCCGGCGGACGTACTGCCTGCCCTGGCCACCCTGCCGCCGGAGCCACCGCTGCCGCCGGCGCTGGCACGCCAGATCGATGCCTCGACGCGCGCAGCCTGCCTGCCACCGGGGGCCCTCGCGACCTTGCCCTTGATGCTCCAGGTCAGCACGCTGACCTTGCTGGAAGCGCGCCGTGACGGCTTCGACGCCGGGTTCGGTCAGGACGTGATGCTGCTGGCCTGGGCCAAGGCCGAAGGGCGGCCGGTGCAGTCCCTGGAAAGCGTGGAGGAGCAGTTGCAGGCCTTGTCGCCGTCGGCCGACGAACTGCAGGCCGTCGTGGCGGGCAGCCTGCAGCAACTGCGCCGCGGCCTGGTCCGCAAGCCGATGAAAAAGCTCGGTGACGCGTGGGCCCGGGGTGACCTGAAGACCCTGGCCGACTACCCGCGCTGGTGTGCCTGTGCCGACACGCCGGCCGAGCGCGCCTGGATGCAGCGCGTCAACGACGGCCGAAACGGCCCGCTGGCGGCCCGCATCGCCGCGCTGCATGGCGCCGGCCAGCGGCTGCTGGTGGCGGTGGGGGCGCTGCACATGACCGGCCCGCAGGCCTTGCCGCGCCTGCTGGCAGCCGAGGGTTTTACCGTCGAACCCCTGCTGCCCAGCAAGTAGGATGTCAGGGCCCAGGCGACCCAGGGGAGACTCATGAGCGACAACAGCTTCACCAAGTTCGTGCCCGGCTTCGAGTTCCTGCAGGGGCTCGTCAAGAACGCGGGCTCGGCCCTGCCGGGCATCGGCCAGTGGGTGGCGCCCACGCTGAATCCCGAGGAGCTGTCCAAACGCATCGAGGAACTGCGCACCGTGCAATTCTGGCTGGAGCAGAACGCCCGCATGCTCGGCGCCACCATCCAGGCGCTGGAGGTGCAGCGCATGACGCTGTCCACGCTGAAGTCGATGAACGTGCCGCTGACCGACCTGCGCGACAGCCTGAAGCTGCCCACCGGCATGGACGCGCCCGCCTGGCCCAGCATCCCGCCGGAGATCGTTGCAGCCGCGGCACCGGTGGCGCAGGCAGCGGCCAAGACGGCCGTGAAGACGGCCGCCAAGACCGCGAAGGCCGCTGCCAAGACGGTCAAGACCGCGGGCGACGCCGCCAAGGCGGCCGGCGTGCCCGGCGCCGCCGTCGACCCCACGCAGTGGTGGACGGCCCTCACGCAGCAGTTCACGCAGCTCGCCACCTCGGCCATGAAAGACAGCGCGACCGATGCCGCGCGCAACCTGGCCGGCAACCTCGTCAAGCAATCCTTCGACGCCGCCAGCGACACCCTGCGCAAGGCGGCCACCGTGCCGGGCGCCGTGGTCGGCAGTGTCGCCAAGGGCCTGGCCAGCGGCGCCCAGAAGCCCGCCGCTGATGCCGCGACCCCGAAGCCTGCCGCCCGCACGGCGGCCAAGCGCACGACGTCCGCTCGCCGCAAGGCCTGAGGCGCCGCGCTCCCTGCCCGAGGGGTGCGATGCAACGTCGCCCCGTCCTGTTGCTGCTGGCGGCCACGCCCGGTGCGTGGGGAGCCCGGGCGCCGCTCGTGTTCCCGATGCGGGACCCGGGGCGGGATGCCCACTGGCGCTACCTGCTCGCGTTGATGAATCTCGCCGTCGAGCGGGCGGGGGCGGACTACGAGTTCCTGGAGTCCCAGGAGGCGATGACCCAGGCCCGCGTGATCCGTGAGCTGTCGGGCCGCACCGGCCGCCTGGACCTGGCCTGGACGATGACCAGCATCGAGCGCGAGCAGCAGATGATCCCGGTGCGCATCCCGGTGGACCGCGGCCTGATCGGGCACCGCATCGCCTTCGTGCGGCGCGAGCATGTGGAACGCTGGGCCGAACTGCGCACGCTCGACCAGCTCAAGCGCTACACGGCGGGGCAGGGCGCCGACTGGCCGGACACCGAGATCCTGCGCGACAACGGCCTGCCCGTGCACACCGGCAGCCGCTACGAGGTGCTGTTCGACATGCTGCGCAAGGGCCGCGTCGACTACTTCCCCCGGGCGGTGTTCGAGGTCGACGACGAAGCCGCCGGAGCCCTGGCCCAGGACCTGGTCATCGAGCCGCATGTGCTGCTGCGCTATCCGACGGCCTCCTACCTCTTCGTGCGGCCCGACCGCCCGCAGCTCGCCGCCGACCTGGAACGCGGCCTGGAAGCGGCCGTGGCGGACGGCAGCCTGCAGAAGCTCTTCCAGCGCCATTTCGGCGATCTCATCTCGCGCCACCGGCTCAACCAGCGGGTGCTGCTGAACCTGCACAACCCGCTGTTGCCGCCCGCCACGCCGCTGAACCGGCCGGCGTTGTGGTTGGTGCTGTAGCTGGTGCGGCGAGCGAGTGGGCCGCGTGCCTCGCTGCCAGCGCCGTGACGGCCCCGCCGGCCACGCTGGTTCGAGGACCCGGCTACAGTCGGTCGCCATCGGCCCCTGACCTGCACTGTCTGCGATGAACGCCCCCCTTCGAGACCCCGGCATCGACGCCGGCCTGGACCGCCCCGCCCGCCTGCAGCAGCTGGTGGCCGCACTTGCGCCGGTGCTGCCGGCACATGCACTGCTCTACCAGCCTGAGCAGACGACGCCCTACGAGTGCGATGGCCTGACGGCCTACCGCCAGCGCCCGCTCGCCGTGGCGCTGCCCGAGACCGAGGCGCAGGTGGCCGGCGTGCTGAAGGCCTGCCATCGGCTGGGCGTGCCGGTCGTGGCGCGTGGCGCCGGCACGGGCCTGTCGGGCGGTGCGATGCCGCACGAGGCGGGCCTGACGCTGGCACTCGCCAAGTTCAACAAGATCGTCGCCATCGACCCGCTGGCCCGCACCGCCCGCGTGCAGTGCGGCGTGCGCAACCTCGCCATCAGCGAGGCGGCTGCGCCCTACGGCCTGTACTACGCGCCCGACCCCAGCAGCCAGATCGCCTGCAGCATCGGCGGCAACATCGCCGAGAACTCCGGCGGTGTGCACTGCCTGAAGTACGGCCTGACGCTGCACAACGTGCTGCGGGTGCGCGGCTTCACGGTCGAGGGCGAGCCGGTGGAGTTCGGCAGCGAGGCGCTCGACGCGGCAGGCCTGGACCTGCTCGCGCTCGTCGTCGGCAGCGAGGGCATGCTGGCGGTGGTCACCGAGGTCACCGTCAAGCTGGTGCCCAAGCCGCAACTCGCGCGCTGCCTGATGGCCAGCTTCGATGACGTGCGCAAGGCGGGCGACGCGGTCGCGGCCATCATCGCGGCCGGCATCATCCCCGCCGGCCTGGAGATGATGGACAAGCCCATGACCGCCGCGGTGGAGGACTTCGTCCATGCCGGCTACGACCTCAGCGCCGAAGCCATCCTGCTTTGCGAGAGCGACGGCACGCCCGAGGAAGTGGCCGAGGAGATCGGACGCATGGAGGCCGTGCTGCGCGCCAGCGGCGCGACCGACGTGCAGGTGAGTGCCGACGAGGCCCAGCGCCTGAGGTTCTGGAGCGGCCGCAAGAACGCCTTCCCGGCATCGGGCCGCATCAGCCCCGACTACATGTGCATGGACTCCACCATCCCGCGCAAGCACCTGGCGACCATCCTGCTCGACATCCAGCAGATGGAGAAGAAATACGGCCTGCGCTGCGCCAACGTCTTCCATGCCGGTGACGGCAACCTGCACCCGCTGATCCTGTTCGACGCCAACGACCCCGACCAGCTGCACCGCTGCGAGCTCTTCGGCGCCGAGATCCTGGAGCGCAGCGTGGCGCTCGGCGGCACCGTGACCGGCGAGCACGGCGTGGGCGTGGAAAAGCTCAACTCGATGTGCGTGCAGTTCAGCGCGGAGGAGCGCGAGCAGATGCTCGCCCTCAAGGCCGCCTTCGATCCCGCCGGCACGCTGAACCCCGGCAAGCAGATCCCGACGCTGAACCGCTGTGCGGAGTACGGCCGCATGCACGTCAAGCGCGGGCTGCTGGCCTTCCCCGAACTGGAGCGCTTCTGATGCCCCCCGCGGAGTCGCTGCATCCATGATCCCGACGGCCGAACTGCAAACCTTCCGCGACGCGATCCGGGCCGGCCAGCCCCTGCGCTTCACCGGCCACGGCAGCAAGGACTTCTACGGTGGCCCGCTGCAGGGCGAGCCGCTGTCCACGCTGAGCCTGGCCGGCGTGACGGCCTACGAGCCCAGCGAGCTGTTCATCAGCGTGCTGGCCGGCACGCCGCTCGTGCAGGTGGAGAACCTGCTGGCGCAGCAGCGCCAGCGGCTGGCCTTCCAGCCGCCTCGCTTCGGGGGGCGCGGCACGGTCGGCGGCATGGTGGCGGCCGGCCTGTCGGGGCCCAGCCGCGCCGCGCTCGGCTGCGTGCGGGACCATGTGCTCGGCGCCGTGCTGCTCAACGGCGACGGCGAGCTGCTGAACTTCGGCGGCACGGTCATGAAGAACGTGGCGGGCTTCGACGTCAGCCGCGTGCTGGCCGGCTCGATGGGCCAGCTGGGCCTCATCACCGAAGTCACGCTGAAGGTGCTCCCGCTGCCGGCTGCGTCGGCCACGCTGCGCTTCGAGTTCGACCAGCCCGCAGCACTGAAGGCCGTCAACACCTGGGGCGGGCAGCCGCTGCCCATCGAGGCGAGCGCCTGGTGGGATGGTGCCCTGCTGCTGCGTCTGGCCGGCGCTGAGGCGGCTGTGGCCTCGGCGGGCCGCAAGCTGGGCGGCGACGTGATTCCGGCCGATCTGGCCGAGCCGTTCTGGACCGGCTTGCGTGACCACACGGACGAGTTCTTCATCGGCGCCGAGCGCGCGGTGGCCGGGGGCGCGCGACTGTGGCGCCTGTCCCTGCCGGCGATCGCGCCCGAACTCAAGCTGCACGGCGAGCAACTCATCGAGTGGGGCGGTGCGCAGCGCTGGGTCGTCACGCCGATGGAACCGGCCGCGGTGCGGGAGGCCGCGACGAGCGTGGGTGGCCACGCGACGCTGTTCCGTGCGCTGGACAAGTCGCCGGGTGCCTTCACGCCGTTGTCCGCACCGCTGGCGGCCATCCACCGTCGCCTGAAGGCGAGCTTCGATCCCCACGGGATCTTCAATCCCGGGCGCCTCTACCCCGAGCTTTGAATGCAAACCCAACTCGCCCCAGAATTCACCGGCACCCGCGACGGCACCGAGGCCGAAGCCATTCTGCGCCGCTGCGTGCACTGCGGCTTCTGCACCGCGACCTGCCCGACCTACCAGTTGCTCGGCGATGAACTCGACGGCCCGCGCGGCCGCATCTACCTGATCAAGCAGGTGCTCGAAGGCGCCACGCCCACGCGCGAGACGCAGGCCCACCTGGACCGCTGCCTGACCTGCCGCAACTGCGAGACGACCTGCCCCTCGGGCGTCGAGTACGGTCGTCTCGTCGACATCGGCCGGCGTGTGGTGGACGCCAAGGTCGAGCGCCCCAGCGGCGAGCGGCGCGTGCGCTGGTTGCTGAAGGAAGGCCTGACCTCGCCGCTCTTCAAGCCCGCGATGAAGCTCGGGCAGGCCCTCAGGCCGCTCGTGCCCGCGTCACTCAAGGACAAGGTGCCGGCCAAGGCACCGCCCACGGCGCACAATTGGCCCACACGGCAGCTCAACCGCAAGGTCGCGCTGCTGCTCGGCTGCGTGCAGCCGGCAATGGCGCCCAACATCAACAGCGCCACGGCGCGGGTGCTGGACGCCGCGGGCATCCAGACCGTGGTGGCCGACGGCGCCGGCTGCTGCGGCGCGATCCGCGAGCACCTGGGCGACCACGAGGCGGCGCTCCATGACATGCGCCGCAACATCGACGCCTGGTGGCCGCTGGTGTCCGGCCGCGGCGAGCGGGTCGAGGCGCTGGTGATGAACGCGTCAGGCTGCGGCGTGATGGTCAAGGATTACGCCCACCTGCTGGCGCATGACCCTGCCTATGCCGACAAGGCAGCACGCATCAGCGAGGTCACGAAGGACCTGAGCGAGCTGTTGCCCGAGCTCGTGCCTGCGCTCAAGTCACGCCTGAAGGCCAAGGCCGGCAGCCTCGCCTATCACCCGCCCTGCACCTTGCAGCACGGCCAGAAGCTGCGCGGCGGCGTGGAGGCAGCACTGCGCGAACTGGGCTTCACCATCGGCTGCGCACCGACGGACAGCCACCTCTGCTGTGGCTCCGCCGGTACCTACTCGGTGCTGCAGCCCGAGCTCTCCCGGCAGTTGCGCGACCGCAAGCTGGCAGCCCTCGCTCCGCTGCAGGCGGAACAGATCGTGTCGGCCAACATCGGCTGCATCCAGCATCTGCAAAGCGGCACCGCCCAGCCGGTGCGGCACTGGGTGGAGGTGCTGGACGATGCGCTCAGGGGCGTGAGTCGCTGAGCCCGTTCAGGTCTTGAAGGCCGCCACCAGCTTCACGAGTTCCGCGGCCTGACTTTTCAGGCTCTCCGCCGCTGCGGCGCTTTCCTCCACGAGCGCGGCGTTCTGCTGCGTGGCCTGGTCCATCTGCGTGATGGCCTGGCCGACCTGGGTCACGCCGCTGCTCTGCTCGCGGCTGGCCGCGCTGATCTCGCGCACGATGTGGGCCACGCGGTTGATGGACGCCACCACCTGCTCCATCGTCTGCCCCGCCTGGTTGACGAGGGCCGACCCCTGCTCGACCCGCTCGACGCTGTCACTGATGAGGCTCTTGATCTCCTTGGCGGCATCGGCGCTGCGCTGGGCCAGCATGCGCACTTCGCTGGCGACGACCGCGAAGCCGCGGCCCTGCTCGCCCGCGCGGGCGGCTTCCACCGCGGCGTTGAGCGCGAGGATGTTGGTCTGGAAGGCGATGGCATCGATGGTGCCGATGATGTCGGCGATGCGGCGCGAGCTTTCCTCGATGCCCTTCATGCGCTGCACGGCCTCCGTCACGACCGCGCCGCCCTGACGGGCCACTTCGCTGGCGTCGTGGGCGAGCTGGTCGGCCTGCCCCGCGTTGTCGGCATTGAGCTTCACGGTGGCCGACAGCTCCTCCATCGAGGCGGCCGTTTCCTGGATCGCGCTGGCCTGCTGCTCGGTGCGCGCGGAGAGGTCGTGGTTGCCGAGCGAAATCTCCGAGCTGGCCGTCGCCACGCCCTGCGCGTTGTCGCGCACCGAGCTGACGAGGTGGCGCAGCGAGTGCTGCATCCGCGACAGGGCCTGCGTGAGCTGGGCGGTCTCGTCGCTGCCGCTGGTGTGGATCTCGCGTGCCAGGTTCCCCTGGCCCACATCCTCGGCCGCGTGGATGGCCTCGCGCAGCGGGGCCACCACCGAGCGCGTGATCAGCCAGGCCGCCGCCACGCCGATGCCCATGCAGGCGATCGCGATGACCAGCATCAGCATCTGCGTGCGCCGGGCTTCTTCCATGACCTGCTCGGTCTCGGCGCGCACGCGCTCGCCCTGGTAGTCGGCCAGGCGGCTGATGACTGCGACATAGGCCTCCGAGGCAGGCCGCATCTTCGTCTCCAGCGTCTGCAGCGCCGTGTCGGTCTCGCCGGCCTTGAGCTCGGCGAAGACCTGGTTGCGCAGGTCGACGTAGGTCTTGCGGGCCGCGGCGATCTCGGCGAGCAGGGCCTTGCCCCGGTCGCTGTCGACGGCTTTGGTGAGGCCCTCCTGCAGCTCGTTGATCTTCGCGCTGGTGGCCTTGATCGTCGGGGAGAAGAACTCGGCGACCGGCCCGGTGCCGCCGGCGCGCGCCACGGCGTCGGTGCGCGTCACGTTGAGCTGGGTCTGGGTGCGCCAGTCCTGCGCCATGTCCTGGCGCCGTTGGAGCTCCAGCAGGGTATCGATGTGCGGCCCGACCGACCCGATGCGCCGATAGCTCAGGCCGAGTGCGATGGCCAGCAGCAGCAGCACGAGGCCGAAGCCCAGTCCCAGACGCGTGCCGATCCGCAGGGATTGCATCTTCATCGTCGCCTCCTGCCGGCAGCCCCCGCAGGGCGAGCAAGCCCATGCACTTTGCCGGTGCGCTGACTCTATCGTTGAGTGCGGGGGGCTGGGAAGTAAAAACGCCACCCGAGGGTGGCGTTGGAAGGTCGGGGTTCGCTGCGTGCAGCCTTGTGGTCTTCGCTCACGTCGCTTCGCGACATGAGCTGCGCCCCAAGCCCCAGGGTTCGCTGCCGCGAACGCCGGGCTTAGAGCCCGGCCGCTGCACGCAGCGCCTGGGCCTTGTCCGTCTTTTCCCAGGTGAATTCGGGCTCCTCGCGGCCGAAGTGGCCGTAGGCGGCGGTCTTGGCGTAGATCGGGCGCAGCAGGTCGAGCATCTGGATGATGCCCTTCGGGCGCAGGTCGAAGTGCTCGTTGACGAGCTTGGCGATCTGGTCGTCGGGGATGACGCCCGTGCCTTCGGTGTAGACCGTCACGTTCATCGGGCGGGCCACGCCGATGGCGTAGGCCACCTGGATCTGGCACTGGCGCGCCAGGCCGGCGGCGACGATGTTCTTGGCGACATAACGCGCGGCGTAGGCGGCCGAGCGGTCGACCTTGGACGGATCCTTGCCCGAGAAGGCGCCGCCGCCGTGCGGGCAGGCGCCGCCGTAGGTGTCGACGATGATCTTGCGGCCGGTCAGGCCGCAGTCGCCCTGCGGGCCACCGATGACGAAGCGGCCGGTCGGGTTGATCAGGTACTTGGTGTCGGGCGTGAGCCACTCCTTGGGCAGCACCGGCTTGATGAGTTCCTCGCGGATGGCCTCGTAGAACGCATCGGTCATGCGGTCGCCGAGCGAGTATTCGGGCGCGTGCTGGGTGGACAGCACGACGGTGTCGATGCTGTGGGGCTTGCCGTCCACGTAGCGCATCGTGACCTGGCTCTTGGCGTCCGGGCGCAGGAAGGGCAGGCGGCCGTCCTTGCGCAGCTGGGCCTGGCGCTCCACCAGCCGGTGGGCGTAGTAGATCGGCGCGGGCATCAGCTCGGGCGTCTCGTCGCAGGCGTAGCCGAACATCAAGCCCTGGTCGCCGGCGCCGGTGTTGAGGTGGTCGTCGCTGGCGTGGTCCACGCCCTGGGCGATGTCGTTGCTCTGCTTGTCGTAGGCCACGAGCACGGCGCAGCCCTTGTAGTCGATGCCGTACTCGGTGTTGTCGTAGCCGATGCGCTTGATCGTGTCGCGGGCGACCTGGATGTAGTCGACGTGCGCGTTGGTGGTGATCTCGCCGGCCAGCACCACGAGGCCGGTGTTGCACAGCGTCTCGGCGGCCACCCGGCTGCGCGGGTCCTGCTCGAAGATCGCGTCCAGGATGGCGTCGGAGATCTGGTCGGCCACCTTGTCGGGGTGCCCTTCCGAGACGGATTCAGACGTGAAGAGGAAATCGTTCGCCACTTTTAAACTCCGGTTGCTTTTGTAGACGGCGTCGCCGTTGCTCCTGGAGGTGCGGCGAACGCTTTAGCGGGATTTATGGATCGCCCCGCAAGTAGTTCAGTAACTCGGCGATCCGATGATTATAAGAAACATGGCCCAGCTCTTCCGCTTCTTCGCCCGGATGCCCCTGGCGCTTTTGCACGTCTTGGGCGCCTGGCTGGGCTGGATCGTGTATTTCGCGTCGGCCACGTACCGGCAACGCTTTCGCGCCAACGTCGCGCAGGCCGGCATCCCCTGGGCGGCCGCGCGGCCTGCGGTGGCGGCTGCCGGGCGCATGGCGGCGGAGCTGCCGTGGCTCTGGGTGGGCCAGCGCGGCAAGCCCCTGGGCCCTGCCGTGCAGTGGGATGGCGGCGAGCTGATCGCCCAGGCGCTGGCCGAAAAGCGCGGCCTGGTGCTGCTCACGCCGCACCTGGGCTGCTTCGAGATCTGTGCCCAGGCGATTGCCGAGCGCTTCACGTCGCCCGAGTCGCCGATCACCGTGCTGTACCGCCCGGCCCGGCAGGCGGCGCTGCGGGAGGTGATGGCCGGCTCCCGCGAGCGACCGGGCCTGGCCACGGCGCCGGCGTCGCTGGCTGGCGTGCGCCAGATGATCCGGGCGCTGCGCCGCGGTGAAGTCATCGGCCTGCTGCCCGACCAGGTCCCGCCCGACGGCCTGGGCGTGTGGGCGCCGTTCTTCGGGCGCCCCGCCTACACGATGACGCTCGCGGCGCGCCTCGTGCAGCAGACGGGCGCGGCGCTGTTGCTGATCTGGGGCGAGCGCCGGCCGGGCGGACAGGGCTTCATCGTGCATGTGTTGCCGGCACCGCCCATCGCCCCCGACGCCCCTGCCGACGTGGCGGCCACGGCCGTGAATGCAGCGATGGAGAGCCTCATTCGGCGGTGTCCGGGTCAATACCTGTGGGGCTATCACCGCTACAAGCAGCCGCGTGGCCTGGACATCGGTGCGGCGCCCGATAATCCGGCCTCATGAGATTGCGCTTCACCAAGATGCACGGGGCCGGCAACGACTTCGTCGTCATCGACGCCACCCGCGAGCCGTTCGTGCTGACGCCCGAGCAGATGCGCCGCCTCGGCGACCGCCGTTTCGGCGTGGGGTGCGACCAGATCCTGGTGATCGAGCCGAGCACCGATGCGGGAGCCGACTTCCGCTACCGCATCTTCAACAACACCGGCGATGAGGTGGAGCACTGCGGCAACGGTGCGCGTTGCTTCGTGCGCTACGTGGCCGACGCCGGCCTCACGCCCAAGCGCGACATCCACGTCGACACCATGAACCGCCGCCTGCACCTGCTGCTGCAGGACGATGGCCGCGTCACCGTCGACATGGGAGCGCCGGTGTTCACGCATGCGGCGCTGCCGTTCGACGCGGCGGGCCTGCAACCCCGGCTCGTGAACGGCTTCGAGCTGTGGCCGGTCGAGGGCGCCGAACTGGCCGTGCTGTCGATGGGCAACCCGCACGCGGTGCAGCGCGTCGATGACGTCGAGACCGCGCCGGTGCTGGCCCTGGGCCCCCGCATCGAGCAGCAAGCCCGCTTCCCGCGCCGTGTGAATGCCGGCTTCATGCAGGTGCTGTCGCGCGACCGCATCGCGCTGCGCGTCTACGAGCGCGACGCCGGCGAGACGCTCGCCTGCGGCACGGGCGCCTGTGCGGCCGTGGTCGCCGGCATCCGCCTGGGCTGGCTGGACGCAGCCGTGGAAGTGCAGACGCGCGGCGGCCTGCTGCGCATCGAATGGGCGGGGGGTGACAGCCCGGTGCTGATGACCGGCCCCGCAGTGAAAGTTTTTGACGGAGAGATCGAGCTGTGAGTTCCAACCCGGCCGCGGACGCGGTGCAAGGCATCACCGAAACCGACATCGCCAACTACCTGGCGGCCACCCCCGGTTTCTTCGAACGCCACGCGGCGCTGCTGGCCAGCGTGCAACTGCAGCACCCGCACGGCACGCG
Organism: Burkholderiales bacterium; assembly: GCA_003963005.1. Taxonomy (GTDB): domain Bacteria; phylum Pseudomonadota; class Gammaproteobacteria; order Burkholderiales; family Burkholderiaceae_C; genus Pelomonas. The sequence continues at coordinate 101,139 of RXJW01000034.1, forward strand.
TGCCGTGTCGCTGCAGGAGCGCCAGGCCGAGATGCTGCGCGACAAGATTAAGGGCCTGGAACTGCGCATCATCGAGATGATCCGCAACGGCCAGGACAACGTCGCCATCGCCGACCGGCTGCACCGCTGGACGCTGGCTGTCATGCGTGCCGCCGGCACGCCCGCGGCGCTGCCCGAGGTGCTGCTGCGCGAGCTGCGCCACCAGTTCATGATCCCGCAGGCCAGCCTGCGGCTCTGGGGTGTCGCGCCCGAGTTCGAGAGCGCCGAGTACGCCGCAGCGGTCAGCACCGACGTGAAGAGCTTTGCCTCCAGCCTCAGCCAGCCCTACTGCGGCGTGAACTCGGGCTTCGAGGCGGCCCGCTGGCTCGGCCTGAGCGAAAGCGGCGGCACCGCCACCTCGCTCGCCCTCATCCCGCTGCACCAGCCCGGCGTGCAGGAGGACAAGCCCTTCGGCCTGCTGGTGCTCGGCTCGCCCGACCCGACCCGCTACACCGCCGAGATGGGCACCGACTTCCTGACCCGCGTCGGCGAGATCGCCAGCGCGGGCCTGGCCGGGCTGCTGGTGGGATGAGCCCACCCCCTACCGGCTTCGCCGGCCCCCTCGAGGGGGCGCCGCTGGTGGCCCGGCAAAGCCGGTTCCACGGCGGCCGCTGGGTCGAGTGGGGATGCCAACTCGTGATCGAAGCCTATGCCTGAAGTGTTGGCCCTCAGCGAGGACTTTGGTGACTACCTGCAGCACGCCCGCGTGCAGCAACGCCTGAGTCCGCGCACCGTGCGGCTGTACACCGACGGGCTGCTGCGCCTGCAGGCCATGCTGGCCGAGTCCGCGGTCGATGCCCGCGCGCTCACGCTCGCGCAGGCCCGGCGGCTGGCGGCGCTGCTGCACCGGGAGGGCCTGGCGCCGAAGTCCATCGCGCTGCTGCTGTCGGTGTGGCGCAGCGCCTATCGCTGGCTGGGTCTGCAGGGCCGCGTGGCGCTGAATCCGTTCGACGGCCTGCGCGCCCCCAAGGCCCCCAAGCCGCTGCCCAAGGCGCTGGGCGTGGACGATGCCGTGCAACTGGCGGGCCATGCCGAAGCGGAGCCGCCTGACGCGCGTCTGGAGGCGCGCGACCGGGCGCTTGTGGAGTTGCTCTACGGCTGTGGGCTGCGCGCCTCAGAACTGACGAGCCTCGACCTGCAAGCCAGCCGGTCGGCGGCAGGCTGGGTCGACCTGGCCTCGGCCGAAGTGCATGTGCTGGGCAAGGGCGGCAAGCGCCGCAGCACGCCGCTCGGCCGTGCGGCGGCCGAGGCGCTGCAGGCCTGGCTGGCCGTGCGGCCGCAACTGGCAGCGCCGGACGAACCAGCACTGTTCGTGGGCGCGCGCGGGCATCGCCTCGCCGGCTCCACGCTGCGCGCCATGCTCGGCGCGCGCGCTGTGGCGGCGGGCAGCCCGGCCCACGTGCATCCGCACATGCTGCGGCACAGCTTCGCATCGCACCTGCTGCAGTCCAGCGGCGACCTGCGCGCGGTGCAGGAGCTGCTCGGCCACGCCCACATCACGACGACCCAGGTCTACACCCAGCTGGATCACCAGCACCTGGCGCGCATCTACGACGCGGCCCATCCGCGAGCCAAGAAATGACCCACCCCCGACCGGCTTCGCCCGGCCCTTCCAGGGAGCGACCCCGTCCGACCGGCCCGGCTGGATCGACGCTGTCCGCGCGATCACTCGTGGCGCTGTGTGCGCTTGCGCCTTGCATGGCGCTGGCCACGCCTGACGACGCGCCGTTCGCGCGGGTGCAGACGGTGCGGCCGGCCGCCGTGGAAGGCAACTGGACGCGCATGAAGATGCCCGACGGCGGGCGGACGGCGTTCGCGTCGATCAACTACCTGATGGCGCTGGACGACGACTGGGGCTTCGGGCCCGGCGTGTATGGCGCGGCCAAGGGCAACTACGGCGGCATCTTCACGGTGGGCTTCACCGGGCAGCGGCGCTGGCGGCTCACGTCCCACACGCACGTGGCTGCGAGCCTGTATGTGGGCGCGGGCGGCGGCCTGTCGACGCAGCAGTTGCGCTTTGGCGGCGGGCTGATGCTGCGGCCTGAGCTGTCGCTGCGCACCGAAATCGGCCCCTGGTACACCGGGGTGGGCGTGGCGCAGATCCGCTTCCCGAGCGGCAACGTCAGGAGCGGTGTAGGCCTGGGGTTCAGTCTCGGTCGCTCGATGGACTTCCCCAGCTTTTCGCCGGACGACGCCGGTCGGCCGGGCCGCGCCACCAAGCGCACGGGCCTGGGCTTCGACGAGATCGCGCTGACGGGGGGCTTCGAGAAGCCGAGCAGCGGCAGCGTCGACCGCAGTGGCAAGCCGATGCAGCGCCGCATCGGCAAGGCAGGCGCCGAGCTGCGCCAGTACATCGTCGACGGCAGCTGGTGGGGCATCGAGGCCTCGGGCGCCGCCCAGGGCGGGGCCGACGGCTACATGGAAGTGCTCGGCCAGATCGGCCAGGACTGGGCCATCTTCGGCGTGCCCCAATGGCGCCTGGGCGGGCAGCTCGGCGCCGGCCTGGGCGGTGGCGGCAACCTGAACACCGGCAGCGGCGTGCTGTTCCGGGCCGGGCCGACACTGCGCTGGATCACCCCCTGGGGGCCGACGCTGCGCCTGGACGCCGGCTACACCCATGCCTACAGCGGCAGCTACAACGCACCCTACGTGCGTGCGGTGCTGGCCATGCCGCTGGACCGGGCGCCGGCGGTAGTCGGCGATGAATTGGGCGGCACGGTGCGCGTGCAGCAACTGGGCGCGAGCGTCCTGTACCTGCCCCGCCTGCGCTTCAAGGACGGCCGCGTCGAGGCGGTCACGCACCTGGCCGTCAACATGTCGCGTGAGTTCTCGTCGCGCTTCTACGGCGCCGCGCAGGCCGGCAGCGCTGCCGCGGGCAGCGCGGGCGCTTATTCGTTCGGCCTCTTCGGCGCCGGTGTGCAGAGCGACCCGCTGTGGGGCGGCTTGCGCGTGGGCGGCGAGTGGCTGGTCGGTGCGGCCGGCGGCGGTGGCGTGCAGGTGGGCGGCGGTGCCGTCACGCAGGCTGAGCTGTGGGCGCTGTGGCCCGTCAGCGAGCGCCTGCGGCTGCGCGCCGGGTTGGGCGAGTTCCGCACGATGCGTGGCAGCAGCCAGGCGACCTCACTCGCGCATCTGCAGCTGAGCTATGCCTTCGGAGCGCTGCAGCGATGAAGACGATCACGCTGCGCGCTGGCAAGGAGCGTTCGCTCGTCAAGCGTCACCCGTGGGTGTTCGAGAGCTCCATCGCCCGGGGCGGTGGCGACGCGGGCGAGACCGTCCGCGTCGTGTCTGCCGACGGCCGGTTCCTGGCCTGGGCGGCCTTCAGCCCGCAGTCGCAGATCCGGCTGCGCGCCTGGAGCTTCGACGAAACCGAGCGCATCGATGCCGCCTTCTTCCAGCGCCGCATCGCGCAGGCACTGGCAATGCGCGCCCGGCTGCCGATCGCGTCCGACGCCGTGCGCCTGATCCACGGCGAAGCCGACGGCTTGCCGGGGCTGATCGTGGACCGGTATGTCGACACCCTCGTGGCCCAGTTCACGAGCGCAGGGGTGGAGCGCTGGAAGGCCGTGATTGCCGATGCGCTGCTGGCCGCGACCGGCCTCACACGGCTCTACGAGCGCTCGGATGCCCAAGCCCGCGAGTGGGAGGGCCTGCCGGTGCAGACCGGCTGGCTGCGCGGCGAGGGCGCCACGGCGCTGACGATCCGCGAGCACGACTGGCAGCTCACGCTGGACGTTGCCGAGGGCCACAAGACCGGCTACTACCTCGACCAGCGCGACAGCCGACGCCGCTTTGCCGATGCGGTCAGGCAGTACGGCGTGCGCACCGTGCTGAACTGCTTCAGCTACACCGGCGGGTTCTCGGTGGCAGCGCTGGCGGGAGGCGCGAGCGAGGTCATCAGCGTCGACTCCTCGGGCCCGGCGCTGGCGCGCGCGACCGCGCATGTCGCGCTGAACGGTTTCGATGCGGCGCGCCACCAGGCCTGGGACGCCGACGTGAACGCCACGCTGCGCCGCTGCCTGGCCGAGGGTCGGCGCTTCGACGCCATCGTGCTGGACCCGCCCAAGTTCGCGCCGACCGCGGCCCATGCGGAGCGGGCGGCAAGGGCCTACAAGGACATCAACCGCCTGGCCTTCCTGCTGCTGAATGACGGCGGCCTGCTCTACACCTTCTCGTGTTCGGGCGGCATCTCGCCCGACCTGTTCCACAAGATCGTGGCCGGCGCCGGCCTGGATGCCGGGGTGGACGGCTACATCATCGAGCGCCTGGCCGCAGCAGCCGATCATCCGCAGACCGTGTGCTTCCCCGAGGGTGACTACCTCAAGGGGCTGGGCATCCTGCGGCGCTGAAGGCGCAGGGGCGGCCGGCACGGGTCCGTCGCCTGTCGAAGGGACAGACCCCTCCGAACCGGGGGGGCGTTGTGTGAAGCCAGGATGCGCGTTCGTGCCAGCATGACACCGTCGCGCGGCTGAGTCAGGGCCGCGCCCCACTCCTGCGATTCGAGTCATCCCATGAAGTCCTCTATCCGCCTGGTCGCCGTGGCGGCAGCCCTGTGCTTGGTCCAGGCAGCCCAGGCCGACGCGTCAAAGTACGTCAGTGCCGATACCGGGCCGCTGACGCCGACCACGGGCAACACGAGCTCCCCGTCAAACTGGCGCTTCGCGCCGGGCCAGTTGTTCAACGGCGTTGCTGCGCTGGACGGCGTGGCACGCCTGAGCTTCACCGCGGCTGACGGCGGGCAGTACGCCTGCTCGGGGTCGCTGCTGGCGGGCGGCGCTTACGTGCTGACTGCCGGGCATTGCGCCGACGATTTCGTGGGCAATATGAGCGTGTCCTTCGGCTTCTACAACGGCGTGGCGGCCGTCACCCGCACGGTGGCGCAGGGTGGTGCGACGCTGCATCCGCTCTGGCAGGGCTTCAGCAACTCGGCGGATGCGGGATCGGACCTCGCCATCCTCAAGCTCAGCGCGCCGGTCACGACGATCGCCGGCTACAAGCTCAGCACCACCAACGACGTGGGCAAGGACTACCTGATGGCCGGCTACGGCACGTCCGGAACGGCCACGTCCAGCACGTCGCCCAACTGGAGCGACGGCGGCTACGGCCACTACGGCTACAACACCTTCGACGTCACGAGCAAGACGTTCAACAAGGCCATGGACTCGGTGGTGGCCGGCTGGGGCTACAACGCGGCCTACTACACCGGCACCACCTACATGTCGGACTTCGACAACGGCACGGCCAACAACAACACGCTGGGCCGCATCGCCGGCGTGAGCGGCAATGCCTGGACGAGCGGCACGGGCCTGGGTGCCAACGAGGCGTTGATTGCCGGCGGCGACTCCGGTGGTGGCGACTTCGTCTGGGATGCCGCGTCGGGCCAGTGGCTGCTCAGTGCGGTGCACTCCTGGGGCTGGCAGGGCAATGACGCCAGCGGCCAGGGGGCCTGCGACTTCGTCCACCTGACCAACTGCGACGCGATGATCAACAACAGCAGCAGCTACGGCGACCTGTCGGGCTCCACGGCGGTGTTCGACCAGCTTGCGTGGATCAATTCGGTGGTGAACCCGGCCGTGGCCGTGCCGGAGCCCGAGACCTCCGTGCTGATGCTGGCAGGCCTGGGTCTGGTGGCGGGTGCTGCCCGCCGTCGTCGCGCCTGAGGCGGCCGACACGCCCTGCGTGCAGAAGCGGCCTTCGGGCCGCTTTGCTTTTGGGCGGGCGCGGCTCAGCGGGTGGGCAGGGCGATGCGGGTGTCGAACTTGGCCCGCTTCACGCTGAAGAAGGCCTTGATGTTGCGCACGTTCGCGTCCTGCGTGAGCAGGCGTTGGGTGAGGGCATGGTAGGCCGGCATGTCGGCCACTTGCACCACCAGCACGAAGTCTGGCCCAGGCGACACCCGCCAGCACTGCTGCACGGCCGCCTCCTGCACGGCGCGGGCCTCGAAGGCATCCAGGTGTTCCGCGCCCTGGCGGTCGAGCGTGATCTCCAGCAGTGCTTGCAGGCCAGCGCCGAGAGCGTCGGGCGACAGCAGGGCCACGCGACGCTCGATGACGCCGGCGTCCACCAGGCGCTTCACGCGGCGCAGGCAGGTGGCCGGCGACACCGCCACCCGGGCGGCAAGATCCTGGTTGCTCAGAGCGCAATCCTGCTGCAGGGCTTCCAGCAGGCGCAGATCGATGGCATCCAGTTGCACTGATTGATTCATTTTGAAAGAAACTTTCTCCCTAGATGATTCGAGAAATTTTCGTTCAAATGTAGATGAAGTTTGCACACATCTGTCTTTTTGCCTTGCCTAGGATGCTGCATTCCTCAACGGAGAGTCCTCATGTGCGGCATCGTCGGCGCGGTCAGTCATCGCAACATCGTTCCCATCCTGGTCGAAGGCCTGAAGCGGCTCGAATACCGCGGCTATGACTCCTGCGGCGTGGCCGTGCACCAGGACGGCGGCCTCAAGCGCGCCCGCAGCACCTCGCGCGTGGCCGAGTTGCAGGCCCAGGCCGACCAGGACGGCATCAGCGCCGGCACCGGCATCGCCCACACCCGCTGGGCCACGCACGGCGCCCCGGCGGTGCACAACGCCCACCCGCACTTCTCCGCCGGCCCGAACGCGAGTGAAGCCAGCGTGGGCCGCATCGCCCTGGTGCACAACGGCATCATCGAGAACCACGACGAGCTGCGTGCCGAACTCAAGGCCCGCGGCTACCAGTTCGCGAGCCAGACCGACACCGAGGTCATCGCCCACCTGATCGACCACCTCTACAGCGGCGACCTGCTGGATGCCGTGCAGCAGGCCCTGCCGCGCCTGAAGGGCGCCTATGCCGTGGCCGTGTTCTGCCGCGACGAGCCGCACCGCGTGGTGGCTGCCCGCGAGGGCTCGCCGCTGGTGCTGGGCGTGGGCGAGCAGGAGAACTTCGTCGCCTCCGACGCGATGGCCCTGGCCGGCGTGACCGACCAGATCGTCTACCTGGAAGAGGGCGACGTGGTCGACCTGCAGCTCGGCCGCTACTGGCTCAGCCGGCTGGACACCACGACCGGCCGCTACGGGGCCGTGCAGCGCGAGGTCAAGACCGTGCACGCCCACAGCGGCGCGGCCGAACTGGGCCCCTATCGCCACTACATGCAGAAGGAAATCTTCGAGCAGCCCGTGGCGATTGCGAACACGCTGGATGCGGTGACCGGCATCAGCCCCGAGCTCTTCGGCGACGGCGCCTACCGCGTGTTCAAGGAGGTGGACAAGGTCCTCATCCTGGCCTGCGGCACCAGCTACTACTCCGGCTCCACGGCCAAGTACTGGCTCGAGAGCATCGCCAAGATCCCGACCTCGGTCGAGATCGCCAGCGAATACCGCTACCGCGACAGCGTGCCCGACCCGCGTACCCTGGTCGTCACGATCAGCCAGAGCGGCGAGACGGCCGACACGATCGCGGCGCTCAAGCACGCCCGGTCCCTGGGCATGCTCCACACGCTGACCATCTGCAACGTCTCCACGAGCGCCATGGTGCGCGAGTGCGAGCTGGCCTACATCACCCGGGCCGGCGCCGAGATCGGCGTGGCCTCCACCAAGGCCTTCACGACGCAGCTCGTCGGCCTCTTCCTGCTGACCCTGGCCCTGGCGCAGACGCGCGGCCACCTCAGCGAGGACGACGAAGCCCGCCACCTGAAGGACCTGCGCCACCTGCCCGTGGCCGTGCAGGCCGTGCTGGCGCTGGAGCCCCAGGTCATCGCCTGGAGCGAGGAGTTCGCCCGCAAGGAAAACGCGCTGTTCCTGGGCCGTGGCCTGCACTACCCGATCGCGCTGGAAGGTGCGCTCAAGCTCAAGGAAATCAGCTACATCCACGCCGAGGCCTACCCGGCCGGTGAACTCAAGCACGGCCCGCTCGCCCTGGTGACCGCCGAGATGCCGGTGGTGACCGTGGCGCCGAACGACGCGCTGCTGGAGAAGCTCAAGAGCAACATGCAGGAAGTCCGCGCCCGCGGCGGCCAGCTCTACGTCTTCGCCGACGGCGACACCGCGATCGAGAGCGAAGCCGGCCTGCACGTCATCCGCATGCCCGAGCACTACGGCGCGCTGTCACCCATCCTGCACGTGGTGCCGCTGCAGTTGCTGGCCTATCACACCGCCTGCGCCCGCGGCACCGACGTCGACAAGCCGCGAAACCTGGCGAAGTCGGTGACGGTGGAGTGAGGCGTGGGGCTGGTGCTGCCAGTGACTCCAACAAATAAAGTCCGTCGGGCCTGAATAAGGTCCGTCGGGCGTTTCCCACACTGTGAGAGCGAGAGAGTCGGTTATGACGCGATGGAAAGGCCGGGGGAGATCATCGGCTCTCTTTCAAGGCCGACGCGTCGCTCCAAACCGCGGCGGCGGGAACATCTAGGTTTGCATTCTGTTCGAAACGCTACGTGCGCGAGGTTATGCAGTGCCACGCGAACAGCCGCGCAAGGTAGAGGTCACTTCTGGTGACCCGTCATCGCGTCAACGTAGATCAGCCCCTTCGTCTGGGCCGCCTTAATTTTCCTGTCCAGCATCTGGTTAAAGCCCAGCAGACCCTCGAGCACCAGCGTCAGGTCGCCGCCGTCCACAAAGATCGTTCGAATCGCCTTGCCGGTGGTGAGAGATGCGACGACCTGGGGGCTGAACCCGTGGATTGACACAAATATCCCGCGGCCATACATCTTGCCTTCCACTTTTCCGGCGAACTGGTAGACGGGTTCGTTAGCAGCGGCCTTGTCTTGCCATTTGGCCTCGATCAGGTAGTGCTCGCCGTCGTATTTGACGGCGCCGTCTACCTGCTCGCCATTGACACGGAACGGTTCAGTCGCCTCCAGCCCGGCCAGCTTGCATAGCCCTAGAATGTTGCCGCCGACCGAAAACTGACCAGGCAAACCGTGTAGTGCCGACTGAATATTGACCAGGGTGACAGACCTACTCTGCTGCTTTTTGCGGCAGG